>NZ_CP012070.1:3204791-3525271 GCF_001189535.1 Arsenicicoccus sp. oral taxon 190
CTCTCGTGCCGGGCGTGCACCGACTCGACCAGCTCGGGCAGCCGGCGCCGGGCGTTGGCGCGCCAGTCGTGGGCGAGCGCCGCCCGCACCGACGTCACCACCTCGGCGTCGCCCGCGATGCCGCGCAGGTCGAGCAGCCCGACGGCGGCGACGAGGTCGCCGGAGGCGGTCTGGCGGCACTGGGCGAGCGAGCGCACCGCGTGGTCCAGCCCGAGCCCGCTGTCCCAGAGGGGGTACCAGAGCCGGTCGGCGAGGGCGGCGAGAGCGCCGGCCGCGACCCGGCCCTCGTGCAGCAGCACCAGGTCCAGGTCGGACAGCGGCCCGCCGTCTCCCCGGGCCAGGCTGCCCGTGGCGGCGAGGGCCACCCCGGGCAGGGCCCGTCCGCGCGTGGCCTCCTGCCACAGCTGCTGCAGCGAGGCGTCGGTGAGGGAGCTGACCGCGGCCCGGCGGACCGGTCCGACCCCGCGCGCCAGGTGCCGGCGGGTGCCGGCCAGGCTGAGGCGGCGGTCCCGCAGCGCGGACGGCGCGACGGTCGTCCGCGCGTCGATCGGCGCCTGCGGATCGGCGGTCACAGCGCGTCGACCCCGCGCTCGCCGGTGCGGACCCGGACGACGTCCTCGACGGGGACGGACCACACCTTGCCGTCGCCGATGCGGCCCGTCGCGGCCTGGCGGACGATGAGGTCCATGACGTCGCGCGCGTCGCGGTCGTCGACCAGCAGCTCGAGGCGCAGCTTGGGGACGAAGTCGACGGTGTACTCCGCGCCCCGGTAGACCTCCGAGTGGCCTCGCTGGCGGCCGTAGCCGCTGGCCTCGCTGACCGTCATCCCCGCCAGGCCGAAGGCCTCCAGGGCCTCCTTGACCGGGTCGAGCATGTGGGGCTTGATGATGGCGGTGATGAGCTTCATGCGTTCACGTCCTTGGAGGTGGGCACGCCCTGGCCCCAGTGCGAGGTCGCACCGATGGCGTCGGCGAGCGGGCCGGCCGTGCCGGGGCGGCGGCCGATGGCGATCGGGGTGAGGTCGTAGCCGGTCTCGGCGTGCTCGGCCTGGTCCACGCCCTCGAGCTCCGCCTCGTCGGAGATCCGGAAGCCCATGGTGACGTGCACCAGAGCACCGATGGCGAGACTGACCACGAGGGAGTAGCAGAGCACGGCGAGCGCACCGACGGCCTGGCGCCACAGCTGGTCCAGCCCCCCGCCGTAGAAGAGACCGTTGACGGTGTTGGCCGGGACCGCGTCAGTGGCGAAGAGGCCCACGGCCAGGGTGCCCACGAGACCGCCGACCAGGTGGACGCCCACGACGTCGAGGGAGTCGTCGAAGCCGAGCCGGAACTTCAGGCCGACGGCGAAGGCGCACACGATGCCGGCCACGAAGCCGATGATGATCCCGCCCACCGGGCTGACCGTCGAGCAGGCGGGGGTGATGGCGACCAGGCCCGCGACGACCCCGGAGGCGGCGCCGAGCGAGGTGGCGTGCCCGTCCCGGAGGCGCTCGGTGACCAGCCAGCCGCACATGGCGGCGGCGGTGGCGCCGAGGGTGTTGATCCAGGCGATGCCGGCGAGGGGACCTGCGCCCAGCGCCGAGCCCGCGTTGAAGCCGAACCAGCCGAACCACAGCAGCCCCGCGCCCAGCATGACCAGCGTCAGGTTGTGGGGCCGCATCGGGTCCTTGCCGAAGCCGCGCCGCTTGCCGAGGACCAGCGCCAGGGCGAGCGCCGCCGCGCCGGCGTTGATGTGGATCGCCGTGCCGCCCGCGAAGTCGATCGCCTTGATGCCGTTGGCGATCCACCCGCCGTGCGGGGAGACGACGCCGTCCAGGGAGAAGACCCAGTGCGCCGCCGGGAAGTAGACGACCAGCGCCCACACCGCCGCGAAGACGCACCACGCCGAGAACTTCGCGCGGTCGGCGATGGCGCCGGAGATCAGGGCGACCGCGATGATCGCGAAGGCCGCCTGGAAGCCGGCGAAGACCGTCGACGGCACGGTGCCGACGACCGAGGCCGGGTCGAGCATGTGGTTGAGCCCGGCGAACTCGAGGGGGTTGCCGAGCACGCCGCCGATGCTGTCGCCGAAGGCCATCGAGTAGCCGACGAGGATCCACAGCACCCCGACGATCCCCATCGCGGCGAAGCTCATCATCATCATGTTGAGCACGCTCTTGGAGCGCACCATGCCGCCGTAGAAGAAGGCGAGACCGGGGGTCATGAGCAGCACCAGCGCGGCACTGACCAGGACCCAGGCGGTGTCGCCGGTGTTGATCGCGTCCATGTCGATCACTGTGCCGACGCCGCGTTTCGGCGCGCGGCGCCCCCGTGTTTCCGGTGCGTAACGGAGGGGCCTGCCCGGTTACGCCTTCGTGACGGGGCGGACGGCGCGCCCGCCCGACCGCTCAGGCCGGGCGCCCGCCCAGGTGACCGCCCATCGGCGGGACGAGCCGCGCGTCCGCGCCCGCGGCCCGCATCGCCAGCCCGATCGAGTCGACGGTGTCGTGGGCGTTGAGCCCGGAGGGGTTGGGCAGCACGTGGACGACGGCGCCGTGCCATGGTTCGGCCTGCCGACCCCGCTCGACCTCCTTGCGCCCGAACGCGATCCGGTAGGTCGTGATCCCCGCGAAGGCCACCACCGTCGGCCTGCGCCGCTCCACCAGCGCCGCGAGCCGGTCCACGCCGGCCCGCAGCTCCTCGGGGGTCACCTCGTCGCCTCGGGCGGTGGCGCGGGCGACGAGGTTCGTCATACCGATCCCCCTGTGCTCCAGCAGGACCCGGTCCGCGGGAGCCAGCCCGGCGCTCACGTCCACGACGCGCGGCAGCAGCCCGGCCCGGTGCAGCGCCGGCCAGAACCTGTTGCCCGGCCGCGCGTAGTGCGCGTCCACCGCGCCGGACCACAGCGAGGGGTTGATCCCGACGAAGAGCAGCCGCAGCGGGTCCGGCAGCAGGTCCGCGATGACTCTCCCCCGGGCGTCCTCGCGCTCGCGCGGGGTGGGCCTGCGGCCCGTCACGTATGGCGAAGAGCCCGCCGCGCCAGGCGACGGGCTCCCGCTGGGTGGGCCGCTGACCATCGGCTCAGGCGACGATGGCGTCGACGAACGCGACGGGGTCGAAGGGGGCGAGGTCGTCGGGGCCCTCGCCGAGGCCCACGAGCTTGACGGGCACGCCGAGGGCCCGCTGGATGGCCACGACGATGCCGCCCTTGGCGGTGCCGTCGAGCTTGGTGAGGGCGATGCCGGTGATCGCGACCTCCTTGGCGAAGGCCTCGGCCTGCTTCAGGCCGTTCTGCCCGGTGGTGGCGTCGAGGACGAGGATGACCTCGTCGACCTCGGAGGTCTTCTCGACGACGCGCCTGATCTTGCCGAGCTCGTCCATGAGGCCGACCTTGTTGTGCAGCCGGCCGGCGGTGTCGAGGATCACGACGTCGGCCCCCTGCTCGATGCCCGCCTTGACGGCGTCGAAGGCCACCGAGGCGGGGTCGGCGCCGTCGCGGTGCGACCGCACCGTGGCGACGCCCACGCGCTCGCCCCAGGTCTGCAGCTGGTCGGCGGCGGCGGCCCGGAAGGTGTCCGCGGCCCCGAGGACCACCTCGCGGTCCTCGGCGACGAGGACGCGGGCGAGCTTGCCCACGGTGGTGGTCTTGCCGGTGCCGTTGACCCCGACGACCATGACCACGGCGGGTCGGTCGCCGCGGCGCGAAGAGGCGATGCGGCGGTCCATGGTGGGGTCGACCAGGGTCAGCAGGTCGCTGCGGAGCAACTCGCGCGCCTCGGCCTCGTCGGTGGTGCCGTCCACCTTGACGTGGGTGCGCAGCGTGGCGACCAGCTCGGAGGTGGCCTGCACCCCGAGGTCGGAGGCGAGCAGGGTGTCCTCGACCTCCTCCCAGGCCTCCTCGTCCAGCTTGCCGCTGGACAGCAGCGACAGCAGCGCGCGGCCGAAGGCGGTGTTGGAGCGTGCGAGACGCGAGCGCAGCTGGTGCATGCGCCCGCGCGCGGAGCCGGGTCGGGCGGTGCCGACGTCGAGGCCCTCGTCGGCGCCGAGGGGGGCGGCGTCCCGGTCCCCCGGCTCGAGGGTGGTGTCGTGGCGGTCGAGCCCGGCGGGGTCCGTGTCGGGGGCGGTAGCGGTGGGGGTGGTGTCGGAGGCGGTGGCGGGTACGGCCCGGTCGCCCTCGTCCGTGGTGGCGGTGTCGCCCGCGCGCGTCGCACCGGCCCCGGCGCCCGGCATACGCTCCCCCTCGCCCGGTGGGGTCCCGGACCGGGCCGGAGCCTTGGGCTCGAGCACGTCGCCCCAGGTGGGGGCCGGTGCGTCCCGGCGAGGTGCGGGTCGGGTGGGGGCGGGCGCCTTGGGCGCCTCCTTGGTCTTGCCGCCGCGGCCGCGCACGAGGCCGACGATGGCGACGACGGCGACCACGAGGATGCCGACGACGATGAGCAGGTAGTCCTGGAGGGTGTCCACGGCGTCATCCTCGCAAAGGTCGGCGCCCGGCTCCTAGTTGCGCCCGTGGGGGGAGCCTCAGCGGGAGGCGCCGACCTTCTCCCGCATGTCGGCGACCCGCTCCTGACCCTCCGCGGTCAGCAGGGTGTCGCCCTCGCGGACGGCCGGGATCGTCACGAGCGCGACGACGACGACGGCCAGGGCCAGGGCGAGCAGCATGCCAAGAATCACGACGACCATGGTCCTAGTCTCCCCTGCCGCGGCGGCTCACCGCACGCGAACTCGCGCGGCCGCAGCCCAACCGTGATCACGTTGCGCCAACCGGGTGAGGCTGGGCGGCGTCGGCTCCCGGCCCCTGCTCAGCCTCCTCGATGCCGGCCACGTCCTGCACCCGCTGGGAGACCACGGTGGTCACGCCGTCGCCCCGCATGGTGACGCCGTAGAGCGCGTCGGCGACCTCCATCGTGCGCTTCTGGTGGGTGATGACGATCAGCTGGCTGGAGCCGCGCAGCTCTTCGAAGATGTCGATGAGCCGGCCGAGGTTGGCGTCGTCCAGCGCGGCCTCGACCTCGTCCATGATGTAGAACGGGCTCGGCCGGGCCTTGAAGATCGCCACCAGCAGCGCCACCGCGACCAGCGAGCGCTCGCCGCCGGACAGCAGCGACAGGCGCTTGATCTTCTTGCCGGGCGGCCGCGCCTCGACCTCGATCCCGGTGGTGAGCATGTCGCCGGGGTCCGTGAGCAGCAGCCGGCCCTCGCCCCCGGGGAAGAGGCGCGAGAAGACCCCCACGAACTCGCGAGCCGTGTCCTCGAAGGCTTCGGCAAAGACCCGCTGGACCCGCTCGTCGACCTCCTTGACGATGTCGAGCAGGTCCCGCCTGGACTTCTTGAGGTCGTCGAGCTGCTCGGTGAGGAAGGTGTGCCGCTCCTCGAGCGCCGCGAACTCCTCCAGTGCCAGCGGGTTGACCCGGCCCAGCGCCGACAGTCCGCGCTCGGCCTTGCGCAGCCGCTTCTCCTGCTCGTCGCGGACGTAGGGGACGGTGCGCGGCTCCGCGGACCCGTCGTCCTCCGCGGGTGCGGGCGGGTCGAGCACGGGCACCGGCTGGTGCGGGCCGTACTCCTCCACCAGGACGTCCGGCTCGATCCCGAGCTCCTCCACGGCGCGGGTCTGCAGCTGCTCGATGCGCAGCCGCTGCTGGGCGCGGGCGATCTCGTCGCGGTGCACCGAGTCGGTCAGCTCGCGCAGCTCCTCGGCCAGCCGGGCCACGTCGGACCGTATGCCGACCAGGCCCGCCTCCCGGTCCGCCCGCTCCTGCTCCGCGGTGGCGCGGCGGGTGGCGGCGGCGACGACGAGCCGCTCGACCACGGTGACGGCGCGCTCGGCCCCGGCGGCAACGGCGCGGGCGACGGCGGCCTCGCGGCGGCGGCGCGCCAGCCGCTGGGCCGCCTGCTGACGGGCGAGCTCCTCCTGGGCGGCCGCGCGCTCGAGGCCCGCCGCCCGCCCACCGAGGCCGCGGACCCGCTCCTCGGTGGTGCGCAGGGTCAGGCGGAGCTCGGTCTCCTCGCCGCGCGCGGCGGTGGCGGCGGCGGCGAGGCGGTCTCGCTCGTCGGTGTCGGGCTCGACGTCGTCCTCGGAGGCGGTGGCCTGGGCGTCGGCGAGGCGCTGCTCGAGGGCGGCCAGCTCGCCCCGGTCCTGCTCGATCCCGGTGCGCAGCTCACCCCCGCGGCGCTGGGTGCGCTCGGCCTCGGCGCGGGCGGACCGGGCGGTGGCGGCCAGGGCCCCGAGCTGCTCGGCCACGGCGGAGAGCTGGGCGTCGTTGTCGTTGAGGCGGTCCAGGGCGGCGTCGACGCCCTGACCGGCGTCGTCGAGGCGGGCGGTGGCCGCCTGGAGCGCGAACCCCAGCTGCTCCCCCGCGTGCGTGGCGGCCGCGACGGCAGCCCTGGCCTCGTCGACCGCCGCCTGGACCTCCAGCTGGGAGGGTGCGGAGGCCGACCCGCCCCGGGCGAACCCGGGACCGTGGACGTCACCGGCCGGGGTCACCGCCGTGGCGCCGGCCGCGACGACCGCGGTCACCTGGTCCTCGGTGCCCTCGGCGCCCACGAGCGCCACCTGGCGCAGCAGGCGGACCAGCGCCGGCCGCAGCCCGGGGGGCACCTGCTCGACCACGTCGATGGCCCACACCGCACCGTCGGGCAGCCCCGGCCACGTGCCCTCGGGGTCGCTCGCGCCCCCGACGACCAGCGCGACCTGCCCGGCGTCGTCCGCCCGCAGCTGCTGCAGCGCCGACCGGGCGGCGTCCAGGCCCTCGACGGCCACGGCGTCCGACGCCCAGCCGAGCGCCGCGGCCAGCTGCGCCTCGTAGCCGTTGCGGACCGTGACGAGGGTGGCGAGGGGGCCGAGGACACCCGGCATACGGCTCTCGAGGAGGGCGCCGCCGCCGTCGCGACGGCGCAGCCCCAGCTGCAGCGCCTCGACCCGGGCCTCCGCGGCGGACCGGTCCTTCTCGGCGGTCCGGGCGGCGTCCTGGAGCCGGGCGACCTCGGTCGCTGCGGCGTCGCGGGCCGCCTCGGCGGTCTCGTAGGCCTCGTCCAGGTCCTCCTCCCCTGACTCGTGGTCGGCGATGGAGACCTCCAGGGCGCGAAACTCCTTGTCGGCCTGCTGAGCCCGCGCCTGGGAGGCCTCGATCGCCTCGTCCAACCGGCCGAGCTCGGCGGAGGCGGCCTCGATCCGCGACCGGCGCGCCGCGACCTGCCCGGCCAGCCGGGCGAGGCCCTCGCGCCGGTCCGCGGCGGCCCGGGCGAGGCGGGCCAGCCGGTCCACCTCGTCCTGGTGGGCCCGCTCCAGCTCGCCGCGACGGCCGACGGTCTCGCTCAGCCGGTGCTGGACCTGCTCGACCTCCGCGGCGAGGGCCTGCTCCTGGGTGCGCACCTGGGCCGCCTCGGCGCGCAGGGTCTGAGGGTCCCGCCCCGCCGGGGCGCCCTGCGGCGCGTCGTCGTCGGCCAGCAGCCGGGCCCGCTCGGCCGCCAGCTGGCCGGTGCCGGCGATCCGGTCGCGCAGCGAGGACAGCGCGAACCACTGCTCCTGGGCCGCCGCGACCTGCGGGGTCAGCGCCGCGACCCCGGCCTCCAGCGCGGCGAGCTCCTGCTGGGCGGTGCGCAGCGACTGCTCCACCTCGGCGCGGCGCGCCAGCAGCGCGGTCTCGTCGGCGACCTCCTGCTCGAGCGTTGAGGTGAGCTGCACCAGGTCGTCGGCGAGCAGCCGCAGCCGGGCGTCGCGGGCGTCGGCCTGGATGGTGGCGGCCCGCCGCGCCGTCTCGGCCTGGCGCCCGAGCGGGCCGAGCTGGCGGCGGATCTCCCCGGTGAGGTCCTGGACGCGCTGGAGGTTGCCCTCCATCTGCTCCAGCTTGCGCAGGGCCTTTTCCTTGCGCTTGCGGTGCTTGAGGACGCCGGCGGCCTCCTCGATGAAGCCGCGTCGCTCCTCCGGGGTGGCTCGCAGCACCGTGTCCAGCTGGCCCTGCCCCACGATGACGTGCATCTCGCGGCCGATGCCGGAGTCGGACAGCAGCTCCTGGATGTCGAGGAGCCGGCAGGCGGTGCCATTGATGGCGTAGTCGGAGCCGCCGTTGCGGAACATCGTCCGCCGGATGGTGACCTCGGTGTAGTCGATCGGCAGGGCGCCGTCGGAGTTGTCGATGGTCAGCGAGACCTCGGCGCGCCCGAGCGGGGGGCGGCCCGCGGTGCCGGCGAAGATGACGTCCTCCATCTTGCCGCCGCGCAGGCTCTTGGCGCCCTGCTCCCCCATGACCCACGCGAGGGCGTCCACGACGTTGGACTTGCCGGAGCCGTTGGGCCCGACGACGCACGTGATCCCCGGCTCGAGCCGGAAGGTCGTCGCCGACGCGAAGGACTTGAAGCCCTTCATCGTCAGCTGCTTGACATACACGCGCGTCACTCTAGCGGCCGGGCGCGCGCAGCCCGGCTCACCCACGGTGATGTCGTATGACGAGCCGCTACTTCTCCACGAACCCGCTGACGCCCTCGCGCGGGGTCCCCGACTGGGCCTGGCAGGACTCCACGTGGCCGGGTCGGCGCCGCACCCCGCCGGTCATCCGGTCGAGCAGCCCCTCGTCCCGCTGCGGCTCCCCGGCGCCGGGGTCGAGGCGCCGGCCGAGCTCGGCCACGGCGTCGGCCGGGCCCTGCGCCACGACCTCGACCCGCCCGTCGTCCATGTTGCGGGCGTGCCCGACCAGCCCCAGCTCGAGCGCCTGCGCCTTGGTCCACCAGCGAAAACCCACGCCCTGCACCGTGCCTCGTACGAAAAAGGTCGTCCTGACGGTGTCCTGGCTCATGGGCACAGGGTAGGTCGTGCACCCAACCGACGGCGAGGCTGCGGCGGTCACAGGGTGCATCCACGTAGCGTGGACCCACCACCATTGTCAGTAGGAGAACGATGGAGCTCAGCCGCCGGGCAGTCATCACCGGTGCCGCCGCGCTCGGGGCAGCCGCCCTGGGTGCCTGCAGCGGGTCCACGCAGCCCACGTCGTCGACCAGCGCCTCCGGCGCGGGGTCGGGCACGCCGGGCGCCGACCCCACGTCGACGGCCGCACCCTCGTCGTCCGCCTCCTCGGCCGGCCTCGGTGTCCCCATCGGGGACGGCTCGACGACCGAGCAGCGCCCGCAGCCGGGCCTGCCGCCGATCCACAAGCTCAAGCCGGGCGAGACGCCGCCGCAGTTCGTCGTCATCTCCTGGGACGGCGCCGGCAACCTGGCGAGCAACCAGCTCGGGCGGTTCCGCCAGGTGGCGCAGCGCACCAACGCCCAGATGACGCTCTTCCTGTCCGGGATCTACTTCCTGCCCGAGGACAAGGCCACGCTCTACCAGCCGCCGGGTCGCAAGGCCGGCAGCTCCGACATCGGCTTCCTGACCCGTCAGTCCTGCCACCGCACCATCGAGGGCATCGGCCAGGCCTGGCTCGAGGGCCACGAGATCGGCACCCATTTCAACGGCCACTTCTGCGGCCCGCGAGGGGTCAGCCGGTGGTCGGTGGCCGACTGGAAGGCCGAGATCGCCGAGGCCAAGAAGTTCGTCACGACCTGGCGGACGACCACCCGCTTCACGGACCTGCCCCCCATGCCCTTCGACTACGAGAAGGAGCTGGTCGGCGGCCGCACGCCGTGCCTGGAGGGCTACCACAACCTCCAGATCGCGGCGACCCAGCTGGGATGGCGCTACGACTCCTCCCACCAGCGGCAGCACGTCTGGCCGACCCGCCTGCCCGGGGGCCTGTGGGACCTGTCGATGACGATGGCGCCGCTCCCCGGCCGCTCGTTCCCGACCATCCCGATGGACTACAACTACATGGTCAACCAGATCGGGCCCAACCCCAGCGGCGGCAACCCCGCCGACCGCCCCCGCTTCCAGGCGCAGCACCGCGACTCCCTGGTCCAGGGCGTGCAGCGGTCGCTGCGCAGCAACCGGGCGCCCTTCATCCTCGGCAACCACTTCGAGCAGTGGAACGGCGGCATCCACATGAACGCCGTCGAGCAGGCGATGGACGCGTATGCCGCCATGCCCGGCGTCCAGATGGTGACCTTCCGGTGGCTCTGCGACTGGATGGAGGCCCAGGACCCCGAGGTGCTCCGTCGGCTGCAGGCGCTCAACGTCGGCGAGGCACCCCCCGGCGGGTGGAAGACCTACCTCGACCCGGCCGCGCCGAGCGCGTCCGCCACGTCGAGCGCCACGTCCCCCGCCATGCCGTCCGCGACCCGCACCACCACGCGCGCCTGACGTCGCGGTCCCGACCGCGTCAGGCGTGGTCGGCGCAGCAGGGCGTCGGCGCGGGGTTCTCGTAGGGCACGACGGTGTCCCCGGCCGCCGGCTGCACGGGCAGGACGAGGCGGCCCTCGCGCCATACGGGCCGGACGAAGTCCCGGGTCCGCACCACGCTCGCGGCGGTGACCGTGGTGCCGGCGATCCCCTCGACGGCGTCGACGGCGCTGCGCTGGACCAGCTCGGCGACGGTGAGGTCACCGACGAGGTGCTCGCGGCCCGGGTAGACGACGGCGCGGCCGTCCGCACCCGCGCGGGCGAGCGCGGCCACGTCGGCCGCCGTCGCCGCCAGGGCGGGGTAGCCGCGGCGCCACTGCCCGGGTCGCCCCGTGGCCGCGCCGATCTCGTCCGCGCCGGCCGCCGCGGTCTCGGGCACGAGACGTGCGCAGAGACGGTCCGTGATCGCGGCCAGCTCGGGCTCCCCCGGGGGCCGGGAGCACCACCGCACCGACAGCGCCAGGTGGGACGACGCGCCGCCGGGGCCCGGCACGAGGTGCGTGGACACGATCGTGGCGTGCCCGAGCGACGTCAGCAGCTCGCCGAGGTGCTCGGCGAGGTGGTCGGCCTCCCGGACCGTCGCGGCGACGGGGTCGAGCCCGACCACCACCGTGGTGGGGCCGGGCTCGACCGGGTCGGTCAGCGGGTCGTCCTGGGAGCTCACGCGCGCGGGAGCACCCAGATCGGGTTGGTGTAGAACCACAGGTCGTCCCACGGGTTGGCGTTGCCCTCGACGTCGATCGCCGGGCCCGCCGGGTCGACCGCGGCACCGCGCAGGCCGGGGGCGGTGCGCTTGCCGTCCGAGCCGCGCAGCCGGACGTAGACGCCGGCGTCGCCGACGGTCACCGGGCCGTAGCGCAGCTCGACCCACTGTCCGGCCCCGACGGTGCTGACGTCCCAGCTGCGCAGCACCCGGGTCTGCGGCGCGGTGAAGGTGTCCCGGTCGGCGACCGGGCCGGTCACCATGCCGCCGATGGCGTCGACCTTGGCCAGCTGCGGGACGAACTGCGCCCAGTTGGGCAGCGCCTGCTTGCGGATGCGCACGACGAGCTCGACCTGCGTCCCGCGCTTGACGGTGAGCACCCCGCCGAGCCCGACCTCGCGGCCACCCGCGCGCACCCGCACGTCCAGGTCCTGCACGAGCCGGCCGTGGTCGACCCAGACGCGGCCGTCACGCAGGCCCTGCATCACCGAGGCGTAGTCACGCCGGTCGGCGCCGACGTGGGTGCGGCTGTAGTAGCCGGGCCAGTAGTCGCCGCTGCCGGTGTCCGGCGTCGGGCCGTTGACCGGGTCGGCGTAGTAGCCCTGCTTGGCGAAGTCGCTGTCGGGGCCGCCGCGCACCGCGGTGTCCAGGTAGACGCTGTGGCTGTCGGAGTTGGCGGTGATCCACCAGGGCTTGCCCTCGGCGAGGAGGCTGTCCCAGAGGCCGCCGACGGTGGCGGTCATCCAGTCGAAGCCGCCGAAGGTGCGGTAGCTCTCCAGCGGGTAGCCCGCGAAGCTGTCCTTGCCGGGCGCGTTGTCGTAGTAGCCGCGCCCGCTGCCCGGACCGGACGGCTTGGGCAGGCCGGCGGCCTGGTGCCCGGGGGCGCCCTCCATGCCGACGGCGATGCGGCCGGGGGCGTCGCGCCAGCCGCGGATCTCGTGGGGCGAGTCGATGCCCTTGCGCGCCGGGTGGTTGGCGAGCATCAGGGCGTCCTTGACCTCGCGGGAGCCGACGGCCGACGCGAGGTAGGCCAGGCCCTGCAGCGCGAGCGCCTCGTTGGCCGGGGTGGAGCCGGTGGCCTTCTTGACCGACCCGTCGAAGGAGTTCTCGAAGGTCTTCAGCACCGCGACCTCGTTGGCGCCAGGGTGCACGAAGACGGTGCCGTGCTCGGCGGCGGGGATGTTCCACTCCAGGCCCTGGAAGACGAGCATGTCGTCGAACTCCTTGCGGGCCGCCTGGATCAGCGGGTTGACCGTGTCGACGCCGATCTTGGCGTGCTGGTCCGAGCCGTGGTCGGTGATGACCATCCAGTCCAGGCCGTAGGCGCTGGCGTGCTGCACGTGGTCGATCACGCGGTACTTGCCGTCGGAGGAGAACTGCGTGTGGATGTGGTGGTCGCCGGCGAGCCAGCGCTGGCCCTTGCCGTGACGACGGCTGGAGTGCCACGCCTCCTGCTCGGCCGCGGCGGCGGTGCCGGTGCCCTGCTCGGTGACGAACCCGGCCGCGGCCACACCGGCGCCCAGCACCCCGGCGGCGCGCAGGAAGTTGCGGCGCCCGAGGTCGGAGGGGGCGAGCTCGGCGTCCGGCACCCGCAGGTCCTCGGCGGGCCCGACGGGCAGGTCGTGGTCGTGGCTGTGGGTGTGGGGGTGCGCGTGACCGTGGGGGTGGTCGTGGTGGTGGTGACCCATGAGGCGTCCTTCGCGGTTCGTCAGGACCATCTCGTCGCCGCGACGAGGTGGGTCGTCCGGGGACTGCGTCCCGGGCGGGCGTCCTCAGCCAACCGGTCCCGCTCGACGCCTCGGGGCGGCGCCGCTGAACGCTCCGTGAACGTCCGGTGAGGTGACGATCCCTATCGCGAACCGCTGGCAGCAAGCGGGGCGCGAGGCCTCGGCTGGCAGCGCGGGCAGGAGTGGGAGGACCGGTTCATGAACGCCTCGCGACGCATCGGGGTCCCGCAGCGACGGCACGGCAGCCCCTGCCGGCCGTAGGCGTCGAGCGACCGGTCGAAGTAGCCGCTGTTGCCGTTGACGTTGACGTAGAGCGCGTCGAAGGACGTGCCACCCTGCGCCAGCGCTTCTCGCATCACGTCCGCGGCGTGGTCGAGGATCCGGCCCAGGGCGGGTCGGGTGAGGGCGTCGGTGTCGCGCAGCCCATGGACGCCGGCGCGCCACAGCGCCTCGTCGGCATAGATGTTGCCGATGCCGCTGACCAGCCCCTGGTCGAGCAGGGCGCGCTTGACGGCCACGTGCCGCGCCTTCATCCGCCGCACGACGGCGGCGCGGTCGAAGGCGGGCTCGAGCGGGTCCGGTGCGATGTGCACGATGGAGGCCGGTATGCCGAACGCCCGCCGCCCCTCCTCGCCCGGGCCCGTCGCGGGGTCCGGCACCAGGTCGGCCCAGGCGAGGCCGCCGAAGGTGCGCTGGTCGACGAACCGCAGCTGGCTGCCCGGCCCGGTCGCGGGGTCGGTCAGGTCCAGCGTGGCGTGCAGGTGCTTCTGCGGCGCTGCGGTGGCGGGCTGCACCAGCAGCTGGCCGCTCATCCCGAGGTGCAGTACCAGAGCCCCCGAGGGGATCTCGTCGCGGCCGACGACGAGCCAGAGGTACTTGCCGCGGCGGTCGGCGGCGAGCACGTCCTGGCCAGTCAGGCGGCTCTCCAGGTCGCGCGGTCCGGGCAGGTGCCGGCGCGCGACCCGGACCCCGGTCAGCGTGACGGCGTCGACGTGGCGGCCGACGACGTGGCTCTCCAGGCCGCGGCGGACCACCTCGACCTCGGGCAGCTCGGGCACGACGTCGCGGTCAGGTCCGCTCGAGGACGTCGCCGGAGGGGGTGCCGTCCGGCGAGGTGGCGACGGTCTCCTGCGCCTCGGGCGTGGCCGAGGCCGACGACTCCGGCGTGCTGACCCCCGCAACCTCCGCGGTGCTGGCCCTCGCAGCCTCCGGCGTGGCGGGCTCCGCAGCGCGCTCGTCGAGCGCGGTCCAGGCGACCTCGGCGGCCTTCTGCTCGGCCTCCTTCTTGGAGCGCCCGACACCCTCGCCGAGGGTCTCCTCGCCCACCACGGCCCGCGCGGTGAAGACCTTGAGGTGGTCGGGTCCCTCGTCGGTGAGGCGGTACTCCGGGACACCGATCCCGAGGGTGGAGGTGAGCTCCTGCAGCGAGGTCTTCCAGTCCAGCGCGGCGCCGAGGCGGGCGCTGGAGGCCATCAGCGGGTCGAGCAGGTGGTGGACCAGCGTGGCGGCGCAGGTCATGCCGCAGGACAGGTAGACCGCGCCGATCACGGCCTCGGTGGTGTCCGCGAGGATCGAGGTCTTGTCGCGGCCCCCGGTGCTCTCCTCGCCCCGGCCGAGGAGCAGGTAGGCCCCGAGCTCGAGGTCGCGGCCGACCTGGGCCAGCGCCCGCATGTTGACGACTGCGGCGCGCAGCTTGGCCAGCTGGCCCTCGGCCTCGCGCGGGTGCTGGCGGTAGAGGGTGTCGGTGACGACCAGGCCGAGGACCGAGTCGCCAAGGAACTCCAGCCGCTCGTTGTGCGGGAGGCCGCCGTGCTCGTAGGCGTAGGACCGGTGCGTCAGCGCACGCAGCAGCAGCGACTCGTCGACGCGCTCTCCGACCACCTGCGCGAGGTGGTCGACGAGGGCGCCGACGGGCCGCTGCTGCGTGCCATCGGGACCGGTCGCGGCGCGTGACGTCATGCTCATGCGCTCGGCGACCCCGCTCAGCCCTGGAGCTCGGTGCGCTCCGCGACCGCGTAGTGACGGCCGTTGTAGGTCCCGCACGACGGGCACGCCAGGTGCGGCTGCTTCATGGCGCGGCACTGCGGGCAGGTGGTGAGGGTGGTGGCGGTGGTGCGCCAGTTGGCACGGCGCGAACGCGTGTTGGAGCGCGACATCTTCCGCTTCGGGACAGCCACGTCAGTTCCTCTTCTCTTGGTTGATGGTCAGACCTTGCAGCGCCGACCACCGGGGGTCGATCACGTCATGGTGGTGGTCCGGGTCGTCGGCGAGCCGCTCTCCGCACTGGGAGCACAGGCCCGGGCAGTCGGCCCGGCACACCGGCTGGAACGGCAGCGTGGGCACCACCGCGTCCCTCAGCACCGGCTCGAGGTCGAGGAGGTCCCCCTCGAGCTCGCGCACGTCGTCGTCCTCGTCGGAGGACACCTCCTCGTGGTGGCGCGCTCGGTCGGCGTAGGCGAACAGCTCCTGGAAGGTCGCCTCCACGGGGAGGGTCACCTGGTCCAGGCACCGCACGCAGGCGCCGGTCGCGGTCGCCGTCACCGTCCCGCTGACGAGCACGCCCTCCAGGACGGACTCGTAGCGCAGGTCCAGCTCCACGGGGCTGCCCGGCGCGACGGCGATGACGTCGGTGCCGAGGTCCTCGGGGGCCGCGACCTCCCGCCGCTCGGTGTGCATGGTCCCGGGGCGACGGCCGAGCTCCCGGGTGTCGAACACCAGGGGCGAGCGGGGGTCGAGACGGGACATGGCTCCAACCGGGTCGTCGGGGGTGAGGGGGTGGTGCTGAGCGGCCTGCGTTGCCCGGCGCGTCCGAAGGGCGCGGCCGGAGCACAGACCGACGCACAAGACTACCGGACGGCGGCAGGTGCCCCCAAATGCGTCAGGGGGTCCGCGCGCGCAGCGCCGCCGCCACGGGCTCGGGCACCAGGTCCAGGCCGTAGCCGCCGAGGCGCCATACCTCCTTGACCAGGGAGGACGACACGTGCTCGAAGGCGGGGTTGCCGGGCAGGAAGACGGTCTCGATCCCCGTGAGGTGGGTGTTCATGAGCGCCATCGGCAGCTCGTAGGCGAAGTCGGTCCCGGACCGCAGGCCCTTGACGATCGCCGAGACCTCCAGGCGGGTGCACAGGTCGACGAGGAGCCCGTCGCCGTAGGCGTCGACCACGACGTTGGGCAGGTGCCCCAGCGACTCCCGCAGCAGCCGCGTGCGCTCGTCGATGGTGAACATCCCGGAGTCGGCCTTGGCGGGGTTGAAGAGCACCCCGACGACCACCTCGTCGTAGAGCCGGGAGGCTCGCTCGACGATGTCTACGTGCCCCAGGGTCACGGGGTCGTAGGAGCCGGGGCAGATGCAGCGGCGGACCTGGGTCATGGCAGGACCCTAGCCGTCCGCGGCGGGGTCGTGCCGGGCGTACCACACCGTCGTCTCGCCGTACCTCTTGTCCCCGACGGGGGTCAGCGCCGGCGGCCAGGTGGGCGGGCCGGAGCGCGAGGAGCGCTCGACCACGAGCACCGCGCCCGGTGCGAGCCAGTCCCCCGTGGCCAGGGCGGCGAGCACCGCGCCGAGCGCCTCGTCCCCCAGGTCGTATGGCGGGTCCACCAGCACCAGGTCCCGTCGGGGACCCGGGCACGGGGCCCCCGTGACCCGGGCGACGGTGTCGCGCCGCACCGTGACGCCGGGGAGGCGCAGGTCGGCGGCGTTGCGCCGGATCACCTCGGCGGCCCCCCGGTCCTGCTCGACCAGCAGGACCTCCGCGGCGCCGCGGGAGGCGGCCTCGAGCCCGAGCGCGCCGGACCCGGCGTAGAGGTCGAGGACGTGGGCGCCCGCCAGCACGTCGAGGTGCTCGAGCCGGGAGAAGATCGCCTCGCGGACGCGGTCGCTGGTCGGGCGGGTGCCGGAGCCTGCGGGGGTGGCGATGCGGCGGCCGCCGGCCGTCCCGGCGATGATGCGCGTCAACGTGGTCTCCCTGGGTCAGCCGCGCTCGAGGTAGGCCGCGGACTCGTCGTCGAGGGTCTCACGCAGCCAGGCTGCCATGAGCGGGTGGGCCTCCAGGTCGGGGTCGTCCGCGACCAGGCCCTGGGCGTCGTCGCGGGCCGTGGCGATCAGGTCGGCGTCGCGGGTGAGCCGCAGCAGGCGGATCCGCCGACGACGCCCGCTCTGCGCAGCGCCCAGCACGTCACCCTCGCCACGCAGCTCGAGGTCGGCCTCGGCCAGCGCGAAGCCGTCCGTCGACCCGGCCACGGCGAGGAGCCGCTGCCACGATGGTGGCTGGGCGGCGACGGACTCCGGGATCGCCGGGTCCGGCATGGCGCCGCCCTGCCCGCGCACCGGCTCGACCTGAGTGACCAGGAAGCAGGTGCCAGGGTGCTGACCACGTCCCACGCGACCGCGGAGCTGGTGCAGCTGGCTGATCCCGAAGCGGTCGGCGTCGAGGATCACCATCACCGTCGCGTTGGGGATGTCCACGCCGACCTCGATGACGGTGGTGGCGACGAGCACGTCGGTCTCCCCGGCCGCGAACCTGCTCATCGCCAGGTCCTTGTCGGCCGGCAACATGCGCCCGTGCAGGAGATCGATCCGCAGGCCCGCGAGCTGCGGCGTCGCGGTGCGCAGGCGCTCGTGGGCGGCGAGCAGGCTGATCGGGTCCGGGCGCGGCGGGGCGTCGGGCGTCGCCGAGGGGTCGAGGTCGTCCACCGGGGTCGGGTCCACCTCGTCGACGAACCCGGCCTCCGCGTCCTCCCCGATCCGTGAGCACACGACGTAGGCCTGGCGACCGGCGGCCACCTGATCGGCGACGACCTGCCAGACGCGGGCCATCCAGGCGTCCTGGGCCTGGGGCACGACGTGGGTGGCGATCGGCGAACGCCCGGCCGGGAGCTCGCGCAGCATCGCGGTCTCCATGTCGCCGAAGACCGTCATCGCGACCGAGCGCGGGATCGGCGTCGCCGTCATCACGAGCACGTGCGGCGGCCGGGCGGCCTTGGCGCGCAGCGCGTCCCGCTGCTCGACACCGAACCTGTGCTGCTCGTCCACGACCACGAGCCCGAGGTCGGCCAGCTGGACCGTGTCCTGGATCAGGGCGTGCGTGCCGATGACGATGCCCGCCTGGCCGGACGCCGCCTCGGACAGGGCGCGCCGACGCGCGTCGGTGGACATCGACCCGGTCAGCAGCACGACCCGGGTGGCGTCGTCGGCGCCCCCGAGCAGGCCGCCCTCGGCGAGCGGCCCGAGCAGCGCGCGCACCGAACGCTCGTGCTGGGCCGCGAGCACCTCGGTCGGGGCGAGCAGCGCAGCCTGGCCGCCGGAGTCGACGACCTGCAGCATCGCCCGCAGCGCGACGACCGTCTTGCCCGAGCCGACGTCGCCCTGCAGCAGGACGTGCATGGGGTGGGTGCCGGCCAGCTCGTGGGCGAGCTCCTCCCCCACGGCCCGCTGCCCGTCGGTCAGCTCGAACGGCAGCGAGGCGTCGAAGGCCTCCAGCAAGCCACCGGGACGACCCGGTCGGGCGGTCCCGTCGTCGCGGGCGGCGGCGGCCCGGCGCTGCACGAGCGCGGTCTGCAGCACGAGGGCCTCGTCGTAGCGCAGGCGCTTGCGCCCGGTCTCGACCTCCGCCCAGCTGCGGGGCTGGTGGACCAGCCGCAGTGCCGTGGTCAGGTCGACGAGGTCGCGCCGGGCCAGCAGCTCCGGCGGCACCGGGTCGGGCACCTCCCCCACGGCGTCGAGCATGATGTCCATCGCGCTGCCGATCCGCCAGGAGGTGACCTTGTCGACCGCGCGGTAGATCGGCAGCAGCTCGCGCAGATCGGCCGTCTCCTGGATCACCTGGTAGTCCGGGTGCGCCAGCTGCCACCGGCCGTTGAAGGTTCCGGCCTTGCCCGAGAAGACGGCCCGCACCCCGGGCGCCAGGTCCTTGGCGGGCCCCCAGTGGCTGAAGAAGGTCAGGTCGATCTGGGTCGTGCCGTCGGTGATCGTGGCCCGCAGCATCTTCTTGCGGGGGTTGCCGCGGATGGGCTGCACGGTCGCCCGCACGACCTCGCCGACGATCACCAGGTGCTGGCCCTCGACGAGGCGCCGGGTGGTGAGCCGCGGCTCGAGGTAGTCGCGCGGGAACCACCGCAGCAGGTCCCCCGCCGTGCGCAGCCCGGCGTGCTCGAGGACGGTGGCGGTCTTGCCGATCAGCCGGGCCAGGGGCGTGCCGAGGCCGGTGCTCTCGGGGGGCCGGTCGGTCCAGGAGATCTCGGGCGTCACCTACTCGACCCCCACCAGCAGCAGGTATGCCGGCTGCCCGCCCGGGTGGGTCACCACGTCGACCTGCGGGTGCCGCGCGGCGCAGTGCTGCTGCACGCCCACCAGGACCTCGTCGCTCACGGCGCCGGCGACCAGGGTGACCAGCTCGCCGCCGGCCTCCAGCATCCGCTCGACGAGCGCCAGCGCGACCCGGGCGGGGTCGGTCCCGACGAGGACGATCTCCTCCTCGTCGAGCCCGAGCACGTCACCGGCCCGGCACGGACCTGCCGGGGTGCGGGCGTCGCGGCTGGCGGTGGCCACGGCGCCGCTGCGCACGGCCTGGACCGCGTCCAGCATCGCGGCCTGCGCGTCGTCCAGCTCGGCGGCCCGGTCGAGCACCGCGAGCGCGGCCAGCCCGGCCACGTCCGAGCGGGTGGGGACCACGGCGGCCGGACGGCCCCGCGCGCGCAGCTCGGCCGCCGCCGCGGTCGCCGCCAGCAGCACGTCGCCGTCGTTGGGCAGGATCAGCACGGGGCGCTGCGGGTCCACGCGGGCGGCCTCGAGGATGGCGCCGACGCTGGCGCGGGCGCCCGGCGCGCTCGACACCACCACCGCTCCCTCCTGCGTGAAGAGCTCTCGCAGCCCGTCACCGTCGGTGCAGACCAGGACCAGCGGGCCGGTCTCCCCCGCCGGTGGGGACCCGTGCCACCCGGAGGAGGCTGCGGCGGCCGCCCGGACCGCCGCGGCCTGGCGGTGCAGGTCGGTGATGGTCACGTCGGACACCTCCCCGACCTCGGCGGCGAGGCGCTGCGCCTCCTGGGGGTCGTCGACGTGGGCGTGGACGCGGCACACCGCGCCGTCCCCCGCCACGACCACGCTGTCGCCGATGGCCATGAGGGCGCCCTGCAGCGCCCGGAGCTCGTCGGCGCCACCCCCGGCGAGCAGGTGCACGATCTCGTAGCGGGGGCCGTCGTAGTCGGCCGGCACCACCTCGCCGGCGCCCACGCCGAGCGGGGGCTCCACGTCGGCGACCGCGGCCTCCTCGTGGCCTCCGTCGACGACCCGCTTGAGGGCGTCCAGGACGATCACCAGGCCGGTGGCCCCGGCGTCGACGACCCCGGCGGACCGCAGCGCGGCCAGCTGGCTGGGGGTGCGCTCCAGCGCCTCCTTGGCCGCGGTGACGGCGGCGTCGATGACGGCGCTCAGCGAGGCGTGGGCCTGCCGGGCCCGCGCCTCGGCGGCCTCCGCGGCCTGGCGCGCGACGGTGAGGATGGTGCCCTCGGCGGGGTCGCCGACGCAGGCGTAGGCCAGGTCGGAGGCGCGACGGAAGGCCTGAGCCATCACCCCGCCGTCGGCACCCCCCGCGCGCGCCGGGCGCTCGATGACGTCGAGCAGGCCGCGCACGAGCTGGCTGACGATCACCCCGGAGTTGCCCCGGGCCCCGAGGACGGTGGCGCGCGCGAAGGCCGTCAGCTCCTCGTCCTCGTGGGCCTCGACGGTGCCCTCCACGGCGGCGTCGATGGTGAGGTACATGTTGGTGCCGGTGTCGCCGTCGGGCACCGGGTAGACGTTGAGGGCGTCGATCTCCTCGCGACGCTCGGCGAGCGCGGCGCGGGACAGGACCGCCCACAGGCGCAGGGCTCGTCGGTCGAGGACGTCCAGCGGCCGTCGCCGGGTCTCGGCCCCTCGTGACATCCTGCTCTCCCTCTCGCGGCCCCCGTCGTGGCGTCGCGACGAGCCTACGCGAGAGCTCGGACACACCCTGGCCGTCCCGCGACGACCGGTGGTGCGGTGCCCCCGGTCGCGGACGGTTTGGTGGGAGCCTCGCCCGTCGGCTACTCTTGAGCGGTTGCCCCAGCACCAGAGCGCCATCCTTGGCGCGACCACGGGGCGAGCCCCGACTGTCAAACGAATGTAGGAGATCACCCGTGGCTGCCAACTGCGATGTCTGCGGCAAGGGACCGTCCTTCGGTCACAGCATCTCGCACTCGCACCGTCGCACCAAGCGGACCTGGACGCCCAACATCCAGCGCGTCAAGGCTCTGGTCGGCGAGGCGGGCGTGACCCCCAAGCGACTCAACGTCTGCACCTCCTGCCTCAAGGCGGGCAAGGTCAAGCGCTGACGCTGCATCGACACCCAAGAGGGCGGCATCCGTGGAGGATGCCGCCCTCTCGTCGTCCCGGGCCGTCCTCGCGGCTCGTCGCCGTGGACGTCGCGCGGTGCCTGGCGCTGCTGGGGATCCTGGTCAACCACCTCGTCGGGGGGATGCCGAGCCTGCTGCTGTGGGACGTGCACGCGGTGCTCTTCGCGACGCTGGTCGGGGTCGGCGCGCACCTCGGGACCGTCGGCGGCCGGGCGAGCTCGACCGTCCGCGCCGGGGTCGTGCGGGCCGGCGTCCTCGCGGTGGTCGGCCTCGCGCTGGCGGACCTGGGCACCCGCGCCGCGATCGTGCTGCTGACCCTCGCCGTGGTGACCCTCGTCGCCACCTGGGCCGCCCGCCGGCCCACCAGGACCGTCCTGGTCGCCGCGGCCGTCCTCGCCCTCGTCTCCCCCGCCCTCGCCCGGGCCGGTCGGGCCGCGTCGTCCGGGCCCGGTCTCCCCGACGTCGGGTGGAGCGACCTGGCGGACCCGCCGCACGCGCTGGCGACCCTGCTGTGGGCGACGTCCTACCCGGCAGCGGTCTGGCCGGCCTTCGGGCTGCTCGGCGTCGCCGTGGCCCGGGCCTTCCTGCCCGGCGACGGCAGACCCCCACGCCCGGTCTCCCTGGCGCTGGCCGGGGGCGCGCTGGTCCTCGCCGGGCGGGTGAGCAGCATCCTGGTGCTCGCGGTGACCGGGCGGACGGCGCTGCTGGACGCAGAGGCCCGGGCCGCGCTCGAGCACTCCGGCCTGCCGGACGACGCCGACCGCCTCGCGCTCGTCGGGCCCTACCTGCCGTCGACGCCGAGCCTGCTCGTCAGCGGCGGCCTCGCCCTGCTGGTCCTCGCCGCCGTCTGTGCCGTATGCCGCCTCCCCCGCGTCCCGACCAGCCCGCCCGCCCGGGCCCTGGCCGACCTCGGCAGCATGACCCTGTCGGCCTACACCCTGCACGTGCTGCTCCTGCCGCCGACCGAGCGGGTGCTCGCCGCCCACCCCGGGCTCGACCCCTGGTGGGTCTACGCGGCCCACGTGGGGCTGCTCGCCGCCGTCCTGCTGACCTGGCGTCGCGTCCTGCCGCGACCCCTGGCACCGGGTCCGCTGGAGTGGTTGACCCGCCGGGCGATCACCGCCGTCAGCCCGCGAAGTGGTCCCACCCCTGACCCTCGACCGGCTCGCCGTCGAGCGTGACGCGCGGCAGGGCGTCGTCGGCCTCGACGACGCGCCCGATCACGCTCCACTGCTCGTCCGGGTCGGTCTGGTCACGCAGCAGGGCGCTGTCGGCCGGGAAGGTCGCGATCAGGGAGTGCTCCTCGCCCCCGGTCAGCACCTGCCTCCACGCGACGTCCCGCGGCAGGACGTCGGTGATGGGCGGGTCGACGAAGCCGCGCTCCAGGGCCCCACGGTCGAGGTCGATGCGCACGCCCGACGCGCGGGCGATGCGGCCAGCGTCCCGCACCAGACCGTCGGACACGTCCATCATCGCGGTCGCGCCCGCCGTCGAGGCCACGACCCCCGAGGAGACCGAGGCCACCGGGGTGCGGTGGTACCACATGAGCACGGTGCGAGCGCTCTGGTCGGTCCAGCCGGGCGGGGGTTCGGTGCCCCTGAGGTAGGGCTCGGGCTGGCCCGGATCGGTCTCGCCCTGGTCGTAGAGCCACCAGCCGGCCCCCGACCACCCGAGCGAGCCGTGGACGGCCAGCACGTCCCCGACCCGCGCGCCGGACCGCAGCACCGGGTCGCGGCCCTCCAGGTCCCCCAGGGCGGTGACCGACACCATGACGACCCCGTCGGGCGCCCCCGACAGGTCACCGCCGACCACGGGCACGGCATACCACCTCGCCTGCTCGGCGAGCCCGCGCGAGAACTCCTCGGCCCACCGGGCCGGCAGGTCCCCGTGGGCGGCGAGGGTCACGAGCAGCCCGGTCGGCCGGGCGCCCATGGCGGCGATGTCGGCGACGTTCTGCGTGACGAGCTTGGCCCCGACCTCGGCCGGCGTGGACCACTCGTCCCGCCAGTCGTGGCCGAGGACCATGGTGTCCGTCGTCGCCACCACCGACCCCGAGGGCGCCGCGACCACCGCGGCGTCGTCGCCCGGACCGAGCAGCACGTCCGGGGTGGGCGTGAAGAACGGGAAGATCCGCGACAGCAGCCCCTCCTCGGACAGGTCCCGCAGCCGCGGCTCCTCGCCCGCACGGTCGGCCCGACCAGCACCGTGACCTGCAGCGTCGCCTGACATGCGGACCTCCTTCGAGCGGGCGCAGACCGACACGCTACCGTGGTCGCGAGGCGGCACCGCCCTTGGTCCCGCACGGCCGCAGCGACGCGGCTGTCCCGCAGCACGAGTGGAGGATTCGCATGGTCCAGGCCTACATCCTGATCCAGTCCGAGGTCGGCAAGTCGTCCCAGGTGTCCGAGTCGGTCGGAGCGATCGACGGCGTCGTCAAGGCCGAGGAGGTCACCGGTCCCTACGACGTGATCGCCCGCGTCGAGGCCGAGAACGTCAACGAGCTCGGCCAGCTGGTCATCGCCAAGATCCAGGACATCCAGGGCATCACCCGCACCCTGACCTGCACCGTCGTCCACGGCTGACCCGCCCCGTCGTGGCGCTCGGTCACCTCGACCGCCGGGTCCTCGTCACGGCCACCGCGCTGGCACTCCTCGCGGTGGCCGTGACGCTGTGGGTGCTGCGACCCCGCCCCGTCGAGGTCTCCCCGGCCGCCGCCGACGGCTCGCCCGCGTGCCGGCAGGCGGCCCAGCGGTGGCCCGACGCCGTCGCCGGTCTCGAGCGACGCACCGACCTGCGCGGCGCCACCAGCGCCGCCGCCTGGGGGGACCCCGCGATCATCGCGCGGTGCGGGGTGCCCGCCCTCGGCCCCTCCACCCAGCAGTGCGTGCAGGTCGACGGGGTCGACTGGGTGGTCGGTGACCTGTCCGACGGGCAGCGGCTGACGTCATACGGCACCGACCCGGCGATCGAGGTGCTGGTCCCGCGGACCTACGCCCCGGCGCCGCTGCGCGTCTCGCCGTTCGCGGCCGCTGCCAAGGCGCTGCCCCGCACGGGGCACCGCTGCAGCTGAGCAGGAGCCGCCGCCGACGCCGCCCAACCCGCACAATGGGCCGGTGACCGACTCCAGCAGCAGCACGCCCACCGCCGAGCGCCCCGGCGGAGAGAGCAAGGGCGGCGAGAGCCTCCTGACCGTCCTGGTGGCCCTCGGCGCCAACGCCCTCATCGCCGTCGCCAAGAGCGTCGTGGCCGTGATCACGGGCTCGGCCTCGATGGTCGCCGAGGCCGCCCACTCCTGGGCCGACGCGGGCAACGAGATCTTCCTGCTCCTGGCCGAGCGCAAGTCCGGCCGGCCCCGCGACAAGTCCCACCCGCTCGGCTACGGCCGCGAGGCCTACGTGTGGTCGATGTTCGCGGCCTTCGGCCTCTTCACGGCCGGGTCGGTGGTCTCGATCTGGCACGGCATCACCTCGCTGCAGGCCGGCGAGGCCGAGACCGACTACCTGCTCGCCTACGCCGTCCTCGGGGTCGCCTTCGTCCTCGAGGGGATCTCCTGGCTGCAGGCGATGCGCCAGACCCGCGCCGAGGCAAAGGCGCGCGGCGTCTCGGCCCTGCGCTACGTCTGGGGCACCCCCAACCCCACGTTGCGGGCCGTGGTCGCCGAGGACACCGCGGCGCTGATCGGCATCGTGATCGCCGGCCTCGGCATCCTGCTCCACGAGCTCACCGGCAACCCCGTGTGGGACGCCGTCGGCTCCATCCTCGTCGGGGTCCTGCTCGGCGTCGTCGCCGTCTTCCTCATCGACCGCAACCGGGACTTCCTGACCGGCCAGACGGTCTCCCCCGACATGCGCCACCGGGCGCTGCGAGCCCTGCTGGACCACCCGGAGATCGAGCGGGTCACCTACCTGCACCTGGAGTGGGTCGGCCCCGAGCGGGTCTTCCTCGTCGCTGCCGTGGACCTGGCCGGCGACGCCCCCGAGCACGACGTCGCCACGGTGCTGGACCGGCTCGGCGACGAGCTGCGCACCCACCCCCTCGTCGAGGAGGCGGTGCTCACCCTGGCCACCCCGGACCGCCCCGCCCTCGTGCTGGACTGACGGCAGCGCGTTCCGCCCGCAGTGTTGGTCGCCCGGTCGCCTGCGCGTCGTCCCCGCGTCACCCGCCGGGGAGAGCATGCGGGGCATCCGTCCCGCACTCCCTGGAGGCCCCCATGCGCACCCGCCTCGTCGTCGCCGGTCTCGGCGCCGCCACCCTCACCCTGAGCCTGACCGCCCCCGCCCTGGCCGGCGACCACGACCACGGCCGCCACAAGGGCCGCGACGACGGCTACACCTTCGCGGTGATCGGGGACACGCCATACGGCGCGGCCAAGATCGCGAGGTTCCCCCAGGACGTGGACCGGATCAACGCCGACCGCGACGTCCGGCTCGTCATCCACGTGGGCGACATCAAGAACGGCTCCACGGTCTGCTCCGACGACTACTTCCGCTGGGTCAAGGGGCAGTTCGACCGGTTCGAGGACCCGCTGGTCTACACCCCCGGCGACAACGAGTGGACCGACTGCCACCGCCCCAACAACGGCGCCTACGACCCGCTCGAGCGCCTCGCGACGATCCGGCGCACGTTCTTCCCGCAGCCCGGCCAGACCCTCGGCAAGCACCCCATGGCCGTCAACCCGCAGACCGCCATCGGCTTCCCGGAGAACGTCCTGTGGTCCCGCGCCGGCGTGCAGTTCGCCACCGCCCACGTGGTCGGGTCCAACAACAGCTTCGCGCCGTGGACGGGCAAGACCGGGCCGACCCCGGCCCAGCTGGCCGACGCCGTGGACCGCACCGCGGCCGCCGTCACCCAGATCCACCGGGCCTACGACGAGGCCCGCCGCACCCGCGCCAACGCCGTGGTCATCGCCCTGCAGGCCGACATGTTCGACCCCACCTACGACGGGTGGAAGCTCGAGGAGAACAACGCCTTCATCCCGGTCATCAAGGCGCTGACCGAGGAGTCCAACCAGTTCGCCGGCGCCAGCTACCTCTTCGACGGCGACTCGCACCGCTACAACGACGACTACCCGCTCGCCCCCGGGTCGGTGTGGCTGCAGCGCTACGGGCTCACCACCCCCGCACCCAACCTGCACCGCATCACCGTCGACGGGTCCGACGCCGCCGACGACTACCTCAAGGTCACCGTCGACACCAAGGTCAAGGAGGGCTCCCGGGACGTCCTGTCCTACGTCCGGGTGCCGCTCGGCTGACGCCACCCGCGCCCCCGCCGGTCGCCGGCGGGGGCGTGAGAGGGTGGGCGCCATGACCCTCCCCGCCGTGCACCTCGGGCGGCGGTATGCCGTCCGCCTGCGCACCCCCGCCTCCCCCACCGGCGGCCCCGGGGCCCGGGACGTCGTGGGCACGCTCGTCGCGGCCGACGCGGCCACCTGGGCGCTGCTGCCCGAGGACCGCCCCGCCCAGGTGATCGAGGTCGCTGATGTGCTGGCGGTGCGGGCCGTCCCGCGCCGCGTCGTGCGGCTGACCTCCTCCGTCGAGGACGTCGAGCGTCTGGCGGCCCGCGGCTGGCCGGGCCTCGGCCAGGAGCGGCTCGGCGGATGGGTGCTGCGCGAGGGCGCCGGCTACACCGGTCGCGCCAACTCCGCGCTGGTCGCCGGGGACCCGGGCCTGCCGGCGACCACCGCCGTCGAGCAGGTGGAGCGTTGGTATGCCGACCGCGGCCTCCCCCCACGCTTCCAGCTCGCCTACCCCCTCACCGGCCCCGACGACCCCGCCGGGCCGGTGGACGCAGTCCTCGCCGAGCGGGGCTACCAGGTCGTCACGCCGACCTTCACCTTCGTGACCGACCTGCGGGGCGCGCGGCCGGCGCCCCTCGGCGACCTGGAGGCCCGCTGGGCCGACGACCCGGACCAGGAGTGGCTGGGCCCCGAGAGCCCGCTGCACGGGCGCCACCCGCGGGCGGTCGAGGTGATCACGGCCTGCCCGGCCCGCTACCTGACGCTGCGGGCGCAGGGTCGCTTCGTCGCGCGGGCGCGGCTGGTCGTCACCGACGACTGGGCCGGCCTGACCGAGCTCGTCGTCGACCCGCCGGCCCGGGGCGCCGGGGTGGGGCGGCGGGCCATGGGCGAGCTGACCCGGGAGGCCACCGGGCGGGGGGCACGGTTCGGCTACCTGCAGGTGCTGCAGGCCAACGCCCCCGCCGTGGGCCTCTACGACGCGCTGGGGTGGCGCCGGCACCACCGCTACCACTACCGGGCCCGCCCGTCCTGAGCCCCGGGCACCGGGTGCCGGTGGACGGGCGGGCGGCATACGGTGACGTCATGTCCGATCACTGGTCCCCCGCCACCCGCGCCGTCGCCCTGGGGCGGCCGCCCCACGCGCCCGGGGCCCCGGTCAACCCGCCGCTGGAGCTGTCCACGACCTATGTCGCCGGCGGGGACCGGCTCTACGCCCGGGTGGGCAACCGGACCTGGGACGCGTTCGAGGAGACGCTGGGGTCGCTCGAGGGCGGCTCGGCGCTGGCCTTCGCGAGCGGGATGGCCGCGGTCTGCGCCGCGCTCGACCTCGCCCCCCACGGCGGGGTGGTGGTGGCGCCCGACGGCGCCTACAACACCACGGTCTCGCTGCTGGACTCCTGGGTGGCCACCGGCCGACTGGCCGAGGTGCGGCGGGTCGACCCCTCGGACGCGAGCGCCGTCGCCCGGGCCACCCGCGGCGCCGACCTGGTGTGGCTCGAGTCGCCGACCAACCCGCTGCTGGTCGTCGCCGACGTGGCGACGGTCGCGCACGTGGCGCGCTCGCACGGCGCGATCTCGGTCTGCGACAACACCTTTGCCACGCCGATCCTGCAGCAGCCGCTCGACCTGGGGGTCGACGTGGTGGTGCACTCGGCCACGAAGTACCTCGCCGGTCACTCCGACGTGCTCCTCGGCGCCACCGTCACCCGGGACGCCGCGATCGAGGAGCGGCTGCACACCCACCGCACCCTGACCGGCGGGGTGCCGGGGCCGCACGAGACCTGGCTGGCGCTGCGCGGGATCCGCACGCTGGCGCTGCGGGTGGAACGCTCCGGCGACAACGCCCGCGTCCTCGCCGAGCGGCTGGGCGCGCACCCGGCGGTGACCCGGGTGCGCTACCCGGGGTGGGGGGCGATCGTGTCGGTCGAGGTCGGCAGCGTCGCCCGGGCGGACGCGCTGAGCCGCGGCACCCGGCTGTGGACCCACGCGACGAGCCTCGGCGGCGTGGAGTCGCTGCTGGAGCGACGCCGCCGCCACGCCAACGAACCCGCCGTCGTGCCCGAGGATCTCGTGCGGCTGTCGGTCGGGATCGAGGACGTCGAGGACCTCTGGGCCGACCTGCGGCAGGCGCTGGACGCGCTCGCCTGACGCGGACCGTCGCAGCCCGAAAAGGCGCGAGAAGACCCGTGAAGGCCCGGACCAGCCCGGGTCAGCGGCGCTCAGACTTGCGGGCGCGGGACATCAGGGCGGTGACGACCTCCTGCGGGTCCCGCCCGTCGTGCACGACCGCCGCGACCTGCTCGACGATCGGCATGTCCACGCCGACCGAGCGGGCGAGCTCCAGGATCGACTCGGCGGACTTGACGCCCTCGGCAACCTGACGGGTCTCGGTGACGACCTCCTCCACCGTCATCCCCTGCCCCAGCTTGACCCCGAACGAGTGGTTGCGCGACAGCGGGGACATGCAGGTGGCGATGAGGTCGCCGACCCCGGCCAGGCCGGAGAAGGTCAGCGGGTCCGCCCCGAGCCGCACGCCGAGGCGCGTCGTCTCGGCCAGGCCGCGGGTGATGATCGACGCCTTGGAGTTGTCCCCGAGCCCGAGGCCCTCGGCCATGCCGACGGCGAGCGCGACGACGTTCTTGGTGGCGCCGCCCAGCTCGCACCCGACCACGTCGGTCTCGGTGTAGGGCCGGAAGTAGGGGGTGGCGCAGTGGTGCGCCACCCGCTCGGCCGTCTCGCGCGAGGAGGACGCGACGACGCTGGCCGCCGGGTCCCGGCGGATGATCTCCCGGGCCAGGTTGGGCCCGGTCACGACGGCGACCTGCTCGGCCGGGACCCCGCCGACCTCGCTGATGACCTCCGACATCCGCTTGCCGGTCCCGAGCTCGATCCCCTTCATCAACGACACGTATGCCGCCCCTGCGGGGAGCGACGGGGCCCAGGTCTCCAGGTTGGCGCGCAGGCTCTGCGAGGGCACCGCGAGGATGACCGCGGCCGCGTCGGACACGGCCTCGGCGACGTCGCTGGTCGCGGTGATCTCCTCGGGCAGCCGCAGCCCGGGGAGGTACTGCGCGTTGGTGTGGCGCTCGCGGATCTCGTCGGTGACCTCGCTGCGGCGGCCCCACATCACCACGTCGTTGCCGGCGTGGGCGAGGATCGTGGAGAAGGCGGTGCCCCAGCTGCCGGTCCCGAGCACCGCGACCCGGGATCGCGTGGCGCTGCTCACGAGGCGCTCCCCCGCCTGCGCAGGTCGTACCTCTCGGCGGGGGCGGGCTCTCCGCGCAGCTCCTCCAGGAGCCGCACGATGTCGGCGATGATCCGGTCGGTGGCCTCCCGCACGACCTCCCCGGTGACGGGCTGACCCTGCAGGTCGTCCAGGTCCACCGGGGGCCCGGCGAGGACGTGGACGGTGCGCCGCGGCCACAGCCGCAGCCGCCCGGAGTAGGGGGCCATGACCTCCTGGATGCCCCACTGCGCCACCGGGATCACGGGGCAGCCGGTCTCCAGCGCGATCCGCGCGGCGCCGGTCTTGCCGGTCATCGGCCACATCTGGGGGTCGCGGGTGATGGTGCCCTCGGGGTAGATCGGGACGGTGCGACCGGCCCGGATCGCCGCGATCGCGGCGCGGTAGGCCTCCACGGCCCGTCCGGTGTTGCGGTAGACGGGGATCTGCTGGGCCTTGGTGATCAGCCAACCGAAGAAGGGCACCCGGAAGGCGGCGTCCTTGGCGAGGAAGAACGGTGGCCGGCCGTTGTCGTAGAGGAAGTGCGCGAGCATCAGGAAGTCCAGGTGAGACAGGTGGTTGCCGCAGACGACCACCCCGCCGGGCCGGTCCAGGTGCTCGGCGCCGCGCCAGTCCCGTCGGACCAGCGGGACGACCCCGGACTTGGCGATGGCGACGCAGACCCGGTAGGCCCACGGCAGCCGCACCTTCGGCTGTCGGCCCACGGTGCTCCTCCCGATCGACGAGCGGCCGGGAGGACCCGGCCGGCTGACCCGCACCCGCCATGATCGCCGAGCGTCCGCGTGCTGTCGACCTTTGGGCCGGGCGCGCCGCGCCTGCGAGGATGCCACCGATGTCCGATCACCCCAGCCCCCACCCCTTCCCCTGGCGGATCGTCGTGCCCGTGAAGGACACCGTCCGTGGCAAGTCCCGCCTCGAGCCGCCGGACGGCGTCTCCCGCAACCTGCTCGCCATGGCCATCGCGCTGGACACCATCAACGCCGCGCGGCACTGCGTCGGTGCCGCCGCCGTCGTCGTAGTCACCCCCGACGCCGCGCTCGCAGCCCACGCGCGCACCTGGGGGGCCGAGGTCGTCGAGGACCCGGGCGGCGGGTTGGACGCGGCGCTGCGCGCCGGCGAGGCGTATGCCGTGTCCCGCGCCGCCGAGCTCGGTGGCGCGGCACCCGGGGTCGCCGCCCTCCTCGGCGACGTGCCGGGCCTGCACCCGGACGACCTCACCGCCGCCCTCACCGCCGCGGCCTCGGTCGAGCGCGGATACGTCCCGGACCTCGACGGCACCGGCACGGTGCTGCTGACGGCGGCCCCGGGGCGTCTGCTGGAGCCCGCCTTCGGGCCCGGCTCGGCGGCGCGCCACGGCGAGCGTGCCACCGACCTCACCACGCTGGTCGACCTGCCCGACCGGCTCCGCCTGGACGTGGACGACCGGGCCGCCCTGCGGCGGGTGGCCCGCCTGGGGGTGGGGCGGCATACGGCCATGGTCCTGTCGCTGGGCGAGCCGGACCGCTCACCCGCGGAGCACGCCCAGCGTCGCGGCTGACGCGGCCACCGCGAGGACGGCGCAGACCGCCCCGGCCAGCGCGAGCCGCCCGAGCCGCCAGCGCACCCCCGCCGACCGGCAGCGCTGCAGCCACAGCAGGGTGGCGAGCGAGGCCCAGGGCGTGACGAGCGGGCCCACGTTGGCGCCGACGAGCACGGCCATGAGCCGGGTCGGGTCGCCGGCCCCGGCAGGTTCCAGCGCGAGGTAGGCCGGCAGGTTGTTGACCACGTTGGCGCTGACCGCGGTGACGCCGGCCACGCGCAGCAGGTCGCCGGTCGAGCCGCCCGACCCGGCCAGCGCGACCAGCGGGTCCAGGTGACCGGCCTGGTGGGCCCAGGCCACCACGGTCGTCAGCACCGCGAAGCCCGCGACCATGGCCCACGGCAGCTGCAGCCCGCGGAGCGCGGCGGGGTGGCGCCACGCGGTGGCGGCGGCCAGCACGGCCGCCCCGACCGTGGCGACGACCCACGGCTCGAGCCCCGCGGCGAAACCCGGCCCGGCGAGCAGGCAGACCCCCGTGGCGATCCGCAGCAGCACCCGGTCGTGCGGGGCCGCGGGCGGGTCGATCGAGTAGGTCGAGCGCAGGTCGCGATGGTGCAGCAGGGCCACGAGCAGCAGCGTCACCGCGATGCTGACCAGCCCCGGGCCGAGCGCGAGCCGCAGGTAGCGGGCGTGGCCGACGCCCTCCGACTGCAGGCGTTGCAGGGCGAGCAGGTTGGTGAGGTTGGACACCGGCAGCAGCAGCGACCCGGTGTTGGCCACCCACAAGGTGGTCAGGGCGAAGGGGCGCGGCCGCACCCCGATCTGGCGTGCCAGGGCCAGCCCCACCGGCGTGAGCAGCACCGCGGTCGTGTCCAGCGACAGGACGGCGGTGCAGACGACCGCGAAGCCCGCGAAGAGCAGCCACACCAGCCAGGTCCGGTGCCGTCCCTGCCGGGCCACCTGGTGCCCCACCACGTCGAAGACGCCCGCGCGCTCGCACAGCTCGGCCACCACCGTGATGGCGAGGAGGAAGGCGACCACCGGGAGGATCCGGGCCAGCGCGCCCAGGATGGTCCCGATCGTCACCCGCGCATCATCCCCGACGGGCGCGCCACGCTGTGGTCGCGGCTCGCAGGGTGGTCCCGGTCAGGACGCCGCGAGGGGGCGCCACCGGCCTCCTGCCGCCCCGCCCCATCTTTGCCCTCCGGTCGTCGAGAGGCGACACCTGGGGGTTGTGGCGGCGGGATGACCCCGATCTGTCGCCTCTCGACGAGGGGCGAGGTCGGGGTGCGGCGGGCGGTGGTGGCGCCCCCTCGCGGTGCCGTGCGACGTCACTTCTTGGGCGTGGCCTTCTTGGTCGAGCGGGACGCGGGGCGCGGCGTCGCGACCTTGGCGGCCGAGGTCTTCTTCGCGGTGCTCTTGGCGGCGGTGCTCTTGGCGGCGGACTTTGCGGCCGTCGCCTTCTTGACCGTCGCCTTCTTGGCGGTGCTCGCGGTGGTGCTCTTGGCGGCGCGCTTCGTGGTCGCCGCGGCGGCCGTCTTGCTCGTGCCCCGCTTGGCCGCCGTGGCCTTGGCCGTGGTGGCTGTGGTGGTCGTGGCCGCGGGCGAGCCGAGGGCGGAGGCGGAGTTGGCGCGGGCGCCGGCGACACCGCTCTTGGGGAGCTTCTTGGGGTCGGAGACGACGTCCTTGAACTGCGTGCCCGGGCGGAACTTCGGGACGTTGGTCTTCTTGATCCGGACCGTCTCGCCCGTGCGCGGGTTGCGACCGGTGCGGGCGGCCCGCGCGGCGCGCTCGAAGGTGCCGAAGCCGGTGATGCCGACCGACCCTCCCTTGGCCACCTCACGGATGATGACGTCCACGATGGCCTCGACCGCGTCGGATGCGGCCTTGCGACTGCCGAGTCGACCCTCGAGGGCGTCGAGCAGGTCTGCCTTGTTCACGATGCCTCCACGAATCCCGATGTGCGCCCGGCGGACTGCCGGTCGTCCCAGGCGAGGGTGACGCTGCAGCCTGGTGCCGCACCGACCTTCGACCTGGCATCGACGGTAGGGAAAATGAGTCGCCGCGTCCACGGTTTGTCAAACCTGGACCGGTTGCGGGGCAAGGACTTTGGGCATGACCGCTGCGATCCCGCCGCCGTGCGCCCGGACGTCACCCCCGACCGCCCGGCGCCGACAGCCGCCTCACCCGAGCCGCAGCGAGCCACGAAAAACCGTGCGGCTCAGACGAGTGCAGCGGCAAGCACCATCGACGCGAGCATGCCGCGGTAGGAGCAACCGACCCGCCGCAGCCACCCCCGGCACGGCACCGGCCGGGACCCACCGCCCGGGCCCGGCACCCGAGATCCGTTGTCCGCCACCGGGCGTGGCGTTAGGCCGTCCGGGTGATGGTGGTGGGCAGGTAGGCCGGTCGGCGCCGCTCGAAGTCGGCGATCGTGTCCTCGTGGCGCAGGGTCAGGCCGATGTCGTCGAGCCCCTCCAGCAGCCGCCATCGGATGTAGTCGTCCACCTCGAAGGGCGCGACGACGTCCCCGCACGTGATCGTCTTGGAGCCGAGGTCGACGGTGACCTCGGTGCCGGGCTGGGTCTCGAGGAGCTTCCACAGCAGGTCCACGTCCGCCTGCGAGACGACCGCCGTCAGCAGCCCCGCCTTGCCGCTGTTGCCCCGGAAGATGTCGGCGAAGCGGGACGAGATGACCACGCGGAAGCCGTAGTTCATCAGCGCCCACACCGCGTGCTCGCGTGACGAGCCGGTGCCGAAGTCGGGTCCGGCGACGAGGACGGAGCCGGCGGCATACGGCCGCTGGTTGAGCACGAAGGTGGGGTCGCTGCGCCAGGCCGCGAAGAGGCCGTCCTCGAAGCCGGTGCGGGTCACCCGCTTGAGGTACTCCGCCGGGATGATCTGGTCGGTGTCGACGTTGCTGCGGCGCAGCGGGACTCCCACGCCGGTGTGCGTCGTGAAGGCGTCCATGGTGGCTCCTCAGAGGTCGGCGGGGCTGGACAGGGTGCCGCGGACGGCGGTGGCGGCGGCCACGGCCGGCGACACCAGGTGGGTGCGCCCACCCGTGCCCTGGCGCCCCTCGAAGTTGCGGTTGGAGGTCGAGGCGCTGCGCTCCCCCGGGGCGAGCTTGTCGGGGTTCATGGCGAGGCACATGGAGCAGCCGGGCAGGCGCCACTCGGCCCCGGCGTCGGTGAAGACCTGGTCCAGGCCCTCGGCCTCGGCCTGCAGCTGCACCCGGGCGGAGCCGGGGACGACGAGCATCCGCACGGACTCGGCGACGTGGCGCCCGCGCAGGACGGAGGCGACCTCGCGCAGGTCCTCGATGCGCCCGTTGGTGCACGAGCCGACGAAGACGGTGTCGACCGCGATCTCCTTGAGCGGCTGGCCGGCTCGCAGGCCCATGTAGTCCAGGGCCCGCTGCGCGGCCGCCTGGTCGTTGTCGTCCCCGAGCTGCTCGGGGTCGGGGACGCTCGCCGAGAGCGGCAGCCCCTGGCCGGGGTTGGTCCCCCAGGTCACGTAGGGGCTGAGCGTGCTCGCGTCGATGGTCACCTCGGCGTCGAAGGTCGCGTCGTCGTCGCTGCGCAGCGCCGACCACGCCTCGACCGCGGCGTCCCACTCCGCGCCCTGCGGCGCGTGGGGCTTGTCGCGCAGGAAGTCGAAGGTCACCTCGTCGGGGGCGATCATCCCCGCGCGGGCGCCGGCCTCGATCGACATGTTGCAGATGGTCATCCGCGCCTCCATGGAGAGGCTGCGTATGGCGGACCCGCGGTACTCGAGCACGTAGCCCTGCCCGCCCCCGGTGCCGATCTCGGCGATGACCGCGAGGATGACGTCCTTGGCGGTGACGCCGTCGGGCAGCTCGCCGTCGACGGTGATCGCCATCGTGCGGAAGGGCTTGAGCGGCAGCGTCTGGGTCGCGAGGACGTGCTCGACCTCGGAGGTGCCGATGCCGAAGGCGAGCGCCCCGAAGGCGCCGTGGGTGGACGTGTGGGAGTCCCCGCAGACGACGGTCATGCCGGGCTGCGTCAGCCCCAGCTGGGGGCCGACCACGTGCACGATCCCCTGCTCGGCGTCACCCATGGGGTAGAGCCGGATGCCGAACTCCTCGCAGTTGCGGCGTAGAGTCTGCACCTGGGTCAGGCTCACCGGATCGGTGATCGGGCCCGGTGTGGTGGGGACGTTGTGGTCCTCGGTCGCCAGGGTCAGGTCCGGACGGCGCACGGTGCGCCCCTCGAGGCGCAGCCCGTCGAAGGCCTGCGGACTGGTGACCTCGTGCAGCAGGTGCAGGTCGATGTAGAGCAGGTCGGGCTCGCCCTCCGCGCGGCGGACGACGTGCTGCTCCCACACTTTCTCGGCAAGGGTGCCGCTCATGAGGTTCCTCCGTGACTGGGGTCGACCGGCCCGCCGGGACCGTCGGTCCGGACGCGAACGAGCTGGGCACGATGGGCGCGACGCCCACCGGGATGGCAGGCTTGCGCATCTCCGGGCGCCACGGATTTGCGTCTCAGGCTCCGAGACGGCAGTATCAGACTATGGACACCACTTCTGGAGTCGGCGTGCTGGACAAGGCCGCCGTCGTGCTCGGAGCGCTCGAGGCCGGCCCGGCCACGCTCGCCCAGCTCGTCTCGGCCACGGGCCTCGCCCGGCCGACCGCCCACCGCCTGGCCGTGGCCCTGGAGCACCACCGTCTCGTCTCGCGCGACATGCAGGGCCGCTTCGTCCTCGGCCCCCGCCTCGGCGAGCTCGCGAGCGCCGCCGGCGAGGACCGGCTCCTCGCCGCCGCCGGCCCCGTGCTGGGCGCGCTGCGGGACCACACCTCCGAGAGCGCCCAGCTCTTCCGCCGCCAGGGCGACCACCGCATCTGCGTGGCCGCGGCCGAGCGCCCGATGGGGCTGCGCGACTCCATCCCGGTCGGCGCCTCGCTGTCCATGCTCGCCGGCTCGGCCGCCCAGGTCCTGCTCGCGTGGGAGGAGCCCGACCGGCTCCACCGCGGCCTGCAGGGCGCGAAGTTCACGGCCACCACGCTCTCGGGCGTACGCCGCCGCGGGTGGGCCCAGAGCGTCAGCGAGCGTGAGCTCGGCGTCGCGTCCGTGTCCGCCCCGGTCCGCGGCCCGTCCGGCCGCGTGGTCGCCGCCGTGTCGATCTCCGGCGCCATCGAGCGCATCTCGCGCCAGCCGGGGCGGCTGCACGCCGCGACGGTGGTCGCGGGCGCCAACAAGCTGACCGAGATCCTGCGCCGCACCTCCTCCCTCTGACCTCCCTGAGGGAGATTGTCCTCCGTCCGGCGGACCACGCCGACCGCTCAACGATTCGTTCCCCCCACCCCTCGCTCTCCCGTCCTACGTTCGTCCCAGGCTTCCCGCCCTACATCCGACTCGACGAGGAGAGACGATGACCGCTGCGACCGAGACCTTCCGCGAGGCGCGCGACCTGCTGCTGGGCCTGCGCACGGACTACGCCGCCGCGAAGGACCGCTTCACGTGGCCGCAGATCGACGAGTTCAACTGGGCGCTGGACTGGTTCGACCAGATCGCGCAGGGCAACGACAAGCCCTGCCTGTGGATCGTCGAGCAGGACGGCTCGGAGGCGAAGATCTCGTTCGCGGAGATGTCGCGGCGCTCGGCGCAGGTGGCGACCTGGCTGCGGGAGCAGGGCGTGCGGCGGGGCGAGCGCGTGATCATCATGCTCGGCAACCAGGTCGAGCTGTGGGAGTCGATGCTGGCCTGCATCAAGCTGGGCGCCGTCATCATCCCGACGACCACCCTGCTCGGGCCCGCCGACGTGCGGGACCGCATCGAGCGCGGGGGCGCCCAGCACGCGATCGTCCGCTCGCAGGGCACCGGCATCTTCGAGGGCGTCGCGGGCGACTACGGCAAGGTGGCGGTCGGCGACCCCGTGGACGGGTGGGCGGCATACGGCGAGTCCCATGACGCGGCAGCGACCTTCACCCCGGAGGTGACCACCCGCGGCGACGAGTCGATGCTCCTCTACTTCACGTCGGGGACGACCTCCAAGCCCAAGCTCGTCGAGCACACGCAGGCGTCCTACCCCATCGGGCACTTGACGACGATGTACTGGATCGGCCTGGAGCCCGGCGACATCCACCTCAACATCTCCTCGCCCGGCTGGGCCAAGCACGCGTGGTCCAACGTCTTCGCGCCGTGGAATGCCGAGGCCTGCGTGTTCATCTACAACTACACGCGATTCGACGCGGCGGCGCTGATGCACCACATGGACCGCTGCGGCGTGACCAGCTTCTGCGCACCACCGACGGTGTGGCGCATGCTGATCCAGTCCGACCTCGGGTCGCTGCGCACGCCCCCGACCAAGGTGGTCGGCGCCGGGGAGCCGCTCAACCCCGAGGTCATCGAGCAGGTCGAGCGGGCGTGGGGGGCCACCGTCCGGGACGGGTTCGGGCAGACCGAGACCACGCTCGCGGTGTCCAACTCCCCCGGCCAGCCGGTCAAGCCGGGCGCCATGGGGCGGCCCTCGCCGGGCTACGTCGTGCGGCTCGTCGACCCCGCGACCGGCGAGGTCGGCGTGCCGGAGGGCGAGATCTGCCTCGACCTGGCGCACCGGCCGCTCGGCCTGATGGTCGGCTACAACGGCGACCCCGAGAAGAACGCCGAGGTCATGCGGGGCGGCTACTACCACACCGGCGACGTGGCGAGCATCGACGAGGACGGCTACCTCACCTACGTCGGGCGCGCCGACGACGTCTTCAAGGCCTCGGACTACCGGATCTCGCCGTTCGAGCTCGAGTCGGTGCTGCTGGAGCACGACTTCGTCGCCGAGGCCGCCGTGGTGCCCTCGCCGGACCCGGTGCGCCTCGCGGTGCCCAAGGCCGTCGTCGTGCTCGCTCCGGGCGTCGAGGCGAGCGCCGACACCGCGCGCGAGATCTTCCGGCACTCCCGGGCCAACCTGGCGCCCTACAAGCGGATCCGTCGCCTGTCCTTCCACGAGCTGCCCAAGACCATCTCCGGCAAGATCCGTCGCGTCGAGCTGCGGCACGCCGAGCAGGTCGCGTATGCCGCGCAGGACGCCCGTCCCGACGGTGACTTCCACGAGGACGACTTCCCGGAGCTGCGAGGCTGATCGGGCAGACTCCTGCCATGGCTGCCCACGAGCGCACCAGACGCGTCGCCGTCGTCGGGGCCGGTCCCGCCGGGCTGTTCGCCGCCGCGGCCCTGGCCGGTCAGGACGAGCTGCCCGTGCAGGTGGACCTGCTGGACCGGATGCCGACGCCGTTCGGGCTGCTGCGCTACGGCGTGGCCCCGGACCACGAGGGCATCCGCTCCGTCGCGACGACCCTCGCCCGGGTGCTCGAGCTCGACCGGGTCACCTTCTGGGGCCTGGTCGAGCTCGGCCCGGACGTCACCCGGTCCGAGCTGCTGGACGCCTACGACGCGGTGGTCTACGCGGTCGGGGCCAGCGAGGACGTCCACCTGGGCGTGCCCGGGGAGGACCTTGCGGGCAGCCGGTCGGCTCGGGAGTTCGTGGCCTGGTATGGCGGCCACCCCGACGCCCGTCCCCAGCCGCTCGACGGGGTGACGGCGGTCGCGACGGTGGGGGTCGGCAACGTCGCCGTCGACGTGGCCAGGGTGCTGCTGAAGCAGGCGGGCTCGCTGCGTCCCACCGACATGCCCGGCCCGGTGCTCGACGAGCTGGACCGGAGTGCGGTGCGGGACGTCTGGATCGTCGGGCGGCGGGGGCCGCAGCACGCGAGCTACACCACCAAGGAGCTGCGCGAGCTCGTGGCGACGCCCGGGGTCACGGTCAGCGTGTCGGCGGGGGCCTTCGACGGGATCGATGACGCCGCGCTCGACCGCCGCACCCGCGCCAACGTCGCGATCCTGCAGGAGTGCTCGACGGCGCAGGCAGGGGGCGACGGCGCTCGCCGGCTGCACTTCCAGTTCTACGCGCGGCCGGTGGAGCTGACGCGGGCGGACGGCCGGGTCGGTGGCCTGACCGTCGAGCACACCCGCCTGCAGCCGGACGGCAGCGTCGTGGGCACCGGCGAGCTCACCACGCTGGACGTGCAGCTGGTCCTGCGCGCCGTGGGCTACCGCGGCAGCCCGCTGCCCGAGGTGCCCTTCGACGGCACCCGCGCCGTGATCCCCAACGTCGAGGGCCGGGTCGTGGACCTGGACGGCGTGCCGCAGCCCCGGGAGTACTGCACCGGCTGGGTCAAGCGTGGCCCCATCGGCGTCATCGGCACCAACAAGTCCGACGCCGCCCAGACGGTGGGCCACCTGCTCGCCGACCTGCGCGCGGCCGGCTCCCCCACCACGGTGCGCGACGGGATCGGTCCGGTGCTGCGCGCCCGCGGCCACCGACCCAGCACGTTGGACGACTGGCGCGCCATCGACGCGGCCGAGATCGAGCTCGGCCGCGGCGAGGGCCGGGAGCGCGTCAAGGTGGCCACGTGGGACGAGCTGCTGCGGCTGGTCTCGGACCGCTGACTGCCGGCGTCCCTCACGCTCCTCGCAGATCTTCGGGTTGCTACTCGAAGATCTGCGACGGAGGCGAGTCCGCAGCAGCGCGCGGCATACGGCCTCACCCAGGGCCCAGCCGTTTGCCGCCGACCCGCCCGCCCGGAGTGGTCGCAGATCCGACGTCAGACGTCCCCCTGGCGTCGGATCTGCGACCGCGCTGTGGCACCGAGACGGGGCCGCGCGGGTGCCCGCACCCGGGCCGGGCTAGAGGATGCGCATCTCCTGGGCGGCGACCCCCAGCTCCTCCCGGAACCGCGGGTGTGCGATCGCGATCAGCGCCTCGGCGCGCTCGGCGTTGGTCCTGCCCCGCAGCTGGGCGACGCCGTACTCCGTCACGACGTAGCTCACGTCGTTCTTGGAGGTGCTGACGTGGGCGCCCGGCTTGAGCGTCGGCACGATGCGGGAGATCGTGTCGCCCTTGGCCGTGGACGGCGTCACGATGAAGGACTTGCCGCCGCGCGACCGGTTGGCCGCGCGCACGAAGTCGGACTGCCCCCCGGTGCCCGAGTAGGGCACGTAGCCGATGGACTCCGAGCAGCACTGGCCGAGGAAGTCGATCTCCACGGTCGCGTTGATCGTGTGGAGCAGGTCGTTGGACCCGGCCAGGTAGGGGTCGTTGGTGACGTCGACGGGGTGCATCTCGAGGCCGCGGTTGCGGTGCATCCAGCGGTAGAGCCGCTCCGAGCCGAGCGCGAAGGTCGCGACGCTCTTGTGCGGGAAGGCCGTCTTGAGGCGGTTGGTGACCACGCCGGCCTCGACCAGCGTCAGGATGCCGTCGCCGATCATCTCGGTGTGCACGCCGAGGTCCTTGCGGTCGGTGAGCTGCATGACCACGGCGTCCGGTATCGCCCCGAAGCCGATCTGGATCGTCGCCCCGTCGGGGATGAGGTCCGCGACATACGCACCGATGGCCTGCTGCACCGGGCCGATCTCGGGCAGCCCCACGGCGGTCAGCGGACGCTCGTCCTCGACGATCGCGGCCACCTGGTCGAGGTGCACGTGGCAGTCGCCGAAGGCGTAGGGCACCTGCGGGTTGACCTCGAGCACCACGGCCCGGGCGCGCGACACCGCCGCCATCGTGTAGTCGGGCGCCAGGGCCAGCGAGAAGTAGCCGTGCTCGTCCATCTCCGACGCCATCGCGAAGACCACGTCAGCGGGGAAGAGCCCCTCGCGGATCAGCGCCGGCATCTCGGAGAAGTAGCTGGGGCGCGTGCGGATCCACCCTTCCTGGGCGCCCGTGCGGGTCGGCGCGCCGAGGAAGTAGGCGTTGTGCCGCACGTGCTGCCGGGTCTCCGGGTCGAGGTAGCCGAACGGCCGCAGCGGCAGGATCTGCTCGACCCTCACGTCGGTGAGCTCGGTGCGCCGGTCCGACAGCGCCTCGAGCAGGGTCGGCGGCTCGCCCACCCCGGTCGGGACGACGATCGTGTCGCCGTCGCGGACGACCGAGACGGCGTCGTGCGCCCCGACCAGCTTGCGTCGGTAGGCGTCGTGGAAGGTCATGCGTCATCCCTTCGTCGGGGCCCTGCTCATCCTCCCGCGATCGTGGACGGTTCGGGCCGTATGGCGACCAGAACCGCCCACGTCGTCGGGACTGTCGGGGTTGTCACGGCCGAGGCCGTCACACCATGGCGTCTCCCGCGCGCTTGGCGTGGCGCAGCCCCAGGGCGCCGAGGAGCAGCATGAGCACGCCCCCGACGTAGGCCACGAACGAGGCGATCTTGGCGATGAGGCCGATGGTGCCGAAGGCGTACGCGGTGAGCAGCATCGAGCGCAGCGCGTTGCCCATGAACAAGCTCTGCCGCAGCTCGCCGAGCTTGGCCACCTCGGCCTTGTCCGCGGCGGGGTCCTTGGACTTCTTCATGAACTCGCCCGAGACCTCCTCGTAGGTGCGGCCCTGGGAGGACTTGTTCATGTGCACGAGGATGTAGTGGTCGGCGAACGCCTTGGCCTGGTCCCCGGTGGTCATCTCCTGGCCGGCGTACTGCTCGAGGTAGGGCTTGATCTCGGGGTCCTCGATGGCCTTGCCGGACGGCATCGTGATCTTCTGCGCGGCGAGCTGGTCGTGCACCTGCCCCTGGGCGAAGGACGAGGCCCAGGTCAGCAGGCCACCTGCCACCAGCAGGATGACCGCGAGGACGAGGCCGAAGGACGAGAGCACGGTGTCGAGGGTCTTGCGTCGCATGGTGGCGCTCCTTGGGGGTCGAAGCACCGGTCTGGGTGGCCGGTAGATGCTTCAACGATCCCCCTCCCCCGCGAGGCGACCATCGGCGAGGTGCGTGTTCCGCGTCACAGCGCGCCTCCTGCGGCCCTCACCGCCCGTCGACCTCGTCCCGTATGCCGGTCAACCACGTGGCCACCGCCACGGCACCGGGGTCGGGATGCCCCTTGGCGCGGTCGCCCACATAGCTCGCCCGCCCCTTGCGCGACACCCCTTCGCGGGTGGCGTCGGCGCCCTCCCGCGCGGCGGCGAGGACCGCGTCCCAGCCGTCTGCGGCTGCCACGGCGGCCGGGACCAGCGCGTCGACCATCGTGCCGTCACCGGGGGACGCGCCCCCGAGGTCGCGGACCGCCTCGACCGCGGCCCCGAGTGCGTCCGGCCACGACCCGCCGTCGCCGAGGGCCCCGGCAGCCCCCATGAGGCCGGCGGCATACAGGGGTCCTGAGGTCCCGCCGATGGCCCGCCGGAAGCGCGCCGACAGGGTGCGCAGCAGGTAGGCGGCCTCGCCGTCGACCGGCTCGTCGAGCCAGGCGCGCGCGCCGCGGGCCAGCGCCTCCCCGAGATCCCCGTCGCCGACGACGCGGTCGAGCTCGGTGAGCTCCCGCTCGGCGTCCAGCAGCGCCCGGCAGGCGGCGTCGACAGCGGCCCGGGTGCGCGGGTCGGCCTCACCGGGGTCGACGTCGGCCGTCGGGTCGGCGGGGACGGGCACCTCCGGGGCCTGCGAGCTCGCGGAGGGCTGCCCGGCTCCCGCCCCGGCACCCGAGCCGGCTCCGGGCCACGCCAGCGCGGCCGTGGGGCGGTCGAGCAGGTCGAGCTCGTCCGGGGTCGCCGGCAGCACGGTGAGCGAGGCGCCGGCCATCTCCAGGCTGGTCATCACCGCCCCTTGGTAGACGCGGGAGAGCCCGATCCCCCGCGACGCCAGGGCGCGGGCGGCCGCGCGGGCCAGGACGGCGAGCTCGGCCGGCGGGGTGCCTCCCAGTCCGTTGACCAGCAGCACGACCGGCGTGCCGTCCGGCACCGGCCGGGCGTCCACGATCCGTGACACGAGCTCCTCGGCGAGCTCGTCGGCCGGGCGGTGGGGCACCTGGGCGACCCCGGGCTCCCCGTGGATGCCGAGGCCGAGCTCGACCTTGCCCTCCTCGACCTCGAAGGTCTGCTCCCCCGACCCCGGCTGCGTGCCCGGCCCGAGCGCCACACCCATCGTGGCGAGGCGGTCCGCGACGTGCTGGGCTCGGTCGCGCACCTGCTGCAGGGTCTCGCCCGCGTCGGCCGCGGCCCCGGCGACCTTGTGGACGAGCAGCGTCCCCGCGAGACCACGGGCGCCCGCGTGGCTGTCGCTGTCGCCCAGGGCGACGTCGTCGCCGACGACGACCATCTCGACGTCGAGCCCCTCGTCGCGAGCCAGCTGCGCGGCCAGGCCGAAGTTGAGCCGGTCCCCGGTGTAGCTCTTCACGACGAGCAGGCAGCCCGCCTCCCCCGTCACGGCGCGTATGCCGTCGAGCACCTCGTCGACGCTGGGCGATGCGAAGACACCGCCGCTCACCGCGGCCGTGAGCATGCCCTGCGCGACGAAACCGGCGTGCGCGGGCTCGTGCCCGGCGCCGCCGCCCGACAGCACCGCGACCGGCACCGTGGCTCGGGTCTCGTCGGTGACGACCCGGTCCGCGCGGACCACCGTGGTGCGGTCCTGCAGGAGGGCGAGCCCGGGCTGCGACAGCGCGAGCCCCTCGAGGCTCTCTCGGACGAACGTGGCGGCATCGTTGCGGAACTTCGGCATACGTCCAGCCCACCACAGGAGCGTCCGCGCCGCACATGCAGCAGGCCCCCTCCCTGGTGGGAGGGGGCCTGCTGATGGATGTACCCCCGACCGGATTCGAACCGGCGCTACCGCCGTGAGAGGGCGGCGTGCTAGGCCACTACACAACGGGGGCAAACTCTGCGCTCAACGTCCCGGGAGGCGCTGGGCAACGAGGAGAAACTCTAGCCTAAGCCGGGCGTTCCTCCCAATCGAGGTCCGCTCGCGAGAGCGGTCCACCGATTGGCTGGGGTACCAGGACTCGAACCTAGACTAACTGAACCAGAATCAGTCGTGCTGCCAATTACACCATACCCCAAGGGAATTCGTCCGTGACCAGGACCCTCGACGAGGAGTCCGGACCCGCGGGCGAACCAAGAGAGAACTCTACCGGAGCGAGCGCCCCGCGCTCAAATCGCGCGCCGCACGCTCAGGTCGCGCGTCCTCACCACACCACCGCGTCCAGCGAGGCCACGACGGCCACCCCCACGTCCTCGCCGGCCCACTCCCCGCGGCGGTCGAGCCACACCCCCCGCAGGCCGGCGGCCTGCGCCGCCTGCGCGTCGACGGCGAGGTCGTCCCCGACATACAGGGTCTCGCCCGGCTGCGAGCCGAGCAGCCGGCACGCCTCGTGGAATGCGCGCGGGTGGGGCTTGCCGTAGCCCAGGGTGTCGGTGGTGGCGACCGCCCCGAAGGCTGCGGACAGCCCGACCGCCTCGAGCTTGAGCTCGGTGAAGCTCTGCGAGGAGTTGGTCAGCGCCCCGACCAGCAGACCGTCCACGAGGGCGCGCTCCAGCAGCCGCTCCACGTCGTCGAAGGCCGTCGTCCCGGCCCGGAAGGCGGCGGGCCAGCGCTCCTCGAACTCGGCGAAGCTCGTGTCGGCCCATGCGAGCCCGGCGTGACCGGCCACCTCGCGCAGCCGGGCCTCCCGCATCGCCTCGAAGGTGAGCTCTCCCCGCGTGTAGCCGCCGAAGAAGCCGCCCGGGTCGGCGTGGTAGCGCCGCCCCAGCTCCTCGGCCCGCTCCACCGAGCCCGGCCACACCTCGCCGATCACGGACGCAGCGGCGCGGCTCATCGCCCCGCGGGTGTCGAGCAGGGTGTCGTCAATGTCCAGCAGCAGCGCGCGGGTGCCGCTCATCAGAGGGTCGCGCGGAGCCGGCGCAGCCGGGCCAGCGTGGCGTGCCGGCCGAGGATCTCCATGGACTCGAAGAGCGGCGGGGAGATCCTGCGGCCCGTCACGGCGACGCGGGCGGGGGCGAAGGCGAACTTCGGCTTGATCCCGAGGCCGTCGACGATCGCGGCGCGCAGGGCCGCCTGAATCGGCTCGGCGGTGAAGTCGTGCAGGCCCTCCAGCGCGGCGATCGTGGCGTCCAGCACCTGCGGGGCGTCGTCCTTGAGCGCGGCGACCGCGTCGGGGTCGAAGGTCAGCTCCTCGTCGGCGACGAAGAGGAAGCCCAGCATCGGCCCGGCCTCTTTGAGCAGCTGCATGCGCTCCTGGACCAGCGGGGTGGCGGCCGTGACCAGGTCCATCTGCTCGGGGGTCGGCTCGCCCGGCAGCTCGCCGGTGCGCACGAGGTGGGCAGCGATGCGCCCGGCCAGGTCCTCGGGCGACAGGGCCCGGATGTAGTGGCCGTTGAGCCAGTTGAGCTTGTCCATGTCGAAGATCGGGCCGACGGTGTTGACCTTGGTCCAGTCGAACGTCTCGACGAACTCCTCGAAGGTGCTGACCTCCTGACCGTCCGCGACCGGGGGGTAGCCCACGAGCTGCAGGAAGTTGACCAGCGCCTCCGGCAGGTAGCCCTCCTCGCGGAACCACGTGAGCCGGGCGGCGGGGTTCTTGCGCTTGGAGATCTTGGACTTGTCGGGGTTGCGCAGCAGCGGCATGTGCGCGAACTGCGGGACCTCCCAGCCGAGCCACCGGTAGAGCAGGACGTGCTTGGGGGTCGAGGAGATCCACTCCTCCCCGCGCACCACCGTGGTGATGCCCATGAGGTGGTCGTCCACGACGACGGCCAGGTGGTAGGTCGGGAAGCCGTCGGCCTTGAGGATCACCTGGTCGTCCGGCCGGGGGGCGCTCACCCACCCGCGGATGACGTCCTCGAAGCGGGTCTCGACGTCGTCCGGGATGAGCATCCGCACCACGGGCCGGTCGGTGAATCCCGGCAGCGCAGCGCGCTCCTCGCGGGTCTTGCCGACGCAGAGGCGGTCGTAGCCGGTGGGCAGCTTGAGCTTCTGCTGCTTGTCCCGCATCTCCGCGAGCCGCTCGGTCGAGCACCAGCAGTAGTAGGCGTGGCCGGCCTCGACGAGCTGGTCGACATACGGCTTGTAGGTGTCGAGCCGCTCGCTCTGGCGGTAGGGGGCGTAGGGGCCGCCCACGTCCGGCCCTTCGTCCGCGGACAGCCCGAGCCAGCCGAGGGTGTCGTAGATCTGCTGCTCGCTGCCCTCGACGTAGCGCGCCTGGTCGGTGTCCTCGATCCGCAGGACGAACCGGCCACCGGTCTTGCGGGCCCAGGCGAGGTCGAAGAGCGCCATGTAGGCGGTCCCCACGTGCGGGTCGCCGGTGGGCGACGGGGCGACGCGGGTGCGGGCAGGGGTGAGAGCAGCGTCAGTCATGGTGGGCACAGCCTATCGGCCGCGAGGAGGCATCATGGGTGGCGATGCCTACCAGCCCTCCCCCACCGCACCGGCGTCATCGGGCCCCGGAGCCGGTGCTGCCGCCGGACCCCGACGTCGACGTCCTCGGCGCCTCGCCGGCCCGCCCCATGCACCTGCACGGCCGGTATGCCGCCCTGGTCGCCGCGGGCGGCGCCGTCGGCGCGGCGACGCGCGAGGCCCTGGTGCTGGCCTTCCCCGCCGACGGCATCGACACCGCCGTGCTGGCGATCAACGTGGTCGGGGCGTTCCTGCTGGGGCTGCTGCTCGAGCGGCTGCTGCTCGCCGGGCCCGACCGCGGCCCTCGACGGGCGGCGCGGCTGCTGCTCGGCACGGGCGTGCTGGGCGGGTTCACGACCTACTCGACCCTGGCGCTGGACGTGGTGCGCCTCCTGCAGCGCGGCGACGCCGGTATGGCGATCGCCTACGGCCTCGCCACCGTGCTGCTCGGGGCGGTGGCGAGCCTCGCGGGCATCCGGTGCGGGGCCGCTCTCGGACGCAGGCAGCCGGCATGACGCCGCTGGTCTTCCTCGGGGTCGCGGTCGGTGGCGGCGTGGGGGCGGCGCTGAGGTTCGTCCTGGACGGGTGGGTGCGGGCCCGCGCCCGGTCGGCCTTTCCCGACGGCTTCCCCGTCGGCACGGTGCTGATCAACGTGACCGGCTCCGCCCTGCTGGGGCTCGTCTACGGGCTGGCGGCCCGGCACGCGCTGGGCGCGGGCTGGGCCCTGGCGCTGGGGGCCGGGGTGTGCGGCGGCTACACGACCTTCTCGACGGCCAGCCTGGAGACGGTCCGGCTGGCCGCCGACGGCCGGTCCGCGGCAGCCCTGCTCAACGGGTTGGGCACGCTGGTGGTGTCGGTGCTGGCGGCCGCGGCCGGCCTGTGGCTCGCCGCTCTGTAGCTGCCCGCGCCGCCATTGGTCACCAATGACGTTCTGGATCGTTCAAGAGGTTGGCTGAGACGCGATTGGTGACCAATGGCGCCGACAAAGGAGTGCGGGGTGCCGGCGTGGGGGGGCGGCGTGGGGGCGGCGCGCGGCTACCGGGCGCGGACGAAGGGGTTGGACAGCGTCCCGATCCCCTCGATCTCCACGTCGACGCGCTGCCCCTCCTGCACCGGCCCGACGCCCGCCGGTGTGCCGGTCAGGATCACGTCCCCCGGCAGCAGCGTGAACGACTGGGAGACATGGGAGATCAGCGTGGCGACGTCGAAGATCAGGTCCGCGGTGGACCCGTCCTGCACCGTCTCGCCGTCGAGGCGGGTCTGCAGGCGCAGGCGGCTCGGGTCCAGGTCGGTCTCGATCCACGGGCCGAGCGGCTTGGAGCCGTCGAACCCCTTGGCCCGCGACCACTGCCCGTCCGCCTTCTGGTGGTCCCGCGCCGTGACGTCGTTGGCGCAGGTGTAGCCGAAGACCGTCGCCATGGCGAGCTCGGGCTCGACGTTGCGCACCATCTTGCCGATGACCACGGCGAGCTCACCCTCGTAGTGGATGTTGCTGCTGGTCGCCAGCATCGGCACCGGGTCCCCCGGACCGCACACGGCGGTGTTGGGGACGAGGAACATCAGCGGCTCCGTGGGCAGGTCGTTGCCCATCTCCTTGGCGTGGTCGGCGTAGTTGCGCCCGATCCCGACCACCTTGCTACGCGGGATCACCGGCGCGAGCAGCCGGACGTCGTCCAGCGGGTAGCGCTGTCCCGTGAAGGCGATTTGCTGGTAGATCGGGTCGCCGCCGATCTGGGCGACGACGAGGTCGTCGCCCTCCTGCTCGACGACGCCGAAGGCCGGGTCTTCCCCAAGGGTGAATCTCGCGATACGCACCCCCCAAACCTACCCCCGGCGGAAGGATCGACCGGCCTTCGTTCCCCAGGCTGATACTCCTACCGGCGGTAGGTTCGCTGGATGCGGCGCCACCAGACGGCGGCGCGACGGTCGGCCTCGGCCTGCTCCCGCGCACGCCGCTCCTCCTCCGAGCGCAGCCGGGCCTGTGCCTCCGCGAGACGGCGGTGCTCGCGCCATACGGCCACCAGCTCCTCGACGTCGAGGACCTTGGCGATGGGCGGCATCTGGGGACCGGCCGCCGGGCGCAGCCGGTCGAGCTTCACGCGCCGGTTGTAGTCCTCGACGATCGCGCGCACCGACTCCTCGCGCGGGACGTCCCGCAGCGTCTGCGGCATGTCGTGGGCTTCCTTGCGCAGCGCCATGGTCGGGTTCATCGCGCCCGTCATGTCGAGCTGCTCGCGCTCGATCAGCCCGTTGATCCACCAGTCCTCGCGATAGGGCCGGTCGAGGCTGGGCAGCGGCTTGCCGGCGCCGGGGAGGTTGTCGAGCTCCCCACGCTCCTGGGCCTCCCGGATGCGCCTCTCCGCGATGGTCTCGACGTGGTGCGGGTCCATCGCCGCATTGTCCCACCGTCGCGGCCCGCACCTAGGATCGGCGGGTGATCGTGCTGACCCGTGCCGAGTGGGAGCCGCTCGCCGCCGCGCACCGGGAGCGGGCCGAGGCGGCCACCGCGGCGCACCTTGCGCGACGGGCCCGCGGGGAGAAGCACCCGGTCGAGGACTTCCTCTTCGAGTACTACGGTCTCCGCCCAGGCCATCTCGCGCGCTGGCACCCGGGTCCTGGTGTGGCGCTGGTGGATTCGCCGGAGCACGCGGCCTGGTCCTACTACGCCACCTCCGGGGGGCTCACCTCGCTCGACGTCGGGTCGTATGCCGAGAAGCGTGGCGCCACCGTCAGGTTCGTCCGCGAGCTGCTGGCGTCGACGCACGGGCGCGAGGCCCGCTTCGGCTGCTTCGGGCTGCACGAGTGGGCGATGGTCTATCGCCAGCCCGAGGACGAGGTGCGGCACGGCTCGCTGCCGCTGCGGCTGGGGCACGCCGGGACGGACGAGGTGGTGGAGGCCCACGAGATCCGCTGCACCCACTTCGACGCCTACCGCTTCTTCACCCCGGACGCGTTGGGGCGCAACGTGGTTCGGCCCACTCGCGACACGATCCAGAGCCACGAGCAGCCCGGCTGCCTGCACGGCGGCGCGATGGACCTCTACCGGTGGGCGTTCAAGCTCGCCCCCGGGATACCGGGCGACCTGGTGCTCGACTGCTTCGAGATCGCCCGGGAGGCAAGGCTGCTCGACATGATGAGCTCGCCCTACGACACCGGGTCGCTGGGGTTGCCCAACATCGCGATCGAGACGGCGGACGGCAAGGCCGAGCACGTGCGCCGGCAGCGCGCCATCAGCGAGGCCGCGGCGCCGGTGCGCGCGCGGCTGATCGCCGCCTGCGAGGCGCTGATCGTCGCCTCCGACGCGCTGATCGCCACCGGCGACGCCCCCCTCGACCCACGCCGAGCCGGGAGCTCACGCTGAGCCCGGAGCTCACGCTGAGCCCGGAGCCCGCCCCCGTGTCAGCGGACGGGGACCCCGGCGCTGTGCAGCCCGTAGGTCAGCCCGTCCAGCAGCGCCATCCACGACGCCTCGACGATGTTGGCCGCCACGCCCACCGTGGTCCACGACTGGTTGTCGTCGGCCATCTCGATGAGCACGCGGGTGATGGCGTCCGAGCCGTGCGCGGAGTCGAGGATGCGGACCTTGTAGTCCACCAGCTCGACGCCGTCGATCTCGGGGTAGACGCCGACGAGGGCGTTGCGCAGCCCCTCGTCGAGCGCGTTGACGGGCCCGTTGCCCTCGCCGGTGGCCACGAGCCGGCGGCCACCCGCCCGCAGCTTGACCGTCGCCTCCGACACGGCCACCCCGTCGCCGCGCGCCTCGGCGATGACCCGCCAGGACTCGACCTCGCAGTAGGAGATCGGTTCGCCCGTCACCTCCCGGCGCAGCAGCAGCTCGAAGGACGCGTCGGCGGCGTCGAAGGTCCAGCCGCGCAGCTCGAGGTCCTTGACCAGCGCCACGATCCGCGCCTGCACCTCCCCCTGACCCGACAGGTCCAGCCCGAGCTCGCGGGCCCGCAGCTCGATCGACGCGCGACCGGCCATGTCGGACACCAGGGTTCGCATCCGGTTGCCGACCGAGGAGGGGTCGGTGTGCTGGTAGAGGTCGGGGTCGACCTTGAGCGCCGACGCGTGCAACCCCGCCTTGTGGGCGAACGCCGAGGACCCGACGTAGGGCTGCCGGCCGTAGGGGGTGATGTTGGTGATCTCGCTGATGGAGTGGGAGATCCGCGAGGCCTCGGCCAGCTGGGCGTCGGCCACGACGGGCCGGTCGAGCTTGAGCTGCAGGTTGCTGATGATGGTGAGCAGGTCGGCGTTGCCGGTGCGCTCGCCATACCCGTTGACGGTGCCCTGCACCTGCACGACGCCCGCGTCGACCGCGGCGAGGGAGTTGGCGACGGCGCAGCCGGTGTCGTTGTGGCAGTGGATCCCGAGCGGGGCGCCGGTGCTGCGGGTCACGTCATCGACCACGTCGGCGATCCGGGACGGCAGCATGCCGCCGTTGGTGTCGCACAGGGCGACCACCTCGGCGCCGGACTCGACCGCGGCACGCACCGCCTCCAGCGCGTAGTCGCGGTCCAGCTGGTAGCCGTCGAAGAAGTGCTCGGCGTCGAGGAACACCCGCCGCCCCTCCCCGACGAGGAAGGTCACGGTGTCGCGGATCATCGCGAGGTTCTCCGCGAGCGTGGTGCGCAGCGCCTGCTCCACGTGCCGGGTGTGGGCCTTGGCGACGAGGGTGATGGCCGGCGCGCCGGAGTCGAGCAAGGCCCGCACCTGGGCGTCGCTGTGCGCCTGACCGCCCGCCTTGCGGGTGGCGCCGAAGGCCGTCAGCACGGCGTGCTGCAGCCGCAGATCCCGTGCCCCGGCGAAGAACTCGGTGTCGCGCGGGTTGGCGCCCGGCCAGCCGCCCTCGATGAACCCCACGCCCAGCTCGTCCAGGTGCCGCGCGATCGCGATCTTGTCCTGGACGGTCAGGTGCAGACCCTCCTGCTGCGCGCCGTCGCGCAGGGTGGTGTCGTAGACCTGCAGTGCGGGCCGGTCTCCCATGGCTCGTCCTCTCGGGCAGGGTGCGGTCGTGCGCCCATGATGGGCCCGTATGCCGCTCCCCCGCCTCGCCGTCTCACCGCCTCGCGGCCGCCACGAGCGCGTCGAAGAGGGCAGGGTCGGTGCCCGCCTCGGGGTGCCACTGCACCGCGAGGCAGAAGTCCGCGGCCGGGTCCTCCATGGCCTCGAGGGTGCCGTCCGCCGCCCACGCCGTCGCCTCGTAGCCGGGGTGGGTCAGCACCGACTGGTGGTGGTAGGTCGGCACCTGCGCCCGCTCCCCGACCAGCGCGGCGAGCCTCGAGCCGGGCCGCACCGACACGTCGTGCGTCCCGAAGACCCCTGGCGCCGGCGAGTGCTCGTCGTGCCCGACCCGGTCGGGCACGTGCTGCTCCAGCGTCCCACCCGCCTCCACCGCCATGACCTGCATGCCCCGGCAGATCCCGAGCAGCGGCAGGCCGCGCCGCCGGGCCTCGGCGACCAGCAGCAGCTCGGTCTCGTCGCGGTCCGGGCGGGCCTCCTGCACCGACGGGTGGGGTTGCGCGCCATACCGGCTCGCCTCGACGTCGACGCCACCGCTGATGATCAGGGCGTCGACGCGGTCCAGCCACCCCGCGACAACCTGCGGGGTGACGTCGAGCCGCGGCACGAGCAGGACGGGCAGCGCGCCCGCCCGCTCGACCGCGAGGGTGTAGTCGCGGGGCAGCACCGCGGACGGCTGGTCGACCCACGGCGCGCGGGTGACGTCCTCGACATACGTCGTCAGGGCGACGACCCGCAGGTCAGAGCGGGGTGACATAGGCGCCCGCGATGCCGCCGTCGACCAGGAACTGCGAGGCCGTGATGAAGGAGGACTCGTCGCTGGCGAGGAAGACCACGGCGTTGGCGAGCTCCTCCGGCTCGGCGAATCGGCCCATGGGGATGTGGACCATCCGGCGCGCGGCCCGCTCGGGGTCCTTGGCGAAGAGCTCCTGCAGCAGCGGGGTGTTGACCGGCCCGGGGCACAGCGCGTTGACGCGCACCCCCTCGCGCGCGAACTGCACACCGAGCTCGCGCGACATCGACAGCACCCCGCCCTTGCTCGCGGTGTAGGAGATCTGGGAGGTCGCGGCCCCCATCACGGCGACGAACGAGGCTGTGTTGATGATGGATCCGTGCTTCTGCTCCAGCATGTAGGGCAGCGCGGCCTTGCAGCAGAGGTAGACGCTGGTGAGGTTGACCTCCTGCACCCGGCGCCATGCCTCGAGGTCGGTGGTGAGGATCGAGTCGTCCTCGGGCGGGGAGATGCCGGCGTTGTTGAAGGCGACGTCGACCGAGCCGTAGGTGTCGAACGCGGCCTTGAACAACGCCTCCACCTGCTCGGCGTCCGTCACGTCGCACGCCACGAAGAGCCCGTCGACCTCCTGCGCGACGCGCGGACCGTTGGTGGTGTCGAGGTCGCCGATCACGACCCTCGCCCCCTCCTCGGCGAACCGTCGCACGGTCGCCAGGCCGATGCCGCTGCAGCCGCCCGTGACGACGGCGACCTTTCCTTCGAGTCGAGCACCCATGGTGGGCAGTTCCTTTCGTCGTTCTTGTCGATGGCGGTGGATCGTGCGGAGCACGCCGTATGCCGTGCCGGGGGTCGGCGTCACGCGTCGGCGATGAAGACGTTCTTGACGTCGGTGAAGGAGTCGAGCGCGTCGGGGCCGAGCTCGCGGCCGAGCCCGGACTGCTTGAAGCCACCGAACGGCGTCGAGTAGCGCACGCTGGCATGGGAGTTGACCGACAGGTTGCCGGCCTGGACCGCGCGGGACACGCGCAGCGCCCGGCCCACGTCGCGCGTCCAGATCGAGCCGGACAGGCCGTAGTGCGTGTCGTTGGCCATCCGGATCGCGTCGGCCTCGTCGTCGAAGGGCAGCACGGCGACGACGGGCCCGAAGACCTCCTCCTGCCAGACCGCGTCCCGGGTCGAGCGGGGCAGCACGACGGTGGGGGCATACCAGTGGCCCCCGCCGTCGGGGCGCGTGCCGCGGAAGGCCACGTCGACGTCGGCCCCCTCGACGTAGGCCGAGACGCGGTCGTGGTGTTCGGCGCTGACCAGCGGACCCATCTGGGTGGCCTCGTCGCCCGGGTCGGCGACCACGACGCCCTCGACCGCCGGCTCGAAGCGCTCCATGAACGCGTCGAAGACGCTGCGCTGCACCAGGATCCGGCTGCGGGCGCAGCAGTCCTGGCCGGCGTTGTCGAAGACGCTCATGGGGGCGCTGTCGGCGGCCTGGTCGAGGTCGGCGTCGGCGAAGACGATGTTGGCGGACTTGCCCCCGAGCTCGAGGGTGATGCGCTTGATCCGGTCGGCGGCGCCGCGCATGATGCGCTGCCCCACGGCCGTGGACCCGGTGAAGCAGACCTTGGCGACGTCGTCGTGCGTGACGAAGCGCTCCCCCACCACCGAGCCCTTGCCGGGCAGGATCGTGAGGACGTGCTCGGGCAGCCCTGCCTCCAGGGCGAGCTCGCCGATCCGCATCGCGGTGAGCGGGGTCAGCTCCGCCGGCTTGAGGACGACGGCGTTGCCGGCGGCCAGGGCCGGCGCGAAGCCCCAGGCGGCGATGGGCATGGGGAAGTTCCACGGCACGATGACCCCGACGACGCCGAGCGGCTCCTTGAAGGTCACGTCGAAGCCCCCGGCCACGGGGATCTGCCTGCCGCACAGGCGTTCCGGGGCCGCCGCGTAGTAGTGGAGGACGTCGCGGACGTTGCCCGCCTCCCAGCGGGCGTTGCCGATCGTGTGGCCGGCGTTGTCGACCTCCAGCCGGGCCAGCTCCTCCACGTGGTCGTCCACGACGTCGGCGAAGCGCCGCAGCAGCCGGCCGCGGTCCGCGGGCGCCATACCGGCCCAGGCCCGCTGGGCCGGGACCGCGCGGGCGATGGCCTCGTCGGTGGCCTGCTCGTCGACGAGCTCGACCTCCCGCAGCCGCTCGCCGGTGGCGGGGTTGATGATCTCGTGGGTCGTCACGTCACAGCCTCTCGAATCCTCGGATGCGTTCCCAGTCGGTCACGGCGGCGCCGAACGCCGCCAGCTCGACGTCCGCCGCGTGCACGTAGTGGTCCACCACGTCGTCCCCGAGCAGCCGTCTGGCGAGCTCGGACCCGGCGAACCGGTCCCGCGCCTGCTGCAGCGTGGCGGGCACGTGCTCGGCGCCGGACGTGTAGGCGTTGCCCTCGAGCGCCGGTGGCAGCGTGAGCTGTTCGCGGATCCCGTGCAGGCCGCCCGCCAGCATGGCCGCGGTGGCGAGGTAGGGGTTCACGTCGCCGCCGGGGACGCGGTTCTCGACCCGGATGCCCTGCCCGTGGCCCACCACCCGCAGCGCGCAGGTGCGGTTGTCGGTGCCCCAGGCGACGGCGGTCGGCGCGAAGGATCCCTCGGCGAACCGCTTGTAGGAGTTGATGTTGGGCGCGTAGAGGACGGTCAGGTCCGCCATCGTCTCCAGCACCCCGGCCATGAAGTGCTCGAACACCTCGCTGCGCCCACCCTCGCGGTCGGGGTCGGCGAAGACGTTGCGTCCCGCCTCGTCCTGCAGCGACATGTGGATGTGGCACGAGCTGCCCTCGCGCTCGTCATACTTGGCCATGAAGGTGAGCGACTGGCCGTGCCGGCCGGCGATCTCCTTGGCCGCGGTCTTGTAGACCGTGTGCGTGTCGCAGGTCCGGTGGACCTCCTCGTAGCGGAACACGATCTCGTGCTGGCCGAGGTTGCACTCTCCCTTGGCGCTCTCGACGATGGCGCCGCTGGCGTACATGGCGTTGCGGATGTCGCGCAGCAGCGGCTCGACCTTGGCGCCGCCGAGGATGGAATAGTCGACGTTGTAGCGGTTGGCCGGCGTCAGGCCTTGGTACCGGGCGTCCCAGGCCTGCTCGTAGGTGTCCTCGAAGACGATGAACTCCAGCTCGGTCCCCGCGAAGGAGCGCAGTCCCAGCTCGGCCGCGGCGTCCTGCTGGGCGCGCAGCACGGTGCGGGGCGCCTGACGGACCAGGCCGGTGCCGTCCATCCAGGACAGGTCGCACAGGATCGTCGCCGACCCCGGGCACCCCGGCGTGCGCCGCAGGCTGGCGAGGTCGAGGTCGAACATCATGTCGCCGTAACCCTTCTCCCAGGAGGAGATGGCGTAGCCCTCGACGGTGTTCATCTCCACGTCCAGGGCGAGCAGGTAGTTGCACCCCTCGGTGCCGTCCTCCAGCACGTGGTCGAGGAAGAACTGCGGGTGCAGCCGCTTGCCGAGGAGCCGGCCCTGCATGTCGGGGAAGGCGACGACGATCGTGTCGATGGTGCCGTCCTCGCACTCCTGCCGCAGCTGGTCCAGGGTCAGGGTGGGTGCTTTCACGGGGTGCCTCCTGGGTGCGTGGTCGGGTGGGCGAGCAGGCCGCGCAGCAGGGCCGCCGTCTTGTCGCAGTGCTCCTCGGCGAGCTCGCGGGCGTCCTCCGGCTCGCCGGACAGGATCGCGTCGACGATGGCTACGTGGTCGGCGTTGGAGTGCTCGATGTTGCGGGGCAGGACCGGTATGGCGGCCAGCAGCTGGTGCAGCACCGACTGCGACCGGCTCACCGCCTCGACGAGCGAGGCGCTGCCCGACAGCCCCGCGATCGCGAGGTGCAGGCGCGAGTCCGCCTGCCGGTGCTCGGCGTTGTCCCGGCCGCTCGCCTCGGCCACGTCGCGCAGGCACTCCTTGAGCCAGCCCCGGTCGGCTGCGGGGAGCGCCCGGGAGGCAGCGAGGTAGGCCGTGCCCGGCTCGACGACCCGCCGGAAGCCCAGGACGTCCTCGAGGTCCGTCGTGACCCCGGCGAGGCCCGCCGACCCGGCGTCGTGGACGGCCCAGTCGTAGGTGACGAAGCTGCCGCCGCCGCGACCGCGCCGGGTCTCGACCATCCCGAGGTCCCGCAGCGTGGCGATGGCCTCCCGCAGCGTCACGCGGGACACCCCGAGCCGGGTCGCGAGCTCGCGCTCCGGCGGGAGCTGGGAGCCGGTGGGCAGCACCCCCAGCCGCACCGCGGTGGCGAGCTGCTCCACGGTCGCCTCGAAGGCCTGGCCCTCCCGGACCGGGCGGAGCACGACCTCGGGGACCAGGTCCTGCGCGGTCATCCTGCTCGGCTGCGTCACCGGAAGATCTCCGACGGCTGGACGGTGTCGTGGTGGCCCGGGTCCTCGCGCATGAAGTGCTTGCGGCCGCCGAGCAGCCAGGTGGCCCCGGCGAAGACGAGCACGATGGCGACGGCCACGGGCGCGTAGTTGAAGGTGTCGATGGTCACCGGGGAGGCGGGCGGCAGCATGAAGAGGATCACGATGAACGCCACCCAGCCGACCGCGACCCACCCGACGAGGGCGCTCCAGCGGCCGAGATTCCACTTCCCGGGCACGAAGTCCGGGTTGATGCGCCGCAGCAGGACGGGCGTGACGTAGGCGATGTAGAGCCCGATGACGGCGATCGACGTGACGGCGAGGTAGGCCGTGGTGGAGACCAGCGAGGGGCTGGTCAGCACGATCGCCATGGCGGTGACGAGCCAGATGGAGTTGGTCGGCGTGCCGGTGCGCGGGTTGACCTTCGACCACCACCGGGACCCGGGCAGCGCGTTGTCACGGCTGAAGGCGAAGGACATCCGGGAGGCGGAGGTCACGCACGCCATACCGCAGAAGAACTGGGCCACCGCGCAGATCAGGACCAGCATCAGGCCGACCGCGTGCCCCGTGGCGTCGATGAAGATCTGCGCCGGCGGCAGGCCGATCTCGGTGCCGACCGCCTTGTCGTAGTCCTGGATGGCCGAGGTCACCGCGAGCAGGAGGATCCAGCCCGCGACGAGGGACACCAGGACCGAGTTGACGATGCCCTTGGGGGCGTTGACGGAGGCGTTGCGCGTCTCCTCCGCCACGTGCGCCGACGCGTCGAAGCCCGTGAACGTGTATTGGGCCATCAACAGACCGATGAGGAAGACGTAGAGCGGGTTGCCCCACCCGGTGTTGTTGACGAAGTGGGTGAGCGTCCAGCCCGGCGACTGGTGGTGGTCCGGCACCAGTGCGAGGACGACGAAGATCACCGCGGCGCCCGCGAGGTGCCACCACGCGGAGACGGCCGAGAGGATCTGGACCAGCCCGACGCCGAAGGCGTTGAGCAGGCCGTGGAGCAGCAGGATGACGCAGAAGCACACGAAGGTCGTGAGCGGCGTGACGTCGACGCCGATGGTCAGGTCCAGGAAGGCCATCCACGTCGTGGCCGCGCCGAAGTCGACCGCTGCGGTGACGGCGACCTCGCCCAGGAAGTTGAACCACCCCACCACCCAGGCCCACTCGCGCTTGTGGGTGCGCGCCAGCCGGCCGGCCCAGAAGTAGAGCCCGCCCGCGGTCGGGTAGACCGAGCAGACCTCGGCCATCGCCAGCGCCACGCACAGGACGAACACCCCGACCAGCGGCCACCCGAGCGAGATCGCCACGGGGCCACCGGCATTCATGGCGATCCCGAAGGACGTGATGCAGCCGGACAGGATGGAGATGATCGAGAACGACACCGCGAAGTTGCTGAAGCCGGACATGGTCCGGTTGAGCTCCTGCTTGTAACCCAGGGCCGCGAGCTGCGCGGCGTCGTCCTCGCTGTAGTCGGTGTCGTCCCGGCGGGCGAACAGTCGTCGAGCAGCCACGGGGCATCCCTTCTGGCTCAGGGGACCTCGCCGTCAGGGGCGGGGTGGACCCATTGAACCGGATGCCCGGGGCCGCGTCAATGGTCTGATCGCAAACCTTTGATCAGACCAGCGGGGTCAGATCGGGCGAGTCCGACCCGTCGAGTCAGACCACGAGAGTCAGACCAGGCGGGTCAGCCAGCCGTGGGTGTCCTCGGCGCGGCCGTACTGGATGTCCAGGAGCTGGTTGCGGATCGACAGCGCGATCTTGTCGTCGGAGGCGGCGGTGCGGTGGTTGACCGAGCCGCCGTTCCAGCGCAGCTCACCGACGGGCGTGATGACCGCGGCGGTGCCGCAGGCGAAGACCTCGGCCAGCTCGCCGGACTCGGCCGCGTCCTTCCACTCCTGGATGGGGATGCCGCGCTCCTCGGGGGTGAGGCCGAGCTCCGTGGCGATCTGCAGGATGGAGCTGCGGGTGACGCCCTCGAGGATCGAGCCGGTGAGCTCCGGGGTCACGAGCCGCCCGTCGCGGTAGACGAGGAAGAGGTTCATGCCGCCCAGCTCCTCGATGTACTCGTGCGTCGCGGAGTCGAGGAAGACGGCCTGGTCGCAGCCGTTCTCGATGCCCTCGAGCTGGCCGGCGAGGCTGGAGGCGTAGTTGCCGCCGCACTTGGCGGCGCCCGTGCCGCCGGCGCCGGCCCGGGCGTAGTCGGTGGAGATCCACAGCGTGACCGGCTCCAGGCCGCCGGAGAAGTACGCGCCGGCGGGGGACGCGATCACGGCATACGTGACGTCGCGGGCGGGACGCACGCCGAGGAAGGGCTCGGAGGCAAACATGAAGGGGCGCAGGTAGAGCGAGGTCTCCCCCGCCCCGGCGGCCGGCACCCACGCCTCGTCCGCGGAGACCAGCGCGGTGATGGAGGCGAGGAAGTCCTCGGTCGCGAGCTCGGGCAGGGCGAGCCGGCGGGCGCTGCGCTGCATCCGGGCGGCGTTGGCCTCCGGGCGGAAGCACCACACCGAGCCGTCGGCGTGCCGGAACGCCTTGAGCCCCTCGAAGACCTCCTGGGCGTAGTGCAGCACCGCCGCGGCGGGGTCTAGCTGGAAGGGACCGTAGGGGCGGATGGCGTCGTCGTGCCAGCCCTCGTCGGTGGTCCAGGTCGCCACGGCCATGTGGTCGGTGAAGGTCTTGCCGAATCCGGGGTTGGCGAGGATCTGCTCGCGCTCGGCCTCGGGCACCGGGGTGGTGGTGCGCTCCAGCGGGAAGGACAGGGACGGCGTCGTCATGGGGTGCTCCTTGTCGCACGGGGATCGCCTCGAAGGCTACCGCGCCATCCGAGACCAGGATCTACCTGAGGTGGGCACATCGGCCTGGGGTGCTGACCCGGGCCGACGTGACTACCTCAGGCAGGTCACGATGGCGCGGCCGATCTCCTCGGTGGACCGGGCCGAGCCGTCCCGGGCCTCCAGGTCGGCGTGGACGGCCTGCTCGACGCGGGCGGCGAGCTCGTCGTGGCCGACGTGCCGCAGCAGCAGCGCGACGGACAGGATCGCGGCGGTCGGGTCGGCCTTGCCCTGCCCGGCGATGTCGGGCGCCGAGCCGTGCACGGGCTCGAACATCGACGGGTTGGTGCGGGAGGGGTCGATGTTGCCGCTGGCGGCGAGCCCGATGCCGCCCGAGACGGCGGCGGCGAGGTCGGTCAGGATGTCGCCGAAGAGGTTGTCCGTCACGATCACGTCGAAGCGCCCGGGGTCGGTCGTGAGGAAGATCGTGGCGGCGTCGACGTGCAGGTAGTCGACAGTGACCTCGGGGAACTCGGCGGCCACGGCCTCGACGGTCCGGCGCCACAGGTGCCCGGCGTGCACCAGCACGTTGTGCTTGTGGACCAGCGTGAGCGTGCGGCGGGGACGCCCCTGCGCGCGGGCGAAGGCGTCGCGCACCACCCGCTCCACGCCGTAGGCCGTGTTGACGCTGACCTCGGTCGCGATCTCGTGCGGGGTGCCGACGCGCAGGGCGCCGCCGTTGCCGACATACGGCCCCTCGGTGCCCTCGCGCACCACCACGAAGTCGAACCCGTCCGGAGCGACGCGCTCCAGGTCGAGCGGGCTCTGCGCCCCGGGGTACAGGATGGACGGCCGCAGGTTGACGCAGTGGTCGAGCGCGAAGCGCAGCGGCAGCAGCACCCCCCGCTCCAGGACCCCGGAGGGCACGCTCGGGTCGCCGATCGCGCCGAGCAGGATCGCGTCGTGCCCGCGCAGCGCGGTCAGGTCCGCCTCGGTGAGCGTCTCACCGGTCTCGTGCCAGCGGCGCGCGCCGAGATCGTATGTCGTCGTGCGGATCTCGACCTCAGCGCTGTCGGCCACCGCCTGCAGCACCCGCAACCCCTCGGCCACGACCTCGGGGCCGATGCCGTCACCCCCGACGACGGCGAGGTCGAGGGTGGTCGGTGCTGCTGGCTGGCTCGTCATGCCACCACCCTAGGAGGGTCGTCTCAGTCCGCAGACGCACGTCTCAGGATGTGACGACGCCCCGAGCAGCGATGCTCGGGGCGTCGTGCGGAGGAGGGATCAGCGACCGTCAGAGGTGTGGCCCTGCTCGCGCAGGTCCATCGACTCCTGAAGGGCGCGGCGGACGGCGATCTGCTCTTCGGACATGGCTCGAGGATCCGGCACGTCCTAGCATCTGGTCACTCCGTCTCACGATGCAGACGGCTAGCGCACGACCTGACGGTGGGTCGGGTCCGTGCGGCGGGTCCAGCCGCGCGCGTCCAGATGCTCCAGCAGCGGGATGACGACCCGCCGCGTCGTGCCCAGCGCCTGCCGGGCCGCACTGGTCGTGAACGGCTGCTCCAGCCGGGCCAGCTCGCGCATCGCCCGGGCCGGCCCGGTCGGCAGCAGCACGATGTCGTCGACCAGCCGCACGACGCGCCCGGCCGCCTCGGCCGCCGCGAGCTGCCGGGCGCCCAGCCCCCAGGCGTCGAGCTGACCGCGCTCGGGCGCGGCGAAGGGGCTGTCCGCCAGCTGCTGCTCCAGGGCGCGCAGCCCGGCCTCGGCCGGGCCCAGCGACGGCGTGGTGCCGGGGCGACTGACCCGGCCCTCGCTGGTGTCGAGGTCGGCGGCGGCGGCCACCTCACGCAGCACGGCCAGGTCGGGAGCCCCGAGGTGCCGCCGGGCCTGCTCCATGGGCACCCAGGGGTCCATGGGGTGCTCCTGCCGGCGGCGCTCCACGAGGGCCAGCAGGTCGGCCTGCCACTGACGCCAGGCCCGCTCCGACACGAGCCACTCGCCGACGCGGAGCACGCCCGCCAGGTCGGCCCGCAGCTCGCTCGGGCCGACCCCGAGGGCGGCGAGCTCGCGCGGGAGCATGGCGCCCCGACGGTCGACCTCAACGGCGACGTCGACGCGGGCGTCGGCGATCGCCAGCGACTCCGCCCGGCGGCCCGCGGCGCCGCGCCGCGCGAGCTCGGGAGGGTCGGCGTCCAGCACGGTGGCCCCGGCCACGACGACCCGGCGCCCCGGGTCGCGGACGATGAGCCGGTCCCCGGCCTGCAGCGGCAACGCCTCGGGCAGCCGCAGCCGCGCGAAGCTGCCGCCGAGCGGTCGCACCCGCGCCGACCAGGCGCCCGACCCGACGTGCACCATGACGTCGAGGGGCAGCCCGGTCACGTCGACGCCGTGCACGTCGACGTCGACCTGGTCGGTCAGGTGCCACGCCTGCGGGGTCAGCAGCACCCCGCCCCGGTGGACGTCCTGCGGGGCGACCGAGCGCAGGTTGACGGCGACGCGGGCCCGCGCCGGCACCATGTCGTAGTCCTCGCCGAGCGCCTGCAGCCCCCGCACCCGCACCCGGCGACCGCGCAGCTCCAGCTCGTCGCCGACGCAGAGCGTCCCCTCCCCCAGCGTCCCCGTGACCACGGTGCCCGCGCCGGCGATGGTGAACGACCGGTCGATCCAGAGCCGGACCCTGGCTGCCTGGTCGGGCTCGGGCAGCCGCGCCACGAGGCGCCGCAGCGCCGAGCGCAGCTCCTCGATGCCCGCGCCGGTCTGCGCCGACACGGCGAGCGCCTCCACCTCGCCCAGGCTGGAGCGGGCGACCCGCTGGCGCGCCTCCGCGAGCGCCGGGCCCGGGTCGGCGAGGTCGCTGCGCGTGACGACCAGCAGCCCGTGGCGCAGCCCGAGCGCGTCGACGGCGCCGAGGTGCTCCTCGCTCTGGGTGCGCCACCCCTCGTCGGCGGCGACGACGACCAGCACGGCCGGCGACGGACCCAACCCGGCGAGCATGTTGCCGATGAAGCGTTCGTGGCCGGGCACGTCGACGAAGGCCAGGCGTTCGCCGGAGTCCAGCGACGCCCAGGCGAATCCGAGGTCGATGGTCATGCCGCGGCGACGTTCCTCCGCCCAGCGGTCGGGCTCCATCCCGGTGAGCCGGCGGACCAGCGTCGACTTGCCGTGGTCGACGTGCCCGGCGGTGGCGACGACGTGCATCATGCCCGGCTCGCCACCTCACGGATGGCCCCGGCGACCTCGCCCAGCCGGTCCGGTGGCAGGCAGCGGACGTCGACGAGGGTGCGGCCGGCCTCGACCCGGGCGACGACCGGTGGTGAGGCCAGGCGGAGGCGGTCGGCATACGACTCGGGCAGCGCGAGCGCCCACCCGGGGAGCGGGAGACCGGGGGCGGCACCGCCGCCCACCCGCCCGGCCGAGGGGACGACCTCGACCGGGAGCTGCCCTTCCACCAGGGACGCGAGCTGCTCGGCCCGCGCGCGCAGCTCAGCCTCGTCGGCGTGGATCGCGACGCTGGTCGGGGTCGTCGCAGCGTCCAGCGTCGCGGCCAGCGCGGCCAGCGCGAGCTTGTCCGCCCGCAGCGCCCGCTGGAGCGGATGACGGCGGAGGCGTTCGACCGTGTCGGCGTCCCCGAACACCAGGCCGGCCTGCGGGCCGCCGAGCAGCTTGTCCCCGCTGCAGGTCACCACGGTCGCGCCGGCGCGCAGCGCGGTGGCCGCGTCGGGCTCGTCGGGCAGCGCGGGGTCGGGGGCCAGCAGCCCGCTGCCGGTGTCGGCGACCACGGGCAGCCCGAGGGTCGCGAGCTCGGTGATCGTCGCCTCGCTCGTGAACCCCTCGACCCGGAAGTTGCTGGGGTGCACCTTGAGGATCGCGGCGGTCCGCTCCGTCACCGCGTCGGCGTAGTCGGCCAGCCGGGTGCGGTTGGTGGTGCCGACCTCGCGCAGCCGCACCCCGGTGGACTCGAGCAGGTCGGGGATCCGGAAGCCGTCGCCGATCTCGACCATCTCGCCGCGGCTCACCAGCACCTCGCGCCCCTGCGCGAGGGCCGTCAGCGCGAGGACGAGAGCGGCCGCGCCGTTGTTGACGACCAGGACCCCCGCGGCGTCCGGCACCCGCCGGGACAGCGCGTCCAGCGTCTGCCGGCCGCGCCGGGCCCGCACGCCGGAGGCGAGGTCCAGCTCGACGTCGGTGCAGCCGGACGCCGCGACCAGCGCGTCGACGGCGTCGGGCCCCAGCTGGGCGCGACCCAGGTTGGTGTGCAGCACCACGCCGGTGGCGTTGAAGACCTCGGTGGCCGCCCGCTGGTCCTCGAGGGCCTGCCGCGCCGCGGCGACCACCTCGTCCGGCGCGATCTCGCCCTGCCTCGCCCGGTCCTGGGCGGCCCGGACGGCGGTACGGACCGCCGCCCTCCCGCGCCGCGCGACCACCTCGGCGAGCTCGGGTGCCGCCAGGGCCGCGTCGGTGCGCACGATCCCCCGCCGGGGGTCGCCCGAGGCAGGGGGGACGGCTCGAGCGAGGTGCTGGGGGCTCATGCTCCGAGCCTATGCCGCCCGGCGGTGGAGGGCAGCGAGCGCTCGTTTCACCCCACTCTTGCACTCTGCGTAACCTTCCAGCACTCTCGGTAGTTGGACTCAGCAGAAGGCCCGTGACGACGCCCAGGAGGACCCGCGGTGAGAGCGACCCCACGCACCTTCGCCCTGGCCGCGACCCTGCTGCTCGCCGCCCTGGGCGCAGGCTGCAGCGCTCCCCCGGCCCCGGCCGCCGAGGGCCGAGGCGTGCTCGCCGCGCCGGCCGCCCCGACCCTCGCCAGACCCGCCCGTATGGCGCTCCCAAGCCCGCCTCCCGCCCCGCTGCCCACCCCGCCGCTGCGGACCGCGCTCGAGGGCCGCTCATGCGACGAGATCGTCCGCGCCGTCAACGGATCCGCAGCGCGGTGCGTGGACGTCGGCGACCCGGCGCTGCGGGCCCAGACCGTGGCGGGCGGCGACGTCACGGTCGGCCTGACCGACGAGGACCAGCACGTCGTCGTGCTGCGGGAGCTCTCCACCGAGGACACCTACCTGGTCGCGATGCACGAGCGTGGGCACCAGGAGCTGCGGCAGCGGTGCGACACCTGGACCTGCGGGGACCGACTGACCGCGGCCCTCGGGACGACCCGCGGGGCGTGGGCCGACGGTCCGTACTTCGACCGCGTGGCGGAGATCGCGGCCTCCACCTGGGCGCGCTGCCACGGCGCGGACAACCCGCGCTACGGGTACCGCCTCAGCTGCACCGACCTCGCGCGCGCCCTGGACACCGAGGCGACCGCGCGGGAGCGCTCGGCCGAGCAGCTGCGCGAGTTCGACGCCGCGTGGGCGCGCTACCACCAGGCCTACGAGCGGTACCGGGCGACGCAGGCGGGGGTGCTGGGGGCACCGGCCGCCGCGACATCACACTGATAGACACGCTAAGTGACATTTGATTACTTTGCGTACATGATGGAGACATGCCCTCCTTCACCCGGTTCACCCGTTTCCTCCTCGCCGCGCCGCGACCTGCCCGCACCGCCCGGCCTCGCCTCATCGGCCTCACCACCCCATCCCGCGCCCGCTCGGCCGCTGCCCTCACCGCCCTCGGTCTCGCGCTCGGCCTCGGGTCCCCCGCCCACGCGGCCGCCGCTCCCCGCCCCAGCGCCGCCCGCGCGGTCTACGCCCCGGGCACCTGGGTCAGCCAGCTGCAGTCCACCCAGGTCATGGTGGCGGACCGCACCGCCGGCACCCGTGGCACCTGGGCCCGCTACTCCTGGAACGGATCTCGCTGGGTCCGCGTGGACAGCCCCGCCGCCGCCGTCTTCGGCCGCGGCGGCGTCGTCCCGTCCGCACAGCGCCGTCAGGGCAGCAACGCCACCCCGGCGGGCACCTTCGGTCTGGTCACCGCCTTCGGCGCGGGCAACCCGGGCACCCGCATGCCCTACCGCACCGTCACCGGCTGCAGCTGGTGGATCCAGGACCCGACCCAGCGCGACTACAACCGGTGGCGGGAGTCCTGCGCCCTGCCCGCCGGCGTGGCCGGACGCTCGGAGCACCTCGCCGACTACGTCCGGTCCGGGCTCTACCGCCAGGCCGTCGCGATCCGCTACAACTACACGACCCCCAACCGCTACGGTGCGCACTCCGGCGCCGGGATCTTCCTGCACTACGCCCAGAGCTACACCGGCGGCTGCGTCGGCATCACCAGCATGGCCGAGCTGACCGCCACGGTCCGCTGGCTCGATCCGGCGCGCCAACCGGTCATCGTCATCAAGGCCTGACCCCGCGGCACACATCGTGGAGATCGGGGAACCTCGGTAGCGCCATGGGGACGCGGGGTTCCCCGATCCCGTGCCGTCCCGACTGGTCGCACCGCCGGGTCGCCCCGCCGGTCATCGCGACCGGCGGGGCGTTGTGGCTGGTGGCGGAGGCGGACGGGAATCGAACCCGCCTGCGACGGATGCCGCCGCACACCGGTTTTGAAGACCGGGAGGGCCACCAGGCACCTGTACGCCTCCGCCGCAGATCGTACCTGCCGAGGGCCCCACCGGCGGGGCGGTCCGGAGTACGGTCGAACCATGGCACCGAGCAAGCAGGACCGCAGCGAGGACCCCGGCCCCAGCGTCAAGGACAAGGAGCTCTACGAGACGCTCCGCGACGAGGGCAACAGCAAGGAGAAGTCCGCCCGCATCGCCAACGCCGCCGCCAGGGACGGGCGTTCGGCGGTCGGCGAGCGTGGCGGGGAGCACGGCAGCTACGACGACTGGACCAAGGACGACCTGCTCCGGCGCGCCCGGGAGCTCGACATCGAGGGGCGGTCGTCGATGACCAAGGAGGAGCTCGTCGACGCCCTGCGCCGGCACTGAGCCGTTCTACAGTGGCGGGCATGACCCTTGCCTCTCCCGTCCGGCTGACCCAGACCGCCCACGGCGGCGGCTGCGCCTGCAAGATCCCGCCCGGCGAGCTGGAGGAGATCGTCAGCGGCCTGGTCGGCGTGAGCTCCCCGCACCTCGTCGTCGGTCTGGACGACGGGGACGACGCCGCCGTGGTGCGGATCGGGCCGGGGCAGGCCGTCGTCGTCACCACCGACTTCTTCACCCCGGTCGTGGACGACGCCTACGACTGGGGGCGCATCGCGGCCGCCAACGCCCTGTCCGACGTCTACGCCATGGGCGGGCGGCCGGTGGTGGCCGTCAACCTGGTCGGCTGGCCGCGCGAGGTCCTGCCCGCCGAGCTGCTGCGGGAGGTGCTGCGCGGCGGGCTCGACATCGCCCGCGAGGCCGGGTGCCCCGTCGGCGGCGGGCACTCCATCGACGACCCGGAGCCGAAGTACGGCCTGGCCGTCACCGGCCTGGTCGACCCCGACCACCTGCTGCGCAACGACCGCGCCCGCGCCGGGTTGCCGATCTCGCTGACCAAGCCCCTCGGCGTCGGCGTGCTCAACAACCGCCACAAGTCGACCGGCGAGGTCTTCCCCCAGGCGATCGCGTCAATGACCACGCTCAACGCCGAGGCCGGTCGCGCCGCGGTGGCCGCCTGCGCCGAGGCCGCCACCGACGTCACCGGCTTCGGCCTGCTCGGCCACCTGCACAAGATGATGCGCGCGTCCGGGGTCTCGGCCGTCGTCGACGCCGCGGCGGTCCCCTACCTCGACGGCGCCCGCGAGGCGCTGCGCGACGGTTATGTCAGCGGCGGCACCCGCCGCAACCTCGACTGGGTGCGCCCCCACCTCGCGTCGTCGGTCGATGAGGACGAGCTGCTGCTGCTGGCCGATGCGCAGACCAGCGGCGGGCTGCTGGTCGTCGGCGAGGTTCCCGGCGCCCCGGTGATCGGCGAGGTCGTCCCGCGCGGCGAGCACACCCTGACCGTCCGATGACAGACCGTCCGATGACGGACCGCCCGCGCGGCATCGAGGCGCACCTGACCGCGGCGAGACGTGGTCTGACGCGGCTCACGCCGCGCGAGGCGTATGCCGCCCAGCAGGCCGGGGCGGTCCTGGTGGACACCCGCACCCCGGAGCAGCGCGCCGAGACCGGTGAGGTCCCCGGCGCGGTCGTGATCGACCGGACCGTCCTGGAGTGGCGGCTCGACCCGACCTTCGCGTGGCGCATCCCGGAGGCGAGCAGCTGGGACACGACCTACGTCGTGCTGTGCCGGCAGGGCTACAGCTCGAGCCTCGCGGCCCGGTCGCTGCAGGACCTCGGGCTGCGCAACGCGACCGACGTGATCGGGGGCGTGGAGGCGTGGGTCGCCGACGGGCTCCCCCTCACCAGGGCCGCGGCCGACGTCCGCCGCTGACGACCGCCGCCGACGACCGCTCAGGCCAGCTCCTCCTTCACCCACCGCCGCAGCCCCGCCTCGAACGCCCCCGCGTCGGGGAAACCCGCTGCGGGATAGGGGTTGTCGTCCCCCCGCCGGTCCGCGCGCAGCAGCTGGAGGGTCCGGGCGAGGCCGGCGGTGGCGACGGCATACGCGCAGGCGGCGTAGGCCGTGGCGTAGGCGCCCGCGACCGTGTCGTCGGTGCCGCTGTCGAAGACCAGCTGGCCCAGGTGGTGGATCGGTCCGTCGAGCGCCGTGGCAGCCGCGCCGAGATGATCCAGGTGCAGCTCCTCGTCGCCACCGGTGTCGACGAAGCCGGCGATGCCCTCGTCCGCCCACGGCAGGCGCGCCTCCCCACCCCACGCCGTGGCCAGGTAGGCGTGGACGCTCTCGTGGGTCGCCGTGGCCCGCAGCTCGTCCTCGTCGTCGAGCACGCCGGGTTCCAGGACGATGCGGGCGGACACGCCCGGGCGGTCGGAGCGGGGTTGCTGCTCCGCGTCGCGCTCCGGCAACCCGCGGGTGAAGCCGGCATAGCTCGCCTGCGGGCTCGACACGACACCGCCGTGGTAGTCGAACAGCGTGCGGTGCTCGAGCGTGGGCACGGCCACCAGCAGCTGCTCGGGCGGGACCGCCACGCCCCCGGAGCCGAGGACCTGGATGGTTCGGCGCACCCCGTCCTCGACGATGGCCAGGGCCCGGCGGCACGCGGCTGCGTCCCGGTAGGCCGACGTCAGCAGGGCCACCCGGCGCCCCCGCAGCAGCCGCGTCGGCCCGTCGTCCCAGAGCTGGCGGTAGTCCCCGACGTAGCGGGTCGTGGTGCCGAGGTCGCCGTCCAGCACCCCGCCCCAGTCGCCGAAGACCCAGCGGCCGTCGTAGCGGACCACGGGAGCGCCATACCACTCCTGCACCGGTGCCCGGTCGATGCCGGTCAGCTGGTGACGGAAGGCGAAGGTCCACGGCTGGCCGGCCCCGGGGTCCGCCCACCCGTCGATGCCCGACACCGGCTGGAGCCCGCGCACGCGCATCGGCAGCGCCCGGACGCTGTCGAACCACGAGGCCGCCGCAGCGCGAGCCGAGCCTGCGTCGCCGGACAGACAGTCCAGGAAGGCCTGGCGGTCCCCGCGCTGCAGCGCCGTGCTCATCCGCGCCACGAGCGCCTGGACGTCGGGGACGCCCGGCTCGGTGGCAGCCGCGGTCGCAGACGCGGACCCGCTCGGGCTCGACGTGGCGCCGGCCGCCGTCGCCGGGGCACCGTGCCCTGCCGCGGCGCAGCCGCTCAGCGCCGCGAGCAGCGGCAGCACGAGGACGGTGCGGCGGTCCAGGTGTGGCGTCGTGGGCACGACGTCACTGCAGGACCCGGCCCGAGGTGCCGCGGGAGGCGGTCCGGACCGTCACTCCCCCGGCGCAACCGCGCCGCGCCGGGGGTCGGTCGAGACGTCAGTCGCGGCGAGGAGCCTTGGTGATCAACGGGATCGCGGCGCCGACCAGCGCGATGATCCCGACGACGGTGTAGGCCAGCGTGTAGTTCTTGGTGCTGCCGATGAGGGCGGCCACGAGCAGCGGGCCGGCGACCCCACCGATGGACCAGCCGATCAGCATGAGGCCGTAGATGCCCCCGGCGTGCTTGACGCCGAAGAACTTGCCGGCAGTGGACGGCATGGTCCCGAAGCCACCGCCGTAGCAGGTGTAGATCACGGCCGCGAGGACGGCGAACAGGATCGGGCTCGTGGCGTGCGGCAGGGCGATCAGCGCCAGCCCCTGCAGCCCGAGGATGCCGATGAAGGCCGGCATCTTGCCGATCCGGTCGGACAGCCAGGCCCAGAAGATGCGGCCGGCGCCGTTGAACAGGCCCATGATCCCGACGAGGCTGCCCGCTGCGATCTTGGAGTAGCCGGCGATGTCGGTGGCGCTGCCCGCGGCGATGGAGATCAGGGAGATGCCGGCGGTCACGCTCAGCGTCAGGATCAGCGTGAGGAGGTACCACTGCGGCATCCGCAGCGCCTCGGCCTGGGAGTAGGACGCGGTGGCCTGCGCCGTGCTGGTGGCGTCCTTGGCGGGGGCGCCCGCGACGCGGTAGTCGGCCGGCGGGTTGCGGAAGATGGAGGCGCCGAGGACCCCCGCGACGAGGTAGGCGATGCCGAGCCACAGGAAGGGCGCGGTCGGGTGCGCCGGGTCGGCCTCGATCATCCTGGTCGCGAGCGGCGCCGTGACGACGGCACCGAAGCCGAAACCACCGACGGCGAGACCGGTGATGAGGCCGGCCTTGTCGGGGAACCACTTCTGCAGCATGGCGATCGGGACGATGTAGGCCATGCCGAGCCCGAAGCCGGAGATCAGGCCGTAGCCCAGCACCAGCAGCCACAGCTGGCCCGCGTCCTTGGCGAAGGAGCTGAGGATGATGCCGATCCCGTAGATCACGACACCGGTCAGCGCGACGGTGCGGGGTCCGCGCTTGTCCTGCAGCCGCCCACCTACGAAGGAGCCGACGAAGATCATGCCGATGGCGACCTCGAAGGGGATCGCGGCCTGGCTCTTGCTCAGGTGCAGCGCGGACGCGTCGGCCTGCAGGGCCTTGGCGAAGACGCTCCACGCGTAGATGGCGCCGATGGCCATCTGCACGAGGACTCCGCCGAGGACGAGCAGCCAGCGGTTGGGTCCGGTGGTCGCCGGAGCCCCGGCGGTGGTGGACGAGCTCATCGGAGGGCTCCTTGGTGGTGGGTCGGGGGGATGGTGTCGTATGCCGGCCCGCGGGGATGCCGCGGGCCGGGGTCGCCGGCGGCGGGGTCGCCGGCAGGTGGCTGAGGCCGGAGCCGGTCAGCCCATGGTGCGTTCGCCGCGCTCGAGGCGGGCCCGCTGCGGGACCACCGTGTAGCGGGGGTCCTTGGCCGAGTCGATGCCGGCCTCGAAGATCGCGAAGCGGGTGCAGACGGACCCGGCGAGCAGCGCCAGGCCCGCCACGACGGCGGCCGGCCTGCTGCGTCGCGCGGCCACGGCCGTCAGCGCGGCGCCACCGATGGTGCAGATCTTGCTGGCCTGCCACCACCGACCGGGCCGCCCCTCGTGCAGCAGCTCGGCGCTGATCCCCATGGAGTGCTCCATGATCTGGGCCGAGCCGAGCTCCCACAGCGCTCCCCCGACGGCGAGCCGGCGTGCCGGCCAGGTCTCGTCGTGGGGGGCGGCCACCAGGGCCATGCCGGCCGCGGCGGCCCCCGCCGACCCGGCGAAGACCATCGGCAGCTCCTTGTAGGCGCTGTGCCACCCGGGGGTGGCGGTGTTGCCCAGGAGCACCGCGGTGTAGGCGGCGAGCGGCGGGGAGAAGAAGGCCGCACCGAGACCGGCGGGCCGACCGACCCAGCCGAGCAGCCGGGCGAGGGGCTGCAGCGGGGCGGGCAGCGACCGCTCCAGCGGCCCCGCGAGCTCGGCGACGGCGGCGACCCCGGCGAGCGGGCCGTAGCCCGCGAGGATCCACGACCCGACGCTCATCGGCGAGGTGAGGCGCACGATCCGGAGCATGTTGAGGAAGCGCTCGGGGCGCCCGAGGTCGTGGATGAGCAGGTAGGTCGCGCTGCCGATCGAGACCAGCGCCGTCCACCGCGCCTGCCGCCGCAGCCCCGGCATGTCCATGAGGTCGGCGCCCGCGGCGAGCAGCGACGAGCCCGCGGCGAGGCCCCCGACGAAGAGGTACTCCGGGATGTCGTGGGTCCACGGCGCCGGCTTGACGATCGGCCGGTCGTAGTAGGAGGTGAACGCGGCGTCCGGCACCATCGCGGCCTCGCCGCGGTCGTTGCCGGCGAAGCGGCGCACCCCGAAGAGCCCGGAGCCGACCCGGCGGCGTCGGCGCTCCCGACGCTGCTCCTGCGGCCACAGGCCCTCGCGGCTCTCCTGCTGGGCGGGCGTGGTCATCGGCGGCCTCCGAGGAAGGACAGGGCCACGCCGACGAGCAGGGTGAGGCCCCCGACGCCGCCCTTGCGAAAGATGTCAGCCAGGTCCTTGGTCGTGACCACGGGGTCCGGGGGCAGGCCGTAGACCTCCGGCTCGTCGAGCAGCAGGAACATCGCGCCGGTGCCGCCGACCCCGTCGTGCGGGTCGTCGCCGTACATCCGCGCGGAGGTGTAGCCCTGCTCGTGCAGCGCGGCGACGCGCTCGCGGCCCCGCTCGCGCAGCTCCACGACGTCGCCGAACTGGATGGACTCGGTCGGGCAGGCCTGGGCGCACGCCGGCGTCTGCCCCGCACCGATCCGGTCGTAGCACAGCGTGCACTTCTGGGCGATCCCGGCGTTGGTCACCTCGCCCTTGGCGCCCGGCCGGCGCTCGATCACGCCGAAGGGGCAGGCGGGGACGCAGTAGCCGCAGCCGTTGCACACGTCGTCCTGCACCACCACGGTGCCGAACTCGGTGCGGAACAACGCGCCGGTCGGGCACACGTCGAGGCAGCCCGCGTGGGTGCAGTGCTTGCAGACGTCCGAGCTCATCAGCCAGCGGAAGTCGGGCACGCCCTCGGCGGTCTCGGGCTGCTGGGGCGCCGGCGACGGGTCCAGGTCCGCGCCCCGGACGCTCGGCATACCGAGGTCCACGGGCTGACGCCCGCGCACGGTGTCGTCGGCGCGTCCCGGCTGCTCGATGAACTTCACGTGGCGCCAGGTGCTCGCGCCCAGCGACCGGGAGTTGTCGAAGGACGACCCGAGCAGGCCGATGCCGTCCTCCGGCAGCATGTTCCACTCCTTGCACGCCACCTCGCAGGCCTTGCAGCCGATGCAGACGGACGTGTCGGTGAGGAATCCCTTGCGGGGCGGGGCGTCGGACCAGCCCGCGTCCGGGGCCGGGTCCAGCGGCCCGAAGAGGGAGTTGGGCATCAGCGGCCACCATCCTTGTCGTCGACGCCGGACTCGGAGGCACCCTTGACATCGGTCCCGCTGTCCTCGCGCTCCTTGGCGTGCATCTCGTCCACCTGCTCCTTGTGGTCGACGTCCGCCCCGGAGCGCAGGTCGTTGCCCGTCTCCTCGGTGACGCCGGCCCGGGTGCGGTAGGACCTCACCAGCTCGAGCAGCTCCGGACCCCGCGGCCGGCGCCCGGCGCGGATGTCGCAGGCACCCACCTTGGACTCCTGGATCAGCACGTTGGGGTCGAGGGCCACGCCCATCAGGTCGTTGACCGAGTCGCCGGACACGATCGCCCCGGTGCCGCCGGTCGCCCAGTGGTAAGGCAGCCCGATCTGGTGGAAGGACCTGCCCTGCACCGTGAGCGGCTTCATGCGGTGGGTGACCATGACCCGCGCCTCGATCGCCGACCGGGGCGAGACGAGCGTCGCCCAGCCCAGGTGCTCGAGACCCCGCTCGGCCGCCAGCTCCGGCGACACCTCGCAGAACATCTCCGGCTGCAGCTCGGCCAGGTACGGCAGCCACCGGCTCATGCCGCCGGCCGTGTGGTGCTCGGTCAACCGGTAGGTCGTGAAGACGTAGGGGTAGACCTCCGGGTGCTCGCGCGCCGCGTCGTCCTCCGGCGGCAGGCCGCGGGCCGGAGCCGTGAGGTTGTCCTCCCGCTCGTAGACCTTACGGGTCGGGCTCGCCTGCTGGGTGTAGAAGGGGTTGCCGACCCGGCCCTCCTGCGGCTCGTAGTGCGACGGCAGCGGACCGTCGAGCAGACCCTTGGGCGCGAACAACCAGCCCTTGCCGTCCGCCTGCATGACGAAGGGGTCGTCACCGGCGAGGGCGTCGGGACCGCTCGCTCCCTCGGGGGGCCGGTAGGACGGCGCCCGGTCCGGGATGAAGTCGGGCACGTCCTTGCCCACCCACCGGCCGGACTCCTCGTCCCACCAGATGTGCTTCTTGCGCTCCGACCAGGGCCGCCCCTGCGGGTCGGCCGAGGCGCGGTTGTAGAGGATCCGCCGGTTGAGCGGCCAGACCCAGCCCCACTCCAGGGCCGTGCTGTCCTGCTCCTGGCGGGGCTTGCGGCGGGCGGCCTGGTTGACGCCGTCGGCGAAGACCCCGGTGTAGATCCAGCACCCACCCTCGGTCGAGCCGTCGGCCTTCATCTCCAGGTAGGTGTTGAGCGGCTGGCCGGCCTTGTCGCCGGTCAGGTGGCGCCCGTTGATCTCCCGCAGCACCGCCTCGGCGTCGACCTCGCCGTGCTCGTTGACCGGGTAGTCCCAGGTCAGGTCCAGCAGCGGACGGTCCCGCTCCTCCGTGGAGGTCGCGAGCCGCTCGCGCAGCCGCACCCCGACCTCGTGGAAGAAGTCGAGCTCGCTCTGGGCGTCGCCGGGCGGCAGCACCGCCTGCTCGCGCCACTGCAGCATCCGCTGGGTCTGGGTGAACGTCCCGGCCTTCTCCACGTGGGAGGCCGCCGGGAAGAAGAACACCTCGGTCCCGATGGTCTGCGGGCTGCGCTCGCCCGACTCGATCTCCGGGGAGTCCCGCCAGAACGTCGCGGACTCGATGAGGCGCAGGTCGCGGACCACCAGCCACTTGAGGTTGGCCAGACCGTCCCGCTGCAGCCGCCCGTGGGCGGACGCGACGGCGGGGTTCTGGCCGAGCAGGAAGTAGCCCTCCACCTTGCCGTCCACCATGTCCATGGTGGTGCGGTAGGTGCCGTGGTCCCCGGTGAGGCGCGGCAGGTAGTCGAAGCGCCAGTCGTTGTCGGCGGTCGCCGAGTCGCCCCACCACGCCTTGAGGAGGCTGACGGCATACGTCTCCGCGTTGGACCAGAAGCCCTTCTGGTCGTCGGAGGAGATCGTGCCGAGGTAGTCCGAGAGGCTCTCGTGCACACCGACCTTGGGCATCGGCAGGTATCCCGGCAGCAGGTTGAACAGCGTCGGGATGTCCGTCGACCCCTGGATGGAGGCGTGACCGCGCAGCGCCATGACGCCGCCGCCGGGGCGACCGACGTTGCCGAGCAGCAGCTGGATGATGCACGCGGTGCGGATGTACTGCGCGCCGACGGAGTGCTGGGTCCACCCGACCGCGTAGCAGAACGACGTGGTCCGCTCGCGCCCGGAGTTGTCCGTCATCGCCCGCGCGACGTACTCGAGGTCCTCGCGCGAGATGCCGCACGACTGCTCGACCACCTCGGGGGTGTAGCGCGCGTAGTGGCGCTTGAGGACCTGGAAGACGCACCGCGGGTCCTGCAGCGTCTCGTCGCGGGGCACCCGCTGGGCGCCCGGCAGCGTCGGACCGCCGGACCCGTGCTCGTCACCGGCCGCCCGCTCCTTCTTGGACCCGCCGCCCTCGTCGGAGGCCTCGCCGGACTCGGCATACAGCCACGTCGTGGTGTCGTAGCTGGCCGTCTCCGGGTCGTAGCCCGAGAAGACGCCGTCGAGCTCGTCGACGTCCTGGAAGTCCTCGCGCAGCAGGAAGGACGCGTTGGTGTAGGCCTTGACGTACTCCTCGAAGTAGAGGTCGTTGGACAGGATGTAGTTGATGATCGCGCCGAGGAAGACGATGTCGCTGCCGGCGCGGATCCCCACGTGGCGGTGCGCCAGCGCCGAGGTCCGGCTGAACCTCGGGTCGACGTGGATCACCGTGGCACCGCGGCGCTTGGCCTCGGTGACGTACTGGAACGCCACCGGGTGGGCCTCCGCCATGTTGGAGCCCTGGATGACGATGCAGTCAGAGTTGGCCAGGTCCTGCACGAAGTTCGTGGCGCCGCCACGACCGAACGAGGCTCCCAGACTGGGAACCGTGGCGCTGTGTCAAATACGGGCCTGGTTCTCGATCTGGATCGCGCCCATCGCGGTGAAGAGCTTCTTGATGAGGTAGTTCTCCTCGTTGTCGAGGGTCGCTCCTCCGAGGCTCGCGATGCCGAGGGTGCGGCGCAGCGGACGGCCGTCCTTGTCCTTGTCCTGCCAGGTGCGGGCGCGCGTGTCGACGATGCGGTCGACGACCATGTCGATGGCCTCGTCGCGGGCGATCGGCTCCCACTGGGTGGCGTAGGGGCGCCGGTAGAGCACCGTGGTCTGCCGGTTGGGCGCGTTGACCAGCTGCTCGCTGGCAGATCCCTTGGGGCACAGCTTGCCCCGCGACACCGGCGAGTCCGGGTTGCCCTCGATCTGGACGACCTTGCCGTCCTTGACGAAGACCTTCTGCGCACACCCCACCGCGCAGTAGGGGCACACGCTGTGGGCGACCGAGTCGGCCGTCACCGTGCGCGGCGTGAGCTGGGCGGTCCGCGCCGACTGCGCGGCCGCTCCCCGACCGAGGGGATCGCCACCGGTGAGCTGACGCACCACCGGCCACGACAAGAACGTCTTCTTCGCGTCCATCAGGCCTCCTTCGACGCCGACACCATACGTCGGATGAGGCGCCCGTGCCGCGCTGCGCGACCAGGATGTCGGCTGCCATGCTGGGGCCATGCGTCGCGGCACCCGGATGTTCCTGGCCATCGTCCCTCCCGAGGAGGTGCTGGCCGAGCTCGAGACCTTCCTGGAACCCCGGGTCGACGCCGACCCGGACCTGCGCTGGAGCCGTCCCGAGCAGTGGCACCTGACCCTGGCGTTCCTGCCGTCGGTGTCCCCCTCGTCCGTGGACCGGATCGACGAACGCCTCGACGAGATCGCCACGCAGCAGGAGCCCTTCGACCTCACGCTGCGCGGCGCCGGGGCCTTCCCCGGGACCGCGGACGCCCGGGTGCTCTGGCTCGGCGTGGACGACCCCCTCGACGGCCTGGCGCCGCTCGCACGGCGGTGCCGGTCGGCCGCCAACGGCGCCGGCACCCAGGTCGAGGGCGGCGCCTTCCGCCCCCACCTCACGGTGGCCCGGCTAGCCCTCCCCCGGGACGTGCGCCGCTGGCTGGAGGTGCTCGAGACCTTCACCTCCCTGACGTGGACCGTGACCGACGTCGTGCTCGTCGAGTCCCACCTGGGCGAGGGCCCCGGGGGGCGGCCCCGCCACGTCGAGCGGGCCCGTTACCCCTTCGGCTGACCGAGCAGGGCCGGGCCGTATGGCGGGCGGTTGCTGCGCCTCGCCATACGGCCCGTCCCTGGCTCAGGGGCTCAGAGGCTCAAGGGTGATCGCGGACTCAGTCGTCGCCCTCCGCTGCGGGCTTGCCCGCTGCCTTGGCGTTGGCCTCGGCCGCAGCCTCCGCCGCACGCTCCGCCTTGGCCGTGTCACCGAGCAGGTCGTGCTTGGGCGCCGGCATGGTCGCGTCCTTGCCCTGGACCGACTTCCAGATCGCCTGGTTGAAGGTCTGCTCGTCGATCTGGTCCTCCTTGGTGAGGTCCTGCTTGGCCGAGACGGAGGCCATCGGCGCCGTCGCACCGTTGACGGTGGTCATCGGGTAGGTGGGCCGGATCACCTGGTAGGGAGCGAGATTCGCCTTGGTGGTGAAGGAGGCGCTCATCGGGGTGGAGTAGTCGTCGAACTGCGTGAGCGGCCCGATCCCGGCGAAGAGGCCGATGGTGCGGACCATCGACGCGGTGGAGTAGAAGGTCGAGTCGACCTTGCCGGTCTGGGAGTAGGGGCTGATCGCCACGGCCAGGGTGCGGTGGGCGTCGACGTGGTCGGGGCCGTTCTGCGCGTCGTCCTCGGTGACGAGGATCGTCGTGTCCTGCCAGTAGCGCGAGTGCGACACGGCGTCGACGAGGCGGCCGAGGGCGTAGTCGTTGTCCGCCACCATCGCCTTGGGCGTCGGCTGGCCGGCCTTGGTGCCCGAGGTGTGGTCGTTGGGCAGCCGCACGAACTGCACCGTCGGCATCTTGCCGTTGGTCTCCCAGGTGCGGAAGCTCTTGAGCCACCGGTCGACCCGCGGCTCGAGGCAGGTCGCCTTGAAGGTGCCGGACGAGTCCGGGCAGGCCAGGTCGTAGCCCTGGAACTTGTGGTCGGTGCGCGCGTTGAGCACCGGGTCGTCCGCGTGGAACTCCCCGCCCACCGGCGACACGTAGAACCCGAAGTTGGCGAACGAGACCTTGGCCTTGTCGAGGCGCTGCCACAGGTAGGAGTTGTTCGGATCCTGCGCGGCGTTCTCGGGGTTGCCGTTCTCCGACGGGTAGGGCGCCTTGCGGCCGGAGTAGTTGGCCGGCCACATCTGCTCGGCGAACGGGTTGGAGTTGGCCTGAGCGACCCAGTTCCAGCCGTTGGCCGAGACCTCGGCGTCCGCGTAGAAGTTGTCGATCGTGGTGAACCGCCGGGCGAGCTCGCGGGTGTTGGGCGCGGACTCGTCACCGAAGAGCGTCAGCGAGGGGTCGCCGTTGCCCTTGCCCACCGAACCCAGCACCTGGTCGTAGGTGCGGTTCTCCTTGACGACGTAGATGACGTGCTTGATCGGGGACTTCTGGCCCGGCTTGCGCGGCACCACCGCGCCCTTCGCCTCGACGGCGGCGTTGTTGCGCTCGACCTCCTGGGTCAGGTGCGCGAGCTGCGCGGTCGTGGGGACGGGGAAGGTCGTGAGCGTGCCCTCCATCATCGACCCGGTGTACTTCTGCGGGTCGGTCTTGGTGGTGGCCTCCGGGTTGGGCATGCCGGGCCCGTCGTTGGGTCCGGCGCCGAGCCCCTTGGCGTTGGTGATGTGCAGGGTGCCGCCGTCGACGACCACCTGGCTGGGGTACCACCCGGTCGGGATCAGCCCGTCCACCCGGCCCTTGGCGACGTCCACGACCGCGACGTCGTTGCTGCCGGACAGGGTGACGAAGAGCCGCTTGCCCGTCGCGTCCAGCGCGAGGCCGGTGGGGTTGGACCCGATCTGCGACTTCTTGGGCGAGACCTTGATCGTCCTGACGGTGGCGTCGACGTCGGTGCGGACCACGCTGACCGTGTCGGCGTCCCCGTTGGCGACGTAGAGGGTCTTCCCGTCCGCCGACAGGACGGACTTGTTGGGGTGCAGCCCGACGGCGACCGTCTTGGTCAGCTCGGGCGCGGCGCCGGTCAGGTCGACCACGCCGACGGAGGAGGCGCCCTGGTTGGTGACGTAGGCCTTGCGGCCGTCCTTGGACACGGTGACGTACATCGGCCGGTGACCGGCGGCGACCGTCTGCTGGGCGCGGGTGGCCAGGTCGACGACGGTGACGGCGTTGCCCAGCTGGTCGGCGACGACCAGGCGCTTGCCGTCGGGGGTGGTCGCGAGGCCGGCCGGGAAGAGGGTGACGGCCTTGCCCTCGGGGCTCATGGTGGGCAGGGCGATCGGGGCACCCTCGGTGAGCTTGGCGCCGTCGAAGGTGAGGACGCGGATCTTGCTGTTGGCCGCCGCGGCGCTGGCGTAGGCGGTCTTGCCGTCCGGGCTCCAGGCGACGCCGACGTAGAGCGACTCGGGGGTGGGGTAGGACAGGGTCTGGGTGACCGTCCCGGTGTCGGTGTCGACGAGCTGCAGGCTCTGCACGCCCTGCCCGTCGTTGGTGACGAGCAGGTGCCGCCCGTCGGGGTGCATCGCGGCGTTGAGGGGGAGGTTGCCGAGGGTCGTGCTGCGCCCGGCGGGCACGATCCACTGGCCGATGGAGTTGACGGCGGTGCCGTTGTCGCGCGGTCCGGCCGTCTTGTGGAGCAGAGCGTAGGCACCGCCACCGCCGACCAGGGTCAGGGCGAGGGCACCACCGATGACTGCGTTGCGTGTCTTCATGGCCACAGGTGTACGCCTGCTAGACCAACCTTCAGACTCCGTCCAGGTGAACGTCTGTGAACCGTTGTTCCCAGGTTGGATGACATAGGCCGCCCTTCCCCCCTGCCCCTCCTTTCCGCGATCGTGGACGGTTTGGGCGCCCTGGCGACACAACCCGTCCACGATCTGGGGGGTTGTGATGGGGTGGGCCGTATGACGACCCCCTGGCAGCCGCTCGCCGACCACATCACCGGGACCCTCACCAGCGCGCTCGGAGGTGCGGGTGGGGCCGCGGGCGGGAATGAGGGTGGGGCCGGCGGTGGTGCCGGTGGTGGTGGGGCTGGCGGTGGTGGTGCCGGCGGCGGCGGTGCCGGCGGCGGCGGTCTCGTCGGGGTCTACCTGCACGGGTCGGCGGCGCTCGGCGGCTGGGTGCCCGGCCGCAGCGACCTGGACCTGCTGGTGGTGGTCTCGGACGACCTGCAGGACGACCTGCAGGCCGACCACGACTGGCGCGAGCTCGCGCGGACGTGCGTGACGGACCTGGGCGCCGACGAGTCACGGATCCCCGTGGAGCTCAGCATGATCCGCCGGTCGTTGGCCGAGTCCCCGCGCGCACCGTGGCCGTTCGTGGTGCATGCGACGACCCGCACCGCGCGCCAGCAGGATCCGCTGGTCGTCCTGGACGACGGCGCCGGCGACCCCGACCTGGCGCTGCACCTCGCCGTGACCCGCGCCGCCGGGGTCGCGCTGCACGGCCCGGCCCCGGCGGAGCTCGTCGGCGAGGTGGACCGCGACGACGTGCTCGCCCAGCTGTCGGCCGAGCTCTCCTGGGGCGTCGACAACGCCGACGAGGCCTACGCCGTGCTCAACGCCTGCCGGGCGCTGCGGTACGCCGAGACCGGGGAGCTCGTCAGCAAGGTCGCGGGCGGCGAGTGGGCGCTGCAGCAGCGCCCCGAGCACGACGTGGTGGTGCGGCGGGCGCTCGACGCGCAGCGGCGCGGCATACGGCTGGAGGGCGCCGGGATGGCTGGGCGCGCTCTCGTGCAGGACGTCCTCGACGACCTCACCTGGGCCTGACCCGACCTGCCCGGGGTAGCCACGCTGGAGGGTTCCCACCTCGCGTGCCCTCCCGTTGAGAGGCGAAAGATGGGGGTTTCCGGACCCGTACAACCCCCAGCTGTCGCCTCTCAACGAGGTGGGGGGCACGCTGGGGCCGCGGCACGCCGGGGCCGGGGCATTCCGCAGCCGCGGCACGCCCGAGCGCGGCATACGGCCGAGGGCGCCCCACCACGAAGGTGGGACGCCCTCGGCCCGGCAACGCGCGATCGACCGGCCTCCCCTGGATCCGCCTGGTCACGGAAGGCCGGTCGACCGCGCTACCGGCGGCAGGTCAGCGGGCGGCGGAGCCCTCGACGTAGTCGGCGTCGGCGTCCTTGATCCAGCTCATGAGCGAGCGCAGCTGCTTGCCGGTCTTCTCGATCGGGTGCTGGGCGCCCTTCTCCCGCAGCGCCATGAACTCGGGCGCACCCTTGTCCTGGTCGTCGATGAAGCGCTTGGCGAAGGTGCCGTCCTGGATGTCCGCGAGGACCGCCTTCATGTTCTCCTTCACCTCCGGGGAGATGACGCGCGGCCCGGAGACGTAGTCGCCGAACTCCGCCGTGTCCGAGATGGACCAGCGCTGCTTGGCGATGCCGCCCTCGATCATCAGGTCGACGATCAGCTTGAGCTCGTGCAGGCACTCGAAGTACGCGACCTCGGGCTGGTAGCCCGCCTCGGTCAGCACCTCGAAGCCGTACATCACCAGCTGCGACGCGCCGCCGCACAGCACGGCCTGCTCGCCGAAGAGGTCGGTCTCGGTCTCCTCGGTGAAGGTGGTCCTGATGCCGCCGGCGCGCAGCCCGCCGATCGCCTTGGCGTAGCTCTTGGCGAGGTCCCAGGCCGAGCCGGAGGCGTCCTGCTCGACGGCGACGATCACGGGGACGCCACGGCCGTCGGTGTACTCGCGGCGCACCAGGTGGCCGGGCCCCTTGGGGGCGACCATGAGGACGTCCGAGCCGGCGTCGGGCGTGATGTAGCCGAAGCGGATGTTGAAGCCGTGGCCGAAGACCAGCGCCGTGCCCTCGTTGAGGTTGGGCTGGATCTCCTCGGCGTAGACCGTGCGCTGCACCTGGTCCGGGGTGAGGATGACGACGACATCGGCCTCCTTGACGGCCTCCGCGACGGTGAGGACGCGCAGGCCCTCGGCCTCGGCCTTGCCCCGGCTGCGGGAGCCCTCGGCGAGGCCGACGCGGACGTCGACGCCGGAGTCGCGCAGGTTGAGGGCGTGGGCGTGACCCTGTGAGCCGTAGCCGATGACGGCGACCTTGCGGCCCTGGATCACGGACAGGTCGGCGTCGTCGTCGTAGAACATCTCAGCAGCCATCGGGCTGTCTCCTTCGCGGTTGGCGTTGCGTCCATCTCAGTCTATGGGCCGTATGACGAGACGGGCGTCTCGGCATACGGATGGGCAGGGTGCCGGGTCAGCGTCCGCTGCGGTCGGTGATGGAGCGCGACCCGCGTCCGATGGCGACGAGACCGGACTGGACCAGCTCCTTGACGCCGAAGGGCTCCAGCGCCCGCAGCAGCGCCTCGAGCTTGAGGACGTTGCCGGTGGCCTCGACGACCAGGGTGTCGGGCCCCACGTCCACGACCTTGGCGCGGAACATCTCCACGACCTCCAGCACCTGGCTGCGGTGGGCCGCATCGGCCCGGACCTTGACCAGGATGATGTGCCGCTGCACCGACTGGTCCGGCTGCAGCTCGACCACCTTGAGCACCTCGACGAGCTTGTTGAGCTGCTTGGTGACCTGCTCCAGCGGCAGCACGTCGACGTCCACGCGGATCGTCATCCGGGAGATCTCCGGGTGCTCGGTCTCCCCCACGGCCAGCGCCTCGATGTTGTAGCCCCGCCTCGAGAAGAGCGCGGCGATGCGGGTGAGCACGCCGGGCTTGTTCTCGACGAGCACGGACAGGGTGTGCTTGCTCACTCGTCATCACTCCACTTCGGGGCCATGCCCTTGGCGATCTGGATCTGGTCGTTGCTGACACCGGCGGCGACCATGGGCCACACCATCGCGTCGCGGCTCACGACGAAGTCCACGACGACGGGCCGGTCGGTGACGGCCATGGCCGCCTCGATCGTCTCGTCGATCTTGGCGGGGTCGTCGCAGCGCAGGCCGACGCAGCCGTAGGCCTCTGCGAGCTTGACGAAGTCCGGGATGCGCACCTGCTGGTGGGAGGTGTGCAGGTCGGTGTTGGAGTAGCGCTCGTTGTAGAAAAGCGTCTGCCACTGGCGGACCATGCCGAGGCTGGAGTTGTTGATGACCGCGACCTTGATGGGGATGTCGTTGACCACGCAGGTCGCGAGCTCCTGGTTGGTCATCTGGAAGCAGCCGTCGCCGTCGATGGCCCACACCACGCGGTCCGGGTCGCCGGCCTTGGCGCCCATCGCGGCCGGCACGGCGTAGCCCATCGTCCCCGCACCGCCGGAGTTGAGCCACTGCCGCGGCCGCTCGTAGTCGATGAACTGGGAGGCCCACATCTGGTGCTGGCCCACGCCGGCGCAGTAGATCGCCTCCGGCCCCACGAGGGCGTTGAGCCGCTCGATGACCGCCTGCGGGGCGATGGTCGACTCGTCCTCGTGGACGTAGCCCACCGGGTAGGACTCGCGCCAGCCGGTGGCCGTCGCGACCCAGTCGGCGTAGTCGGTGCGCTGCCCCGCCGCGTAGTCGGCCTGGAGCGCGTCGATGAGGTCCCGGATGACCTCCCGGCAGTCGCCGACGATCGGGACGTCCGCGATGCGGTTCTTGCCGATCTCGGCGGGGTCGATGTCGGCGTGGATGACCGCCGCCCCGGGCGCGAAGGTCGACAGCTGGCCGGTCACCCGGTCGTCGAACCTCGCGCCGAGGGTGATCAGCAGGTCGGCCTTCTGCAGCGCGGTGACCGCGGCCACCGAGCCGTGCATGCCCGGCATCCCGAGGTGCAGGTGGTGGGAGTCCGGGAAGGCGCCGCGGGCCATGAGCGTCGTGACCACGGGGATCCCCGTCAGCTCGACCAGGCGGCGCAGCTCCTCGTGGGCCTCGGACCGGATCACCCCTCCCCCGACGTAGAGCACCGGCCTGCGCGAGTCCTGGATCAGCCGGGCGGCCTCGCGGATCTGCTTGTGGTGCGGCCGCGTCACGGGGTGGTAGCCGGGCAGCTCGAAGGTGGGCGGCCACACGAAGGTCGTCGTCGACTGCAGCGCGTCCTTGGTGATGTCGACCAGGACTGGGCCGGGGCGGCCGGTGCGGGCGATGTGGAAGGCCTCGGCGAGCGCCTGCGGGATCTTGGCCGGGTCGGTGACCAGGTAGTTGTGCTTGGTGATCGGCATGGAGATGCCGCGGATGTCGGCCTCCTGGAAGGCGTCGGTGCCGATCGAGCCGCTGCCGACCTGCCCCGTGATGGCGACCACCGGCACGGAGTCCATGTGGGCGTCCAGCAGCGGGGTGACCAGGTTGGTGGCGCCGGGGCCGCTGGTGGCCATGCAGACCCCGACCTTGCCGGTGGCCGACGCATACCCCTGCGCGGCGTGCCCGGCGCCCTGCTCGTGGCGCACCAGCACGTGCCGCACCGACCGGGAGTCCATGAGCGGGTCGTATGCCGGCAGGATCGCCCCGCCCGGGATGCCGAAGACGGTGTCGACCTCGAGGGCCTCGAGCGCGAGCACGAGGCTCTGCGCGCCGGTGACCTCCACCGGGGTGCGGTGCCGCACGGTCGCGGCCACGCTCGAGGGGCTGGGCGCAGGCGCGGGGCCCGGACGGGCGGGCGCTGCAGCGCTCGACGGAGAGTCGGTCACTGTCCTTCACCACTTTCGCGATATCGACGTCGTCGTCTGCTGACTCCCGGGCGTCTGCCCGGCAGGTGGTCCTGCGCTCGTCCGGACAGGTGCGCGTCCGGTCATGAAAAAACCCCTGCCCCGAGGACCGGGACGCAGGGGTCGCGCACTGTCGGTGGGATCGACGGTGCGCTCAGGGAATTACGAGGAGGAGGGCCACGGGACAACAGTCCCCCAGCGGCCGGGCGGCGTCAAAGGAGGGAGGGGATTGTCTCGGCATACGGTCTGGTCGTCCCGATCTGCGGTCGCGGGCCCGGCGGGGGGCTCGCAGCGGCGTGAGGCTCGTCACGCCGGCTTGCCTAGTTAGGTCAGCCTCTAAGTTCATCGCGCCAGACTCGACCGCGCGAAAGGAAGCCCGTGACCACCGTCCTCGATGCCCTGCCCTCGCTCGAGCTGCCGCCGCTGTGGCGGTGGACCACCAAGTGGGCCTACTTCCTCGGGCTGGCCGGCCTCGTCGGCTCGGTGCTGACGCACGTGGTCGTCGTGCGACCCGCCCTCGCGCGGCACGCCGACGACGAGCACAGGCTGCGGGGCACCCGGGCCATGCACCGGACCATCGCGGCCGCCGCCGCCCTCATGGTGGTGGCCGGGCTGCTGCAGGCGGTGTCGGCGGTGGCGCGGGCCGGGCGCACGGGCTTCTCGGCCGCGCTGTCGTCCCGAGCGCTGTGGGACTACCACACCGCGACCCCCAAGCCGGGCGACTGGCTCGCGGCCGGCTGGCTGTCCGCCGCCCAGGTGGCCCTCGTGCTGGTCTGCGCCGTGCTGCTCGTCCCGCTCGCGCGCCGTGGGCCGACGCCCGGTGCCGAGCGTCTCGTGACGGTCGCCCTGCCGCTGACCTGGGCGGTCTCGCTGGTGAAGTCGATCCCCCTCGGCCCCGCCGCGATGACGGCCGACGTCTGGGTGCAGCGGGGCCTCGTGCAGACCCACATCATCGCCGGCAGCGCCTGGGCCGGCGGCCTCGTGACGCTGCTCGTGCTGACCCGCTCGCGGCACCACGTGCGCGACGCCGTGGTCGGGACCTGGCTGACGGTCTGGCAGCGGTTCGGGACGGTGGCGCTGGTGTCGGTCGGGGCCGTGGCGCTCTCCGGAGCCTGGCTGACCTACCGCGAGGTGGGGGTGCCGAGCCAGCTCCTGACGACGTCCTTCGGGATCGTCCTGACCGCCAAGCTCGCCCTCGTCGCCGTGCTCCTCGCGGCCGGAGCCCTCAACCAGCTCGTCCTGCTCCCCCGGTTGGTGGGCCTGCAGGCGCGAGGCGCCACGGGGAGCGCGTGGCGGCTGGCGGTGCGGCACTTCGGCGCGGTGGTCGCCCTGGAGTCGGCCGTGGTCGTGCTGGTCATCCTCGCCGCGGCGCTGCTCACCGGGTCCGCCCGCGAGCAGGCGGGCGCTCCTGCCGCCCCGCCCGTCGGGCCGGCCCTGCTCGGGTGGGGCGCCGCGATCCTGGCGCTGCTCGTGCTCGCCCTCTGGGGGACGGCCCGCGCGTCCGAGCTGATCGCGCGGCGACCGAGCGCCGCCGCGGCGGGCACGGTGGGCGGCGCGCCCTGAGGGATCAGCCCCTGGGGATGGTCACCTGCAGCAGGTCGATCGTGGCGGCCCCCACGTCGAGCCAGTCGCGCTCGACGCCGAAGCGGCAGATCGTGGCCGTGGGGAAACCGTGGTCGAGAGCCTCGCGCACGTCGGCCGGGCCGTCCGCCGACGCCAGGACGTGGGCCAGCATCGGGATGCCCGGGGCGTGCCCGAGCACCAGCACGGCCCGCGCCTTGTCGGGCAGGTGGCTGACGGCGGCGAGCAGCTCGTCCAGCCCGGCGTCGTAGACCTCGTCGCTGGCCTGGACGTCCCGGGCCGCGGCCCCGGCGTCCGCCGCCTCGCGCCAGGTCTCGCGGGTGCGGCGGGCGCTGGACACCAGCACCAGGTCGAGCTCCCCGACCTCCTCGGCGAGCCAGCGGCCCGCCGCCCGGGCGTCCGACCGGCCCTGCGACGTCAGTGGGCGGTCGTGGTCGCCGCCGGCGCCGTGGCCCGCCTCGGCGTGGCGCATCAGCACCAGGGTGCGCTGGGGGTTCGTCATACGGCCATCCTCACGCATCGGCGCGGTGCGTGGTGGGTCGCGGCGGCCGGGTCACAGGACCAGGTCCGGCTTGATGCGGGCCGGCGTCCAGATCCGCGCCCGGTGGGCCGCCCACGTGGACGCGGTCAGCGCCGCGGCGAGGAAGCCGGCGAGGACGAGCAGGTCCAGGGCCACGAAGCCCATGCGCCCGCCATACATCAGGTGCCGCAGCCCGTCGATCGCGTAGGACATGGGCAGCACGTGGTGCAGCGCCTGCAGCGGCCCGGGCAGGGTCTGCCACGGGAAGGTGCCGCCTGCGGACACCAGCTGGACCACGAGCAGGATCAGGCCGAGGAACTTCCCGACCGCCCCGAGGCGCGACGCGAGCGCGTGCAGGATGGCCGCGTAGGTCAAGGACACGAAGGCCATGAACGCGATCGCCCACAGCGGGTGCTGCACGTGGAAGCCGAGGCCCTTGAGCACGAGCCCGAAGACGAGCAGGCTCTGGCCGACCGCCAGCAGCGCGGGGGTGAGCCAGCCGCTCACCGCCACCCGCCAGGCGGGCTGCTGCGCCGCCAGGGCGCGCGTCGACAGGGTCTTGATCAGCAGGAAGAGGACGTAGGCCCCGATCCACAGGGACAGGCTGACGAAGAACGGCGCGAGGCCGGCGCCGTAGTTGGCGGCCTGGGCGGGGTTGCTGGCCCTGACCGCGACCGGGTTGCCGACGGCCTGGGCGGCCGCCTTGCGCTGCTCGGCGGTGTAGCTGGGCACCTGGTCCTTGCCGGCGGCGAGCTGGTCCCGCAGCTGCTGGGCGCCGTGCTGCAGCGTGCCGGCGCCGTCCCGCAGGCTCCCCGCGCCGTCCGCGAGCTGCTGCGCCCCGTCGAGCGCCTTCTGCTCGTTGGTGGCCAGGGTGTGCGCCCCGCTCGCGAGGGTGCCGAGACCGTCGTCGAGCCGGGAGGCGCCGTCGGCGAGCTTGGCGCTGCCGGCGTCGGCCTGCGCGATCCCGTCGTGGAGCTGCGCGGAGCCCTTGGCCAGGGCGTCGGCCCCGGCGGCGACCTTGCCGGCTCCCGCGGCTGCGGCGTCGGCGCCGCCGGACAGCGTGGTGGCGCCCGTGGCGAGCGTGGCGGTGCCCCGCTGCAGCTCGCCCAGCTTGCCGGCGAGGGTGGCGCTCCCGGCGGTGAGCCGGTCCGCGCCCTCGGCGACCTGCTGCGAGCCCGTCGCCAGCGTGGTCAGCTTGCCCGAAGCCTTGGTGATGGTGCCGGACACCTGGTCAAGCGCGCGGTCGATGCGGTCGAGCTCGGTCTGGGCGGTGGCGAGCCGGCGGTCGAGGTCGGCCTTGATCTGCCGCAGCCGAGCGACGGCCGCGGGGTCGGTGTCGGCGGGCAGCGCGTCGATCGCGGTCTGCAGCGACGCGGACTGCGCCTGCAGCGCCCGGATCTGGTCCTGCAGGGCGCCGCGCCGCTCCTTGCGCACCTGGTCGACCTGGGTCGCGGCCTGCTGCGCGAGCTGGCCCGCCTGGGCGATCTGGGCGTTGCCGGCCGCCACCTGGTGGGCTCCGGCGGCGACCTTGCTGGCGCCGTCGTGCAGGGTGTCCGCGCCGGCCTTGAGCTGACCGGCTCCGGTCGAGGCGGCGGTGGCCCCCGTGGCCAGGCGGCGCGCGCCGTCGGCGAGGCGGGCGTTGCCGTCCGCGACCTGGTGCGCGCCGTCGGCGAGCTGGCGGGTCTGGCCCGGCAGCGCCGCGGTGCGGCTGTCCAGGGTGGCCAGGCCGTCGTGCAGCCGGGAGGCACCCGCGGACAGCTCGCCCGCACCGGACCGGGCGGAATCCGCTCCCTGGGCGAGGCGTACGGCGCCGTCGCGCAGCTGGGCGGTGCCGTCCCGCAGCGACGTCGCGCCGGTCGCCAGCCGGCCGCTGCCGTCGACCAGCCGCCCGCCGCCGTCGGCGAGCTTGCCCGCGCCGTCCGCCGCCTGCTGCAGCTTGCCGTGGATGGTGCTCATGCCGTCGAGCAGCTGCGCCGCCGCGGTCGTGCTCACCTGGGAGGCCACGGACCTGGTGACCTCGGCGACCACCGTGTTGGAGATGGTCCGGGCCAGGTATCCGTTGGTGTCGTTGGTGTACTGCTCCAGCGTCGCCTGCCGCGGGTGCTGGCTGCCGGCGCTGGCCAGGGCGGCGGAGAAGTCCCGCGGGATGATGAGGGCGAAGTCGTACTCCTCGTCGTCCACGCCCCGCACGGCCTCGGCGCGGGTCACCCGGTGCCAGTCGAAGGTGTGACCGTCGACCAGGGTCGAGGCGACCTGCTGGCCGACCTGCAGCCGCTCCCCGCTCGCGAGGGTGGTGCCGGCGTCCTCGACCACGACGGCGACGGGGATGTGGCCCAGGTTGGCGTAGGGGTCCTTGTTGGCGTAGAGGTACAGCCCCGCGTAGAGGCTCGGGATCACGAGCATCGCGACCAGGGCCAGCCGCAGCAGCTTGCCGCTGGTGAGCCGCCGGAGCTCGGCGAGCGCGAGTCGGTGGGCCCTCATGCGATCACCCCGACCTCGTAGTCGGTCTGCGCGCCTAGCAGCCGCAGGCTGTTGTGCGTGGCGAGGACCACCACGACCAGGTCGCGCTCGGCGAGCTCGCGGGCGACGACGTGCCAGCCGCGCGGGTCCCCGCCCCACCGGTCCGGGCTCGTGAGCACCACGGCGGTGGCTCCGGCACGCTCCACCGCGATCTGCGCCAGCCAGTGGATATGTTCGCTCGGGTCCAGGGTCTCCCACCGGTCCCGGGAGCGCTCCACGGCGTCGTGCGCGGCCAGGAAGCGGTGGATGTCCTGGCGCCGCGCGGGCAGACCCGCCAGCGCCAGCTCCTCCCCCACCACGACGTGCAGCGGCAGCGACGGTTCGGGCTCGGTCACGCCGGGGACGTCGACGAGGACGACGCGCTCGCGGCGGACGTGCCCGGACGGGTCGCCATTGCAGGTGATCTCGCCGTGGTCGAGCGGCACCCGGCCGCCGAGGGCGAGCGCGAGGGTGGTGAGCGCCGGGCCCGGGTCACCGGCGACGAGCGTGACCTCTCCCTTGCGGGCGGCCAACGAGGTGGGCAGCAGCAACGGCCCGTGGGGACCGTCGACGCCGGCCTGGTGCGCGATGAGCGCCATGGCGGAGGACTCCTTGGTGCCCGGACCGACCCGGGCGAGCGGTGCGTATGCCGAGCGCGGGGCTGCGGCCGACGGGGGGCCGGAGGCGGCCCACCTGCATTGGATACACTAGCGTATCCCGATTCATTCCCGTATTCAATACGACGGTGTATCGTGACGGTATGACCACGTCGAGTGAGGCTCCCCCACGGTCCGCACGCCGCGAGGCAACCCGCCAGCGCATCCTCGGGGCCGCGTCGCAGACCCTCGCCGAGCGCGGCTTCCACGGCACCAGCGTCGAGGAGGTCTGCGAGCGTGCGGGATTCACGCGGGGCGCGTTCTACTCCAACTTCGCGTCGCGGGAGGAGCTCGTCGCCGAGCTGGTGCAGCAGCGGACCGTCCGGCTGCGCGAGCGCGTCCTCGAGCTCGCCGCGCAGGAGGACCTCACGCCCCACGAGCTCTGGCACGGCGTGCTGGCCCTGTGGTCGGGGCAGCCAGGCCAGCGCCAGCAGTGGTTGCTGCTGCAGACCGAGCTGATGCTGCACGCGATCCGCGACCCCGAGGCGGGTGCGACCTGGCGCGAGGTGATCGACCGCAGCCAGGAGGACGTCGCCGCGGCGCTGGACGCCTTTCTCGAGCGGCACCACCTGAGCCTGCCGATCACGAGCATGGGGCTGTCGCGGCTCCTGTTCGCCACCTTCCAGGGCGGGGCCCTGCAGCACCTGCTCGACCCGCAGCGCGTGGGGCCTGACGACCTCGAGGAACAGCTGCTGTCGGTCCTCGAGCACGCCCTCGACCGCGCCGGCTGACCCGGTGGCGGCCGCGAGCCGTCACCGCACGAGGTCGGCATACTCCTGGTGCTTGTCGAGGTAGGAGGCCACGAAGGAGCAGGCCGGCTCCACCCGCAGGCCACGGGCCCGGATGTCGTCCAGGAGCCCGCGGACCAGCTCGGAGCCGAGGCCCTGACCGCCGAAGGCGGGGTCGATCTCGGTGTGGGGCACCACGAGGACGTCACCCTCGAGGCGCACGTCGGCGAAGCCCGCGAGCTCGCCGTCGTGGCGGATCTCGTAGCGGTGCAGGTCGTCGTTGCGCGTCACCGTCGTCTGCTCAGCCATGGCGCCAGTCTCCCACCGGCGGCCGGGCGGCAGCAGATCACGCCACGATCAGCGGTCGAGGTCGACCCCGTTGTCCAGCGGCTCGCCGGCCACGAGGTGGCCCACCTGGCGCCGGATCAGCGCCGTCGCCCGCGACCAGAACCCGTCGGCCATGCCGCCCACGTGGGGCGCGATCAGCACCCCCGGCGTCGACCAGAGCGGGTGGCCGTCGGGCAGCGGCTCGGGGTCGACGACGTCGAGCGCGGCGCGGATCCGCCCCGAGGCGGTGGCGGCCACGAGGGCGTCGGTGTCGACGACGCGGCCGCGGGCGACGTTGACGAGCAGCGCCCCCTGCGGCATACGGGCGAGCATGTCGGCGTCGAGGAGCCGGTCGGTGGCGTCGGTGTGGGGCAGGATCAGGATGACGACGTCGTGCCGCGGCAGCAGGTCCGCCAGCTCGTCGATGCCGTGGACGCGGGGGACGAGGTCGTCCCCGCCCCGGGCGCGGCTGGCCACGACGGTCACCTCGCACTCGAAGGGCAGCAGCCGGCGCACGATGGCCTGACCGATGTCGCCGTAGCCCACGACGAGGACCCGGTGGTCGGCCAGGCCCGGCTCGAAGTGCTTGTCCTGCCAGTGCTGCTCGCGGTGCCCGCACAGGAACCACGCGACGTTGCGCTGGGCCGCGAGGGTGAGCGTGAGGGCCATCTCGGCGGTGGCCGCGGCGTGGACCCCGCGGGCGTTGCACAGCTGCACGCCCTGCGGGACGAAGGGGATCGCGTGCTCGAAACCCGCCGACAGCAGCTGGAACCCGCGCAGCCGGGGCAGGGACGCGAGGTTGTCGAAGCCGTCGGCCGACAGCGTGTAGGGGGCGACGACCATCTCGACCTCGTCGGCGCGGGGGCAGGGCCCGGACAGGTCCCAGCTGATCAGCTCGGCTCCCGGCACCTCCCCCACGCGGTCGATCCAGTCCTGGTCGGCGACAGTCACGAGTGGCATGGCGCCACCGTATGACGTTACGCCCCAGGCTCGCTCAACCGCCTGATACCGCGGACAGGACAATGACCGTGGCGCCCTGCGGGAGCACCGTGACGAGACCGGCGCCCCGCTTGACGTCGGCCCCGTCGACGAAGACGTTGACGTGCTCGCGCAGGGCGCCCCGCTCGTCGCGGACCTTGTTCTCGACCGTCGGGTGACGCCGTCGCAACTCGTCCAGCGCGTCGGCGAGGCTGGCGTCCGCCGGGAGGTCCAGCACCACCTCCGGGGGCGCCTGCACCATCGCCTGGAGCGGCGCCGGCAGGCGCATCGTCACGCTCATCGGCCCTCCTCCAGGGTCGCGGCCCGCACGCACAGCACGTCGGGCAGCTGGGTGGCGATGCGCTCGAACTCCTCGCCCTCGTCGGGCGATCCGTAGACCTCGCCGTTGCGGGTGCCGACATACAGGCCCATCGGGGTGTCCTGGTCGGTGCCGGCGGCGTCCCGCAGCACGCAGGTCCAGGTCGGGTCGGGCATCCCGGTGGACTGCTCGCGCCAGCCGCGCCCCCCGTCGTCGGTGCGCTGCAGCTGGAGGCGGCGCCCGGGTGGGAAGCGCACCCCGTCGGACTCCACCGGCACCAGCCACGCGCGACCGGCGGCGCCGGGCTGGGTGAGGACCGCGAAGCCGAAGTTGGTGGGCAACCCCGCCTCGATGGAGGTCCAGGAGCGTCCGTCGTCGTCGGAGCGGTAGACGCCGAGGTGGTTCTGCGCGTAGAGGACCTCGGGGTCGCCGCCGTCGCGGGCGACCTTGTGGACGCACTGGTTGAACTCCGGGTAGGGGTCCGGCGCGTAGGAGTCCTTGATGCCCACGTTGGCCGCCGCCCAGGTGTCGCCGCCGTCCTCGGTGCGGTAGACCCCGCCGGTGCTCATGGCCACGACCATCCGCTGCGGGTCGGTGGGGTGGGGCAGGATCGTGTGGATCGCGCCGCCGCCGAAGCCCTCGCCCCACTGCGTCCGGTGCGGGTGCTCCCACAGCCCCCGGACCAGCGCGAAGCTGCGGCCGGCGTCGGCGCTGCGCCACAGCGCCTGCGGCTCGGTGCCGGCCCACACCACGACCGGGTCGATCGGGTCCGGCACCAGCTGCCAGATCCGCTTGAGCGCCACCCCCGTGTCCTCCGGGAAGCGCAGCGCGTCCGGGGCCTCGGGCTCGAAGGTGCGCCCCAGGTCGTGGGACACGGCGACGTAGGGGCCCCAGTGCCAGGACTGGGTGCCCACCAGCAGGGTGCGCCGCCCGGCGCGCAGGTCGATGGCGACGGCGGCCACCTCCTGCATCACCAGCTCGGGACCCTGCAGCTCCCAGTGGCGGCGGTCGGTGCGGCTGTGGGCGAGGAAGAGACCCTTGCGGGTCCCGATGGCGACCGTGGTCTGCGTCATACCGATCATGTTGACGCCGTCCACATGATTGTGCAAGGGGTGACGACCCCCGGCCGCGGACCCGACCTGGCATAGGTTGTCGACGAGCGGCACGCGCCGCAGCCCCCAGCCGAAGGAGTCACCATGTCCGCCGTCGACGAGATCCTGCAGTCGCTCCCCGTCGGTCAGATCGCCCAGGAGCTCGGGGCCCGGCCCGAGGAGGTCCAGCGCGCCGCGGCCGCCGCCCTGCCCGCCCTGCTCGGCGGCCTGCAGGCCAACGCCACCGACCCCGACGGCGCCCGCTCCCTCACCGAGGCCCTTGGCCAGCACGACCCCGGGCTCGTCGACGGCGGAGTCGATCTCGCCCAGGTCGACACCCGCGACGGCGAGGCGATCGCCGCCCACATCTTCGGCGACAACCAGGGCCAGGTCGCCCAGCAGCTCGGGGGCCTGCAGGGCGTCGGCGGCCCGCTGGTGCAGCGGCTCATCCCGATCCTCGCGCCCATCGTCATGTCCTGGCTGGCCAAGCAGGTCCTCGGTCAGGCCGGCGCCGGCGGCAGCCTCGGGCAGGCACAGGGCGGCGGCGTGGGCGGCAGCATCCTCAGCGACGCCCTCGGCTCGGTCCTCGGCCGCGCCACCGGGCAGGCCGGCATGGGCTCGGACCAGTCCGTCGACCGCCGCGAGGCCCAGGGCTTCGACACGGGGACGATCATCCGCGACGTGCTCGGCGGCCTCCTCGGCGGTGGGCGCCGCTGACCCGACCCCGGCGGGTCAGGCTGCGGGCCGACGCGATCCACGTCGTCCGACAGCTCGCCGAGCGCTGCGGTGAGGCGGTCAGTACGGTGTAGCCACCCGTTCACCCCCCACGAAAAGGCCGAGGTGACCATGGCAGCCGTCGACGACATCCTCACGGACCTCCCCGCCACGATGGCGTGGCAGGAGCTCTACCGCGACCTGCACCGGCATCCCGAGCTGTCGCTGCAGGAGACCCGCACCAACCGGATCATCGCCGACCGGATCGCGCACTGGGGCTACGACGTGCGCGAGGTCGGTGGCGGCGTGGTGGGGGTGCTGCGCAACGGGGACGGCCCGTGCGTGCTCTTCCGCGCCGACACCGACGCGCTGCCCGTGCAGGAGGACACCGGCCTCGCCTATGCCTCCACCGTGGACGGCGTGATGCACGCCTGCGGTCACGACCTGCACGTCACGTGGGGGCTGGGAGCCGCGCAGCTGCTCGCCTCCCACCAGCGGGCCTGGTCCGGCACCTACGTGGCGCTCTTCCAGCCGGCCGAGGAGACCGCCCAGGGGGCGCGCGCCATGGTGGACGACGGGCTTGTCGACCGGGTGCCGCGGCCCGACGTCGCGCTCGGCCAGCACGTCATGCCGACCCGCGCCGGCCTGGTCAGCGCCGCCGCCGGACCCCGCCTGTCGGCCGCGGACTCGCTGCGGGTCACGGTGCACGGCAAGGGTTCTCACGGATCGATGCCCCACCTGGGGGTGGACCCCGTGGTGGTCGCGGCCGCCATCGTGCTCCGGCTGCAGACCGTCGTCGCCCGCGAGATCGCGCCCGCGGACTTCGGCGTCGTCACGGTGGGGTCGATCCAGGCGGGCGCCAAGAGCAATGTCATCCCCGACCGGGCCGTGCTGCTGCTCAACGTCCGCAGCTACGACGAGTCGGTGCGCGAGCGCATCCTCGCAGCCATCGAGCGGATCGTCCGTGGGGAGTGCGAGGCCGGTGGCTGCCCGCAGCCCCCGGAGATCGACTACTACGACCAGTTCCCGCTGACCGTCAACGACAAGGCCGTGACCGAGGCGGTCACCGGCGCGTTCGTCGAGCACTTCGGCGCGGAGCGGGTGGCCGAGCTGGCTCCGCTCACGGGCAGCGAGGACTTCAGCGTCGTGCCGGACGCCTTCGGGGTCCCCTACTCCTACTGGACGATCGGCGGCTTCCCGGCCGACGCGGACCCGATCCCCAACCACAACCCGAGGTTCGCACCGGTGCTCGACCCCACCCTGCGGACCGGCACCGAGGCGGCGCTCGTCGCGGTCCTCGCCCACCTGCGCACGGAGGCCTGAGCGATGTCCACCCGTCCGGCCTCTCCCCGCCGCTCCGGCACATCGTCGCCGACCACCGAGCCGCGCGGCAACGACCGGCTGCTCGCCGGCCTGGTCCTCGCGGTGCTGACCTTCTGGCTGTTCGCCGGGTCGGCGGGGTCCGTCGCGCCGGCGATCATGCGCGACATCAACGGGCCGTATGCCGACGCCGCCCACCGCACCTGGACCAACCCCCTGCTCGGCGCCGACGCCATGAACCTCGCCGTCGCCCTCACCGCGTTGTTCTCGGGCATGTTCATCGTGGTGCTCGGCGGGGTGGCCGACCGCGTCGGGCGGTTCCGGGTGCTGCTGATCGGCCTGGCGCTCAACGTCGTCGGCTGCCTCTGCCTGGTCCTCGCCTCGGGCGGGCTCGCGACCCCGCTCATGCTGACCGGGCGAGCCGTCCAGGGTCTGTCCGCCGCCTGCGTCCTGCCCACGACCCTCGGGCTGGTGCGAGCACTGTGGGACGGCGCTGCGCGCCAGCGCGCGGTGTCGATGTGGTCGATCGCCTCCTTCGGAGGGTCCGGGCTCGCCTCTCTGGTCGGCGGATTCACCGTGACCTACGTCGGCTGGCGCTGGATCTACGTCGTCTCCATCGTCGTGAGCCTCGCCGCTGCCCTGCTGCTGCGGGGGTAGGGCGAGTCCCGGGTCGTCTCCGACACGCCCTTCCACCTCGACGTCCCCGGCATCACGGCCTTCGCGGTCTCGATGCTCGCGCTGATGGTCGTGACGACCTTTGGCGCCAAGATCGGGTGGGGCAGCGCGATCATCCTGGTCCTGGCCCTGGTGGCCGTCGTGGGGCTGGTCGCGACGGTGGCCCTGGAGCGGCGCGCCCGGCAGCCCTTCCTGGACCTGCGGTTGTTCCGCAACCGGATGTTCTCCGGCGCCACCCTGGCCAACTTCCTGCTCAACACGGCGATCGGCATGCTCATCGTCACGCAGCAGCTGCTGCAGGTCGCCGGCGGGATGAAGCCCCTCGACGCCGGTCTGCTCACGCTGGGCTACGCCATCACCGTCATCGCGTTCATGCGCGTGGGCGAGCGGCTGCTGCGGCGCTTCGGCGCCAAGAAGCCGATGCTCTGGGGCACGGGGCTGCTCGTCCTGGCCGGTTGCTTCTTCCTGCCCACCAACCTGCTGCTGTCGCAGTACAAGGTGACGGCCGTGATCGGCTACACGCTGATGGGCCTGGGCCTCGCCTGCTTCGGCACCCCCGCCACGGACGCCGCCCTGTCCAACCTCCCGGTGGAGCAGAGCGGCGCCGGCGCGGGCATCTACAAGATGGCCTCGTCGCTGGGGTCGGCGATCGGCACCGCCACCTAGCTGGCGCTGTTCACGGCGGGCTCGGCCACCCCACCTCGCGTGATCGGGTCCGTGCTGGTCCCCCTGGGCCGCCAGGACAACGTCGGGCTGCGCCAGGGCGCGGACGTCGCGCTGCTCTTCAACATCACCCTGCTGCTGATCTCGGCGGTCGTGATCTGGGTGGTCGTTCCCTCAGCCGACAGGTCCGAGCGGGCCTCCTAGCCGGCGCTATGCCGAGCAGAACGATCAGCCGGGCTTGAGAAAATCGGCCTGGGGCAGGAAGCCCGGCCGATGTCGCTACCGGCGGTAGGTCACTGGCACTTGGCGAGGATGAGCTCGCGCACCTTGGCGGCGTCGGCCTGACCCTTCATGGCCTTCATGACCTGGCCGATGAGGGCACCGGCGGCCTGGACCTTGCCGTCCTGGATCTTGGCGACGATGTCGGCGTTGCGGCCGAGCACCTCGTCGACCGCAGCCTCGAGCGCCGAGTCGTCCTGCACGAGCTCGAGCCCGCGCGCGTCGGCGACCTCGCGGGGCGAGCCCTCGCCCGCCAGGACGCCGTCCATGACCTGACGGGCCATCGAGTCGTTGAGCCGACCGTCGCGCACCAGGCCGTCGAGCTCGGCGACGTGCTCGGGCGTGACGCCCATGTCGGCGAGGTCGCGGACCTGGTCGTTGGCGCGACGGGACACCTCGCCCATCCACCACTTGCGGGCAGCGGCGGGCGTGGCCCCGGCGGCGACGGAGGCCTCGATCAGCTCGACGGCTCCGGCGTTGACGACGTCGCGCATCTCCAGGTCCGAGTAGCCCCACTCCCCCTGCAGCCGCTTGCGCCGCCGGCCGGGAGGCTCGGGCAGGGTGGCGCGCAGCTCCTCGACCCACTCGCGGCTCGGGGCGACCGGGACCAGGTCGGGCTCGGGGAAGTAGCGGTAGTCCTCGGCGTCGGACTTCTCGCGGCCCGAGGTCGTGACCCCGGTGTCCTCGTGCCAGTGGCGGGTCTCCTGCAGGATCGAGCCGCCGCCGGAGAGGATCGCGCCGTGCCGGGTCATCTCGTAGCGGACCGCCCGCTCGACCGAGCGCAGCGAGTTGACGTTCTTGGTCTCGGTGCGGGTGCCGAGCTGCGTCGAGCCCTTGGGCATCAGCGACACGTTGGCGTCGCACCGCATCGAGCCCTGCTCCATGCGGGCGTCGCTCACGTCCAGCGCCCGCATGAGGTCGCGGATCGCAGACACGTAGGCCTTGGCGACCTCCGGCATACGCTCCCCGGCGCCGACCACGGGCTTGGTGACGATCTCGATGAGCGGGATGCCCGCGCGGTTGTAGTCGAGCAGGGAGTACTCCGCGCCGTGTATGCGCCCGGTCGAGCCGCCGACGTGCAGCGACTTGCCGGTGTCCTCCTCCATGTGCGCCCGCTCGATCTCCACCCGGAAGACGTCGACCCCCTCGCCGGTGCTGCTCGGGATCTCCACGTCCAGGTAGCCGTCGAAGGCGATCGGCTCGTCGTACTGCGACGTCTGGAAGTTCTTGGGCATGTCCGGGTAGAAGTAGTTCTTGCGCGCGAACCGGCACCACTCGGCGATCTGGCAGTTGAGCGCCAGGCCGATCCGGATCGCGGACTCGACGCCCGTGGCGTTGACGACGGGCAGCGCGCCGGGCAGGCCGAGGCAGACCGGGCACACCTGGGTGTTGGGCTCGGCGCCGAACTCCGTGGCGCACGAGCAGAACATCTTGGTGGCGGTGCTCAGCTCGACGTGCACCTCGAGCCCCATGACGGGGTCGAAGCGCTCCAGCACCTCGTCGTAGTCCATGACGGCATCGGTCGTGGTGGTGGCCATGTCAGCCGTCCTTCTGCGTCTCGTCGGTGTCGTCAGAGGTGTCGTGGGAGGTGTCGTCGGAGGTGGCCACCAGGTCGGGCGCCTGCGCGAGCAGCGGCCCGCCCCGGGCCTGCTCGAGCTCCCGCTCGACGTATGCCGCGACGCGGTAGAGCCTCTCGTCGGCCATGGCCGGCGCCAGCACCTGCAGCCCGACGGGAAGCCCGTCCTCGGGGGCCAGCCCCGCGGGCACCGACATGCCGGGGATGCCGGCGAGGTTGGCGGGGATGGTGGCGACGTCGTTGAGGTACATCGCCAGCGGGTCGTCGAGCTTGTCGCCGAGCTTGAACGCGGTCGTCGGCATCGTGGGGCTGATCAGCACGTCGCACTGCTCGAAGGCCGCCTCGAAGTCCCGCGCGATCAGGGTGCGGACCTTCTGCGCCTGGCCGTAGTAGGCGTCGTAGTAGCCGCTGGACAGGGCGTAGGTGCCGATGATGATGCGGCGCTTGACCTCGTCGCCGAAGCCGGCGTCACGGGTCGCCGCCATGACCTGCTCCGCGCTCGGGGAGGTGACCCCGTCGGGAGCGACGCGCAGGCCGTAGCGCATGGCGTCGAACTTCGCGAGGTTGGAGGACGCCTCGGACGGCAGGATCAGGTAGTAGGCCGCGAGGGCGTAGGTGAAGTGGGGGCAGGACACCTCGACGATCTCGGCCCCACCGGCGCGCAGCAGCTCCACGGTCTCGTCGAACCTCTGCTGCACCCCCGCCTGGTAGCCCTCGCCGGTGAGCTCGCGGACGATCCCGACCCGCAGGCTCGCGACGTCACCGCGGCGGGCCGCCTCCACGACGGCCGGCACCGGGGCGTCGATGGACGTCGAGTCCCGCGGGTCGTGCCCGGCCATCAGCTCGTGCAGCAGCGCGGTGTCCAGGACGGTGCGCGCGCACGGGCCGGCCTGGTCCAGGGAGGAGGCGAGCGCGACGAGGCCGTAGCGGGACACCCCGCCATACGTCGGCTTGGTGCCGACCGTCCCGGTGACCGAGGCGGGCTGGCGGATCGAGCCGCCGGTGTCGGTGCCCGTGGCGAGCGGCGCCTGGAAGGACGCGAGGACGGCGCTGGACCCGCCGCCGGAGCCCCCGGGGATCCGCTCGAGGTCCCAGGGGTTGTGGGTCGGGCCGTAGGCCGAGTGCTCGGTGGAGGACCCCATGGCGAACTCGTCCATGTTGGTCTTGCCGAGGATCGGCATCCGGGCCGCCTTGATGCGCTCCACGACCGTGGCGTCGTAGGGCGGGACCCACCCCTCGAGCATCGCGGAGCCGCAGGTCGTCGGCAGACCGGTCGTCGTCATGACGTCCTTGACGGCGATGGGCACGCCCGCCAGCGGGTGCAGCTCGGCGCCCTGGGCGCGCAGCTCGTCGACCTCCCGGGCCGTGGCGAGCGCGCCCTCGGCGTCGACGTGCAGGTAGGCGCGGACCTGGTCGTCCACGGCGGCGGTGCGGTCCAGGTGCGCCTGGGTCAGCTCGACGGAGGTGAAGTCCCCGGCGGCCAGACCCTGCGCCATCTGGGCAGCGGTGAGTCGGGTGAGGTCGGTGGTCGTCATACGCAATCAGTCCTCGCTCAGGATCCGCGGCACCTGGAACCGGTCGAGCTCCTGCTCGGGCGCACCGGACAGCGCCTGCTCACGGGTCAGCCCGGGGCGCACCTCGTCGGGCCGGGTCACGTTGGTCAGGGGCATGGGGTGCGACATCGGCGGGATGTCGTCGGCGGCCACCTCGCCGACCTGCGCCACCGACTCGAGGATGACGGCCAGCTCGCCGGCCATCTTGTCGAGCTCGGCGTCGCTCATGTCGATGCGCGCGAGGTTGGCCAGGTGGGCGACCTGGTCACGGGACAGGGAAGACATGCCAGGCAGTCTAGTGGCGCGCGCAGGCTCCCCTTCCCCCGACGGACGTGAGGCCCCGGTCCGCCAACAGGTGGACCGGGGCCCCACGATCGGGTGGCGTCGGAGACGCTCGTATGCCGCGGGCTCAGGCCTCGGCGGCGGCCGCCCGCTCGTCGCGGCGCACCTGGCGCAGCGTCTCCTCGAACTCGCCGTGGATCTCCTCGTCGTGGCGGTGCGTCAGCAGGCTGACCACCGTGGCGACCAGGAGGTTGCCGACGAAGCCGGGCAGGATCTCGTAGAGGTCGAAGATGCCGCCGTCCCGCGTGCCCCAGATGCCGACGAGGATCGCGCCGGTCACCATGCCGGCGATGGCGCCCTGCGACGTCAGCTTGCGCCAGAAGAGCGCCATGAGGATCGTCGGCCCGAACGCGGCCCCGAAGCCCGCCCAGGCGAAGGCGACGAGCTTGAGGATCGGCGAGTCGGTCGTCCACGCGAGCGCGGCGGCGATGACCGAGATGGCGAGCACGCCGAGGCGGCCCAGCAGGACGTAGGACGAGTCCGAGCCCTCGCGGCGGGCGATGATCTTGTAGAGGTCCTCCACCAGCGCGGACGAGGTCACGAGCAGCTGGGAGGAGATCGTGCTCATGATCGCGGCGAGGACCGCGGCGAGCATGAACCCGGCGATGATCGGGTGGAAGAGGATCTGCCCCATGGCGATGTAGACGGTCTCGGGGTTGGTGATCTTGCCGGCCGGGTGCTGCTGGAAGTAGGCGAGGCCGATCATCGCGGTCGCGATGGCGCCGAGGCAGGACAGCACCATCCAGCCGATGCCGATCCGGCGGCCCTGCTTGGTCTCCTCGACGGTGCGGATCGCCATGAAGCGCACGATGATGTGCGGCTGCCCGAAGTAGCCGAGGCCCCAGGCGAGCGAGCTGATGACGCCGACGGCGGTCGCCCCCTTGACCATGGACAGCGCGTCGGGGTTGGCGGCGCGGATCGAGTCCATCGCCCCGGACGGCCCGCCCACCGCGAACAGCCCGAGCAGCGGCACGGCGATGAGCGCGAGGAACATCATCAGGCCCTGGACGAAGTCGGTGTAGCTGACGGCGAGGAAGCCGCCGAACAGCGTGTAGCCCACCGTGACCGCGACGATCAGCAGCATCCCGAGGTGGTACTCCATCCCGAAGGACTTCTCCATGAAGACGCCGCTCGCGACCATCCCGGAGGACACGTAGAACGTGAAGAAGACCAGGATGATGATGCCGGAGGCGACCCGCAGCAGGCGCGAGCGGTCGCGCAGGCGGTTCTCCAGGAAGCTCGGGATGGTGATCGAGTCGCTCGCCACCTTGGTGTAGGCCCGCAGGCGGGGCGCCACGAGCTTCCAGTTGAGCCAGGCCCCGATCGTCAGGCCGACCGCGATCCACGCCTCGACGAGGCCGGTCTTGTAGATCGCCCCGGGCAGACCCATGAGCAGCCAACCGGACATGTCGGCGGCTCCGGCGGACAGGGCGGTCACGGCGGGGCCGAGGCCACGCCCGCCGAGCATGTAGTCACCGAGGCCCGCGGTCCGCCGGTAGGCCCAGTAGCCGATGTAGATCATGCCGATCAGGTAGATCACCATCGAGATGATCTGCCAGGTCTGGTCGCTCATGGTCGAGGCTCCAGTCTCACGTCAGGGCGCCTGCTCCTGCCGCGCCGGTGCGCATGAGTATGCCGCTGAACGGGTGAACACCTCGACCCCGACGGGCGGTGTGGCCGGATCGTGACTCCCGCGGCGCTGCTGCTCGCCCCGGTCACAGATCTTCGGTTGCAGCCCGAAGATCTGTGACGCGCCTGAGTTGGCGGGGAGGGGAAGGCGGAGCAGGGCCGGGCAGGGCAGGGTCAGGGCAGAGCAGGGCCGGGCCGGGCAGGGCAGCGTCAGGAGACCGCGTCCGGGCCGCCCTCGAGCAGCCGCACGAACCCCGCCTCGTCCAGGATGGGGCGCCCCAGCTCCTCCGCCTTGGCGGCCTTGGTGCCGGCCCCCTCACCGATGACGACGAAGTCGGTCTTCTTGGACACCGACCCGGCCGCCTTGCCGCCGCGGACGACGATCGCCTCCTTGGCGGAGTCGCGGGTGAAGCCCTCGAGGGAGCCGGTGACCACCACGGTCAGCCCGTCGAGGGTGCGCTCGACGGAGGCGTCCCGCTCGTCCGCCATACGCACCCCGGCCGCGGCCCAGCGGTCGACGATCTCGCGGTGCCAGTCGACCGCGAACCACGCGACGACTGACTCGGCGATCACGCCGCCGACGCCCTCGACGTCCGCGAGCTCCTCCTGCGACGCTGCGCGGATCGCGTCCATCGACCCGAAGTGGGTCGCGAGCGCCCGCGCCGCCGTCGGCCCGACGTGGCGGATCGACAGGGCCACGAGCACCCGCCACAGCGGCTGCTCCTTGGCGCCCGCGAGGTTGTCGACGAGCTTGCGGCCGTTGGCCGAGAGCACCCGGCCCTCGACGATGCCCGGGGCGGGCACCGCGCCGGGGTCCGCGAGCTCCTTCTTGGTGGCAGCGCGGGTGTAGAGCGGCACCCGGGCCACGTCGGTCGCGGAGAGGTCGAACAACGTCGACTCGTCCGCGATCACCCCGGCGTCGAGCAGCGCGATCGCGCCCTCCCAGCCGAGCGCCTCGATGTCGAAGCCGCCGCGCCCGGCCAGGCCGAAGATCCGCTCGCGCAGCTGGCTCGGGCAGGTCCGCGCGTTGGGGCAGCGGATGTCCTTGTCGCCCTCCTTCTCGTAGGCGAGGGCCGTCCCGCAGGCCGGGCAGTGCGTGGGCATCACGAACTCCCGCTCGGACCCGTCGCGCAGGTCCACGACCGGGCCGAGGATCTCGGGGATCACGTCCCCGGCCTTGCGCAGCACCACGATGTCGCCGATGAGCACGCCCTTGCGGACCACCTCGAAGGCGTTGTGCAGGGTCGCCATCTCGACGGTGGAGCCCGCGACCTTGACCGGCTCCATGACGCCATACGGAGTCACCCGGCCGGTGCGCCCGACGTTGACGCGGATGTCGAGCAGCCGGGTGTTGACCTCCTCGGGCGGGTACTTGTAGGCGATCGCCCACCGGGGAGCGCGGGAAGTCGTGCCGAGGCGCCCCTGCAGCGCCAGCTCGTCGACCTTGACGACGATGCCGTCGATCTCGTGCTCCACGTCGTGCCGGTGCTCTCCGTAGTAGGCGACGAAGTCCAGCACCTCCTGCGGGCTCTCGAAGACCCGGTAGTGCGTCGACGTCGGGAAGCCCCACCCCCGCAGCAGCTCGTAGGCCTGGCTCTGCCGCGTGATGGTGAAGCCCTGGCGCGCCCCGATGCCGTGCACCAGCATGTGCAGCGGCCGCGTCGCGGTCACGCGGGAGTCCTTCTGCCGCAACGACCCCGCCGCCGCGTTGCGCGGGTTGGCGAAGGGCGCCCTGCCCTGCTCGACCAGGCTGGCGTTGAGGTCGCCGAAGGCCTCGATGGGGAAGAAGATCTCGCCGCGCACCTCGAGCAGCCCGGGCACGTCCTCGCCGCGGACGTGGTGGGGGATCCCCTCGATGGTGCGCACGTTGGGGGTCACGTCCTCCCCCACCCGCCCGTCGCCGCGGGTCGCCCCGGTGACGAGCCGGCCGTCCTCGTAGACCAGGTCGATCGCCAGCCCGTCGATCTTGAGCTCGCACAGGTAGTGCGGTGCTCCCTCGAGGTCCCGCTCGACCCGCGCCAGCCACTCGGCGAGCTCGTCGGCGGAGAAGACGTTGTCCAGGCTGAGCATCCGCTCCCGGTGCTCCACCGGCGCGAAGTCGGTGGCCCGGTGGAAGGTCCCGACCGTCTGGGTCGGGCTGTCGGGGGTGCGTAGGTCGGGGTACTGCTCCTCGAGCTGCTGCACGTCCCGCATCAGCTGGTCGTAGGCCGCGTCGGACAGCGTCGGCGCGTCCTTGCCGTAGTAGGCCTCCTGCGCGTCGCGGATCTGCTGGACCAGTTCGGTCCACCGGTGCCGTGCCTCGACCGACGCGTCGGCCACCTCCGTGGCGGTGGTGGGGATGGCGGCGTCGTCGTCGGTGACCCCGTCGGCCGGGGGCGTGCGTGTCGGCATACGTGCATCGTGCCAGAGAGGTCGGACACACCCCGGGTTGCTCACGGGTGGGCCATCATCGGTGCCATGGCGTATGACGAGACCCTCGCCGCCCGGATCCGGGCGCAGGTGCAGGACGACCTGGACGTGACGGAGAAGAAGATGTTCGGCGGGCTGGCCTTCCTGGCGTCCGGCAACATGGCCGTGGCGGCCATCAGCCGCGGCGGCCTGATGCTCCGCTGCGACCCCGAGGAGGCCGACCGGCTCGTGGCGGCGGACGGCGTCTCGCGCATGGTGATGCAGGGCCGGGAGATGCACAACTGGCTGGTGGTCGACGACCGCACCCTGGCGAGCGAGGAGGGCCTGCGCGAGTGGGTCGCGGTGGGGCTGGACTTCGCCCGCTCCCTGCCCGCGAAGTGATCAGCCGGTGGCCCCCGGCTCGCGCGGGACGTCGCGACGGGCGGTCCGGGCGGCGGCCCACCGGTTGCCGAAGCCGATGAGCACGGCGCCGGCCAGCACGAGGGCGAAGCCGACGAGGGTCCACGGGTGGACGTGCTCGCGCAGCAGCAGCACCCCCAGCAGGACCGACACGCAGGGGATCAGGTAGGTCACCGACGTGGCGACCGTGGCCCCGGCCGCACGCACCACGTCGAACTGCGCGGTGAAGGCCCAGCCGGTGCCCAGCATCCCGAGGGCCAGCACCGCGAGGAGCGCCCACGCCACCGAGCCGGTGGGTTGCCGCAGGTGCACGTCCCAGGGCGCGCTGAGCCCCGACGCGCCGAAGGCCCACCAGAGCGTCAGCAGCACCACGAGCTGGCCTGAGGCGCAGACGAGCTGGGCCGCCGGGATGCCGAGGCCACCCGGGTCGTGGCGGCGCAGGTGCAGCCGGTGCCAGGTCCACCCCACGGCGTAGGACGACCCGGCGACCAGGGTCATGGCGAAGCCCAGCAGGTCCGGTCGCTCGTGGATCGCCCAGGGCTGCATGATCACCACGACGCCGAGGAAACCGAGCGCCACGCCGAGCAGCCGGGGCCGGGAGAAGTGCTCGTCACGGACGAAGAGCACGGAGAGCAGCACCGTCATGGCGGGGGTCACGGCGTTGCCGATCCCGGCGAGGGCGGAGCTGACCCGGGTCTCCCCCAACGCGAAGAGCGTGAACGGCGCCGTGCACAGGAAGAAGCCGACGACCTGCAGGTGCAGCCAGGGCCGTCGCCCCCGGGGCAACGACCGGCGGGACAGCCGCAGCAGCAGGAGCGTGACGGCGCACCCGGCGAGCACCCGCAGCGTGGAGATCTGCAGCGGGGCCAGGGCCTGCAGCCCCACCTTCATGAAGAGGAAGCTGGCGCCCCAGACGAGCACCAGGCCGAGCCAGGACAGCTGCCACGGGACTCGGCTCACCGCATGGCCGTCTCGGTGACCGCCTCGGCAGCCTGCACCGCCAGACGCTGGGCGGCCACCGCATCGGCGGGCCCCAGCCCCGCGAGCCCGCAGGCCGGCGAGATCGTCACGCCCGCAAGGTCGCTCGCCGCGAGGCCGAGCTCGTGCCAGCGGCGCACCAGGCCGTCGTGCACCTGCCCCACCGTCGGCAGCGGGGCGGCCGACGTGAAGGCCCCCACCCACACGTCGGTCCCCGCCTCGACGGTGGTGGCCAACGACTCCCACCCCTTGGGCCCGAGGACGGTCGCGTCGACCGCCAGGGCCGACGCCCCGGTGGTCCGCAGCAGCGGCAGCGGCGCACCCTTGGCGCAGCAGTGGACGACGGTGGGGCGGTCACCCGCGGCGGCCAGCACCTCGCCGAGGAGGTTGGCGGCGGCATACGAGTCGATCGCGCGGATCGTGCCGTAGCCGCTCGCCGTCGGCAGGCGCCCGGCCAGCACGGCGGGCAGCGACGGCTCGTCGAGCTGGAGCACGACCCGGGCTCCGGGGACGAGGCGCTCCACCTCGGCGACGTGGTCGCGCAGCCCCTCCACGAGGGACCCGGCGAGATCGCGCACGGCGCCCTCGTCCACGACCGAGCGCTCGCCCCGGTGCAGCCAGATGCTCGCCGCCAGGGTCCACGGACCAGTCACCTGCACCTTGAGCTCGCCCTCGTAGCCGTCGTAGGTCTCGGCGAGCTCGTCGAGGTCCTGGCGCCAGAAGGACCGCGCCCGCTCCAGGTCGCGCCCGGGCCGGTCGACGAACCGCCAACCCATGGGCTGCAGGTCCACCGCCAGGTCGACCAGCAGCGCGGCGGCGCGACCAATCATGTCGGCGCCGGGGCCGCGGTCGGGCAGCTCCGGCAGGTAGGGCAGGCCGTCCTCCGCGAGCAGGGACCGGACCGCGCGCTGTGTCTCGCGCACGTCGGTGCCCGGCCAGGAACCCATCCCCGTCGCTCTCGTCACACCCCGACGGTAGCGCGATCCGGCGAGCCGGTCGGACGCGTGCCGGGCCGCGGACTCCCCGGCCCCACCCCGGCCCATCCCCGGCCTCCTCCCGCTCCTCCCCCGCTCCCACCCGCGTCGAGAGGCGACAGATCGGGGTCATCCGCGCCGGATGACCCCGATCTGTCGCCTCTCAAGGGTGGGTTCAGCCCTCGGCGGGGTCCTCGGAGTGCGCGCGCTCGGTGTCCTGCTCGCCCCCGGCGTCCCCCTCGACCGCGGCCTCGGTGTGCGCCCGGGTGTCCTCGTCGGCCAGCTCGTGGTTGCGGCGCTCGGTGTCCTGCGGGTCGATGTCGGTCATGGTCGGCTCCCTTGCCTCGCGCGGCCGACCTGGAGGTGCCGACCGCTCGTGATGGGCGCGGCATACCCCAGGGCGCGGGGACGCAACCGGCCGGATCAGGCGCGCCAGGCCTGGGCGATGGTCGCCGAGCCCACGACCCGGGTCCCGTCGTAGAGCACCACGCTCTGCCCGGGCGCCACCCCGCGGGTGCGCTCGTCGAGCCTGACCTGCAGCTCGCCCCCCTCGACCCCGTCCTCGACCCCAGCCCCGGTTCCGTCCTCGGTCCCGTCCTCGATCCACGCGGTCGCGGGCAGCTCGGCGCCGTGCGCCCGCAGCTGGGCCCCGACCCGCACCTGCCCGACCGGCGGCTCCCCGCACCAGCGCACGTGGTCGCCGCGCAGCGCGTCGATGCCGAGCAGCTCGGCGGGCCCGACGACGACGCGGTTGCGCGCCACGTCGACCTCGGTGACGTATCGCGGGGTCCCGTCGCCGGACGGGCGCCCCAGGTGCAGCCCGCGCCGCTGGCCGACGGTGTAGGCGTAGGCCCCCTGGTGCTCCCCCACCACCTCGCCCGCCTCGTCCACGATCTCGCCGGGCCGTTCCCCCAGCCGCCGCGCGAGCCAGCCCCGGGTGTCCCCGTCGGCGATGAAGCAGATGTCGTGGGAGTCCGGCTTCTTGGCCACGGCGAAGCCGCGGGCGGCCGCCTCGGCCCGGATCTGCGGCTTGGTCGTGTCGCCCAGCGGGAAGAAGGACCGCGCGAGCTGCTCGGCGTCGAGCACCCCGAGCACGTAGCTCTGATCCTTGGCCTGGTCGACGGCCCGGTGCAGCTCACGCCGAATGCCGCCACGCCCGTCGGCCACCTCCCGGACCTGCGCGTAGTGCCCGGTCGCCACGGCGTCGAACCCCAGCGCCAGCGCCTTGTCCAGCAGCGCCGCGAACTTGATGCGCTCGTTGCAGCGCAGGCACGGGTTGGGGGTGCGGCCGGCGGAGTACTCCTCGACGAAGTCCTCGACCACGTCGGAGCGGAACCTCGCCGCCATGTCCCACACGTAGAAGGGGATGCCGAGCCGGTCGGCGACCCGCCGGGCGTCGCCGGCGTCCTCGAGGGTGCAGCAGCCGCGCGCGGACTCCCGCAGGGTGGCGGCGGACTGGGACAGCGCGAGGTGCACGCCCACGACGTCGTGCCCGGCGTCGAGGAGGCGAGCCGCCGCGACCGCCGAGTCGACCCCGCCGCTCATGGCGGCCACGACGCGCATCAGCTCGCGACCTCCACGGCCGCGCCGGCCTCCCCGGGCGTCGCCGAACCACCAGCCGTCGCCGAGCCGCCAGGCGCCGTCGAGCCACCGGACGTCGCCGAGCCGCCAGGCGTCGACAGGGACCCGGCCCGTCGCGCCCGCTCGACCGCCGCGGGGAGGGCGGCGAGCGCGCGCTCGACGTCGGCGTCGGTGGTGGTGCGCCCCAGGGTCAGGCGCAGCGCACCGCGCGCCTCGGTCTCGGACAGGCCCATGCCGAGCAGGACGTGCGACGGCTGGGGCACCCCGGCGTGGCAGGCCGAACCGGTCGAGCACATGACGCCGGCGGCGTCGAGCAGGTAGAGCAGCGAGTCCCCCTCGCAGCCCTCGATGATCAGGTGGGCGTTGCCGGGCAGCCGGCGGCTCCAGTCGCGGGGCTGCCAGTCGCCGCCGACGCGGATGCCGAGGTCCAGGTCGAGCGCCCCCTGCAGCATCCGGTCCCGCAGCCCGGCTAGGCGGGCCGCCTCGGCCTCGCGCTCCCCGCAGGCGATCTCGAGCGCCGTGGCGAGACCGACGATCCCAGCCACGTCCAGCGTGCCGGAGCGGATCCCCCGCTCCTGACCGCCGCCGTGGGTCAGTGGCTGGACCGTGGCGTCCCGCCGCGCGAGCAGCGCACCGACCCCCACCGGGCCCCCCAGCTTGTGCCCGGTCAGCGACAGCAGCGAGACCCCGCTCGCCGCGAAGTCCACCGCCACGTGCCCGACGGCCTGCACCGCGTCGGTGTGGACCGGTATGCCGTGCTCCGCCGCCAGGGCCGCCACCTCGGCGACCGGCTGGATGGTCCCCACCTCGTTGTTGGCCCACATCAGGCTGACGACGGCCACCGACGCGGGGTCCGTCTCCAGGGCAGAGCGCACGCCGTCGAGGTCGACCCGGCCCACCGCGTCGACCTCGAGCCAGGTCACCTCGGCGTCCTCGCGGCGCACCAGGTGCTCGACCGCGTCCAGCACGGCGTGGTGCTCGATCGTCGAGGTCAGCACGCGTCGCGCTCCGGGGTGCTGCGCCCGGCGCGCCCGATAGCTGCCGATCACCGCCAGGTTGTCGGCCTCGGTGCCGCCGCTCATGAAGACGACCTCGCTCGGGCGCGCCCCCACGAGGTCGGCGATCTGCTCCCGCCGCTCCTCGACGACGCGACGCGCCGCGCGGCCCGCGGTGTGCAGGCTGGAGGGGTTGCCGACGACCGCGCGCTGCGCGGCGACCGCCTCGATCACCTCGGGGTAGGTCGTCGTGGTCGCGGCGTGGTCCAGGTAGCTCTGCTGCTGCACGCCCCCGAGTCTAGGTCGCCGCTCCGACAGACCCCTGCCACCTCTGACACCCCGGACACCCCGGACCCCTGACGCGCCCGGTCAGGCGATGGAGGCGCAGACGATGGCGCTCACGGCGACCATCGCGGCGGCGGCGGTGACGGCGCCGGGGTGCAGCTCCCGCTCCACCGCCATGGCGCGCAGCGAGCCCGGCGTGATCGCGTCGAGCACGACGAAGCTCAGTGCCTGCAGCGCGATCCCCAGCACCCCGAAGGCGACCGTCCACCCCAGGGCCGCACCGAAGCCACCGGCCCCGTTGGTCCAGATGGTGGTGAAGGCGATCGCCCCGAGCCCGAGGAACTCCGCCGCCACCACGACGGCGGCGCTCATCGACCGCTCCGCGTAGATCCGCTGCCCGAGCCGCCCCGGCGTCAACAGGTCGATCACCACGAATCCCATGGTCAGCAGGGCGATCCCCACCAGGCAGTAAATCGCCGCGAACAGCATGCTCTCCAGCATCTAGCGTCCTCTCCGGTCCTCGGCGACCCAGGCCTCGCGCTGGGCGCCGCTCGGTGCTGCGGTGTCGATGAGGTGCGGCACGAAGCGCGCGCCGTAGTCGGTGATCCAGCCGTCGCTCTCCCGGATGCCGAGGCCCGCGGCGTGCCCGTCGACCACCCAGCACCCGAGCACGGCCTTGTTGCCGTCGAGCTCGGGCAGGGGGCACCACTGCTGGTAGCAGTACCCCTCCCCGCCATACGGGCCGGGCTGGGAGAGCTGCACCCCCGCGGCCTGGACACGGATGTTGTCGCCCTCGCGGCCGTGCAACGGCTTGGCGACCCACTCGGTCAGCGGTCCCGGGTCGTCGAGGTAGGCGGGCAGCAGCAGCTCGTGACCGGGGTAGAGGTGCCAGAGCGCGGCGAGCAGGGCCTTGTTGGACAGCACGACCTTCCAGGGCGGCTCGAGCCAGGTGGTGCCGAACATCGGGTTGGGACGTGGCTCGACCCACCGCCCGAAGGGCTCGCGCAGCATGTCTTCCCAGGGGTAGAGCGCGAAGCAGGTGCGCAGCATCTGCGCCTCGTGGCCCACGAAGTACTCCGCGGCCTCGTTGTAGCCGATCTGCCCCATCGTCAGGCCCTGGGTGGCCAGGCCCGCCTGCTCGCAGGTGTCGCGCAGGTAGGTGACGGTCATCCACTCCTCGCCGGAGGTCTCGTGCTCGCTGTGGGCGAACCACACCGGCTGGGTGATCCGCGGCGCCATGTCCTGCCAGGCGGCGATCAGCCTCTCGTGCACGGAGTTCCACTGGTCGCGGTCCGGGTGGACGTCCTGCAGCCAGAACCACTGGACCACCGCGGACTCCAGCAACCCGGTCGGGGTGTCGGCGTTGTACTCCAGCAGCTTGGCCGGGCCGGTCCCGTCGTAGCGCAGGTCGAAACGGCCGTAGAGCGAGGGGGTCCCGGCGTCCAGCGACGCGGCGGCGAGCCGCAACGACCCCTCGGGCAGCCCGAGCGAGCCCATCTGGCCGGTCACCAGGAAGCGGGCGGCCTCCAGGGACATCGCGTGCAGCTGCTCGGTGGCGCCCTCGAGGTGGTCCACCTCGGCGGAGGTCAGCTCGTAGCAGGCCTCCTCCCACCAGTAGGGCTTCTCGGTGCCGTCAGCGGCGACGGTGACAGGGTAGACGAGGCCCTGGGACTCGACCGTGCGGCGCCACCCCTCCCGGGGGTGCGAGGCGAGGCGGCGCATCAGCTCGAGCCCTTGCTGCCGGACCCGCCGAAGCCGCCGCGCGAGATCGTGGTGGACTTGCCGCCGGTGACGGAGCCGGAGGACAGCTTGGTGGTGCCCTTGGGGTCCACGCCGCCGGTGACATAGCTGTGGTCGCTCGGGGCGCTGAACGACCCGCCGCTCACCCGCTGCCCGACCCGCGGCACCCGCGCCCCGTCGTTGTAGTAGTACCAGCGCGCCGGGTGCCCCACGAACCCGGCCCGGGAGCGGCGGCCGTCGCACTCCGTGTCCGGCAGGCGCTCGTCGGTCTGGGCGTCGACGCAGACGCCCGCGCTGGTGCGCCGCGTCTCCTGCGAGCACCCCGTCAGCGCGCCGGCCAGGACCGCGGTCATGCCGAGGGCGACGACCTGGGATCGTCGAGTGGTCATGTCAGCTCCCCCATCTCGCGGCGGTGGGCCGCTCTCCCCGTGGACGTGGGGTGCACCGGTCGGGTTCCGCCGCCAGGACCCAACCTAGCCGTATGCCGGAGCGGGGCCGCCACCTGGCGTCAGGTGACGGCCCCGCAAACCTGCCGCCGGCGGCATAACCTGCCTGCGGAAGGAAGGCCGGTCGATCGTGCTACCGGCGGTAGGTTCAGCGCTTGGTGACGGCCTCGGTCGCCTGCGGCAGCACGGTGAACAGGTCGCCCACGACGCCGAAGTCGACGAGCTCGAAGATCGGCGCCTCCTCGTCCTTGTTGACCGCGACGATCGTCTTGGACGTCTGCATCCCGGCGCGGTGCTGGATCGCCCCGGAGATGCCGCACGCGACGTAGAGCTGCGGGGACACCTGCTTGCCGGTCTGGCCGACCTGCGCGGAGTGGGGGTACCACCCGGCGTCGACCGCGGCGCGGGAGGCGCCCACGGCGGCCTTCATCGAGTCGGCGAAGGCCTCGACCGGGCCGAAGTCGCCGCCGGTCCCGCGACCGCCGGACACCACGACCTGGGCCGTGGCGAGGTCGGGGCGGCCGGTCGACTGCTTGGGCTGGCTGTCGACGATGCGGGCGCCCTTGGAGGTCTCGGAGATCTCCGCGGCCACCGCCTGCTGGGCGGCGGCACCCTGCACGGCCTCCGGGGTGACCGACCCCGGCTTGACCGTCACGAAGGTCGGGCCCGAGGCGCCGGTGGCCTGGACGGTCCAGTTGCCCGCGAAGACGGACTGCGTGGTGAGGATGCCCTGGCCACCGCCCTGCACGTCGACGGCGTCGGTGATGACGCCGCCGCCGCAGCGCACCGCGAGGCGGCCCGCGACCTCGGCGGCGTCGACGCCGGAGGTCAGCAGGACCGCGACGGGCGAGGCCTGCTCGACGACGGCGGCGAGCGCGTCGACGGTGGGACCGACGAGGTGGTCACCCAGCGACGTGTCGTCGTTGACGTAGACCTTCTCGGCGCCGTACTTGGCGAGGACCGGGAGGGCGGTCTCGACCCCCGTGCCGAGGAAGACCGCGCTGGGCTCCCCGACGCGGCGGGCCAGGGTCAGCAGCTCGGCGGAGGTCTTCTTGAGCTTGCCGTCGGTGTGGTCGACCAGGACGAGAACTTCAGCCATGTCAGTGAACTCCTTTGTCTTAACGGCCGGCTCAGATGAACTTCTTGGACGCGAGGAACTCGGCGAGCTGGGTGCCGCCGGTGCCCTCGTCCTTGACGATCGTGCCCTGCTCGCGGGGCGGGCGTGGCGTCGCCTGGGCCACCGTGGTGGCGGCGGCGCCCAGCCCGACCTGCGCGGCGTCGACGCCGAGGTCGGCCAGCGACCAGGTCTCCACGGGCTTCTTCTTGGCGGCCATGATCCCCTTGAAGGAGGGGTAGCGCGGCTCGTTGCCGGTCTGGTCGGTGACCGACACGACGGCGGGCAGGGCCGCCTTGATGCGCTGGGTCGCGGTGTCACCGTCCCGGCGGATGCTGACGGTGCCGCCGTCGACGGTGATCTCCGAGGCCAGCGTCGCCTGCGGCAGGCCGAGGCGCTCGGCGACCATGGCGGGCACGACGCTCATGCCACCGTCGGTGGAGGCCATGCCGAACATCACCAGGTCGGGCTGCCCGACCTTCTTGATCGCCTCGGCGAGCACCAGCGAGGTGGCCACCGAGTCCGACCCGTGCAGCGCCTCGTCGTTGATGTGGACGCCCTTGTCGGCGCCCATCTGGAGGGCCTTCTTGACGGCGTCGGCCGCCGCGTCGGGGCCCATCGTGATGACGGTGATGGTGCCCTCGCCGGCCTCGACCAGCCGCAGCGCCTCCTCGAGGGGGTACTCGTCGAGCTCGGACATGAGACCGTCCACGGCCTGCCGGTCGGTGGTCCAGTTGGAGTCGTCGAAGCCGCGGTCGCCCTGGGCGTCCGGCACGTGCTTGACGCAGACAACGATGTCCATGCGTGCAGGTCCTTCTCTCTCGATCGTCGGGGTCGTGTGCGGGCCCCGTTGGGGCTACTCAACTACATTACTGGCAGGTAACTTGGCAGACCAAGTCAAGACCACGTCAGGACCACGAGACGCGCGCCCCCGGCCGTCACCAGGACGGCCGGGGGCGCGGGGCGTCATACGACGCCTGGCCCGCGACCGGGTCGGCTCAGGCCTGGGGCCGCGACCCGTCGGGGCCGTCGTCCTCGCCCGGCACCAGGCCGGTGTCGAACTGGGCGTTGCCGGTGACGATCTGGTGCCAGGTCTGCACCGCCGCGAGCACCACGGAGGTGGTCATCGGCAGCAGCACCTTGACGTCGACGCCGGGGAGCATGACGTGCTCGGCGGTCACGACGAGGGTGCCCCCGGCGAGACCGGCCTTGACGACGCTCATGCGCAGGGACAGCTCGTTGCACGCGCGCAGCTGGGTGAGCTCGTCCTGGGGGACGTCCTCGCCGATCTGCCACTGGCCGAAGACGCGCATGATCGTCACGTCGCCCTCGATGCACCGCACGAAGAGCTGCTGACCCTGCACCTTGAAGGCGACGTCGCCGTCGGCGTCGATGTCGGCCATGAACCCGTCGTCGTGCAGGGCGTCGATGACCTGGCCCCGCAGCGGGTGCTCGTCCGCGGGTGGCGGGAAGTTGGGGATGGAGGTGGGATCCGTCATGCCCCAACCGTAGCCGCCTCCCCGGGGCTCGGTCACCACGCGCCTATGCTCGGGGCCATGACGCCCCGCACGTACGACCAGCCCCCGGCTCTCGGCGTCACCCTCACCGCCGAGGGCGCCGAGGTGGCGGTCTTCGCCGGGCACGCCGACGCGGTCGAGCTGTGCCTCTTCGACCCGGGCGACACGACCGGCGCCAGCGAGCGACGGGTGCCGCTGCGCCACCGGGCGTTCGGGACGTGGTTCGACGTCGTCCCGGGGGTGCGCGCGGGGCAGCGCTACGGCTTCCGGGTGCACGGGCCGTGGCGCCCGTGGGACGGCCACCGGCACAACCCCGCCAAGCTGCTGCTGGACCCCTACGCCCGCGCCGTCGAGGGCGGGGTCACCTGGTGCCCGGAGGTCTTCGGCCACACCGTGGGGTCCTCGCTGCGCGGCGACCCGGACATCCAGGACCCGCGCGACAGCGCGCCCTTCGTGCCGCGCGGCGTCGTGGTCGCGGACGGCTTCGACTGGGACGGCGACCGCCAGCCGCGGACCCCCCTGTCGCGCAGCGTGATCTACGAGGCCCACGTCAAGGGGCTCACCATGACCCTCCCGGGGGTCCCCGAGCCGCTGCGCGGCACGTATGCCGGCCTCGCCCACCCCGCCACCATCGCCCACCTCCGGCGCATCGGCGTCACCGCGGTGGAGCTGCTCCCCATCCACGCCTTCACCACCGAGCCGCAGCTGGTGCTGCGCGGCCTCACCAACCACTGGGGCTACAACACCCTCGGGTTCTGCGCGCCGCACGCCGGATACGCCGCGGCCCGGGACCCCCAGGGCGTGATCGACGAGGTCAAGGGCATGGTCAAGGCGCTGCACGAGGCGGGGCTGGAGGTCATCCTCGACGTCGTCTACAACCACACCTGCGAGCAGGGCGTCGACGGCGCCACCCTGTCGCTGCGCGGCCTGGACGCCGCCACCTACTACCGCCTCGACGGCCGCGGCGGCGACGTGGACGTCACCGGCTGCGGCAACACCGTGGACACCCGGCACGTGGTGCCGATGCGGCTGGTGCTGGACTCGCTGCGCCAGTGGGTCACCGAGTTCCACGTCGACGGGTTCCGCTTCGACCTCGCGGTGGCCCTCGGCCGCGGCCGCGACGACGGCTACGACCCCGACCACCCCTTCCTGATGGCGCTGCGGGCCGACCCCGTGCTGGGCCGGGTCAAGCTGATCGCCGAGCCCTGGGACGTGGGCTTCAACGGCTGGCGGACCGGACAGTTCCCGCCGCCCTTCCTCGAGTGGAACGACCGGTTCCGCGACGGGGTGCGCAACTTCTGGCTGGTGGACCCGGCCCGCTCCCAGCACCTGCAGGCGGGGCACGGCGTCTCTGACCTCGCGACCCGGCTCGCGGGCTCGGAGGACCTCTTCGGCCACCACGACCGCAACCCCCTGGCCTCCGTCAACTTCGTCGCCGCGCACGACGGCTTCACGCTCGCCGACCTGACGGCATACGACACCAAGCACAACGGCGCCAACGGCGAGGACAACCGCGACGGCTCGGGCCACAACCGCTCCTGGAACCATGGCGTCGAGGGCCCCTCCGACGAGGCGACCGCCGCGCGGCGGCGCCGCTCGATGCGCAACCTGCTCGGCACGCTCTTCGTCTCGGCGGGGGTGCCCATGCTGGTGGCCGGGGACGAGCTCGGCCGGTCCCAGCGCGGCAACAACAACGCCTACTGCCAGGACAACCCGCTCGGGTGGGTGGACTGGCAGCTCGCGCCCTGGCAGGAGGACCTGGTCGAGACCACGGCGTGGCTGGCCCGGCTGCGACGCGAGCACCCCGTGCTGCGGCAGCCGGCGTTCTTCGGGCCGCGGCCGGTGGCCCCGGACGGTGGGCGGGACCTCATGTGGTTCGCCCGCAACGGCGAGATGATGCCCGCCACGACCTGGCACGATCCCACCAACCACACGCTGGTCGCCTACCTCGACGGCTCGGTGTGCGAGGACGTGTCCTTCCTGCTCGTGATGCACGGGTCGGTGCACGACACCGAGGTGGCGCTCCCGCGGGTCGGCACGGCGTCGGGCTACCGGCTGGTGTGGGACAGCACGTGGGAGCGGCCGCGCACCGAGGACGGCGTGTTCTCCCCCGGGCGGCCGACGACGGTGGCCGGTCCGTCGATGCAGATCTACCGCGTCGTCGGTCCCTGACCCGCCCCGCGCGCCGTCGGCCGGTCCTCTCGGGGCCCGGCTTCACCTCGACGACCGCGTCCGGGCGCCGACCGGTCACCTGGCCGTCGCCCGGGATCCCTAGCCTCCCGGCATGACTCGCACGCGATCCGCCCTCCTCGGGCTGGCGGCCCCGGCCGCCCTCCTCGCCGCCGCCACGTCCGCGGCGGGCCCCGCCGCGGCCACCGCCACGGCCGTCCACGCCGACGCTGCCGGACTCACCGCCTCCTCCCCCGCCCACCGTCGCCCGAGCCCCTCCGGTCCCCTGCACCTGGGCGCCTCGGACCTGGTCGAGAGCCGTATGACGACGACCGTCGCCCCCGGCGTGACCCGCACCGTGATCTCCCGCGGCGAGAGCGACCCGTCGCTGCGCTGGGTGGTCGAGGTCAGCATGCCGGCGCTGGCGTCCACCGACCCTGACGCCCCCGCCCGCTCCGTCCAGGACCGGGCGGCGGCCCTGGCGCAGCGCGAGCGCCTCGCGGCAGCCGGTCTCGCCGCCTCGATCGAGGCGGTGCGGCAGCCGGCCGTCGCCGACCTCCCCGCCTCGGTGATCGGCTACCGCCTGCGCCTGGACGAGCGCCCCACCGACAAGGCTCGCGCCGACGCCCTGATGGCGCAGCTCAAGGCCAAGAAGTTCGCGGCGCGCTCGTGGTGGACCGGCTGGGACGGTGACGTCGCCGCCCGGGGGCCCTGGACCATCAACGTGCTGACCATCGACCCGCACCGCTTCCGCGGGAGGCTCGGCGCGACCTTCGGCCCCGACCTCGAGCGGCGCGAGCGCACCTCGGAGCTGTCGGCCTTCACCCGGGCCGTGGCCGCGGTCAACGGCGGGTTCTTCGTGATGGACCCGTCGGCCGGGGCGGAGGGGGACCCCGCCGGCGCCGGCGTCTACGACGGACGCCTGCTGTCCGAGGCCGTCACGGGACGTCCCGCCCTCGCGCTTGACCCGGGCGGTCGGCATACGCGCGTGGCTCACCCGGTCTGGCAGGGTCGGCTGCGGGTCGGGGCGACCGAGGTGCGCCTCGACGGCATTGACCGCGTGATCGGCAAGATCCGCAGCTGCGGTGGCGACCTCACCGACCTGCCCACCGCGCTGCCGCTGCACGACGTCACCTGCGTGGACCCGAGCGAGGCCGTCGCCTACACCCCGGAGTTCGGCGCCCGCACCCCGAGCGGCCCGGGGGTCGAGGTGGTGATGCATCGCGGGCGGGTCATCGCGGTCCGCGACCAGCGGGGCACCATGCTCGGCAAGGGCCAGACGTCGGTGCAGGTCACGGGCCCGCTGATCGAGGCCGTGTCGGCCGTGAAGGTGGGCGACCGGGCCGACGTGGTGCAGTCGATGACGGACGGGTCCGAGCGTCTGGACCGCAAGGGCACCACCGTCGTCAACGGCGGCCCGGAGCTGGTGCGCGGCGGTGAGCTGCACGTGACGCAGCGCCGCGACGGCATGCACCACGCGGACGACCCCAGCTTCGACTACGGCTGGGTGCTGCAGCGCAACCCGCGCACCTTCGCCGGGGTGGACGCGCGCGGTCGCACCCTGCTGGTGACGGTCGACGGGCGGCAGGTCGGCGAGCTGGGCCTCACGATCCCTGAGGCGGCGCAGGTCGCCCAGGACCTGGGGCTGCGGGACGCCCTCAACCTCGACGGCGGCGGCTCCACGGCGATGGTCGTGGGCGGACGGCTGGTCACCCACCCGTCCGACGCCGCCGGGGAGCGTGCCGTGGGCGACGCGATCGTCATCCGCTGAGGCGGGTGCCAGGGCACCGATCGTGCCCTGGCACCCCACAAACCTGCCGGCGGCCGCGGATCCTGCCTGCTCAAGGAGCCCCGGCGGGATCGAGGGCCGGCGGCAGGTCTAGTCGTGGGTGGGCATCCAGATGCGGCGCAGGTAGTCCTTCATCGACCGGTCGGAGGAGAAGAACCCGCACCGGGCGACGTTGAGGATCGCCGAGCGCGTCCAGGCGTCCTGGTCGCGGTAGGCCGCGTCGACCCGCGCCTGCGCGTCGACGTAGGACTGGAAGTCCGCCAGCGTCATGAACCGGTCGTTGTAGAGCAGGTCGTCCACCACCGGAGCCGCCAGCCCGCGGTCGCCGCCGGTGAAGTGACCGCTCGCCAGCAGGTCCATCGCCGCGCGCAGCCGCGGGTTGGACTCGTAGCAGGACGTCGGGACGTAGCCCTTGGCCTGCAGCTCGGCGACCTGCGGCTCGGACATGCCGAAGAGGAAGAAGTTGTCGTCCCCGACGAGCTTGCGGATCTCGACGTTGGCGCCGTCGTCGGTGCCGATGGTGAGCGCGCCGTTGAGGGCGAACTTCATGTTGCCGGTGCCGGACGCCTCCTTGCCCGCGAGCGAGATCTGCTCGGACAGGTCGGCGGCCGGGATGAGCTTGTTGGCCAGCGTGACGTTGTAGTTGGCCGGGAAGGCCACCGTCAGCGTGCCGCGGACCCGCTCGTCGGCGTTGATCGTCGCCGCGACGGCGTTGATCAGGTAGATGATCTCCTTGGCCATGTGGTAGCCGGGAGCCGCCTTGGCGCCGAAGACGAAGGTGCGCGGCACCACGTCCTCGCGAGCCACCTCGCCGTCCACGATCTGCTGGTAGGTCGAGACGATGTGCAGCAGCTTGAGAGTCTGCCGCTTGTACTCGTGCAGCCGCTTGACCATGACGTCGACCATCCCCTCCTCGGGGAGCTCGATGCCGTCGCGGACCACGAGCAGCCGGCGCAGCCGGTCCTTGTTGGCCTGCTTGGTCGCGCGGAAGCGCTCGCGGAACTCCTCGTCGTCGGCGTAGGCCTCCAGGCTCGCCAGCCGGTCCAGCTTGGTCTCCCAGCCCACCCCGATCGTCTCGGTGATCAGCTGCGACAGCGAGGGGTTGGCCAGCCGCATGAAGCGGCGCGGCGTCACCCCGTTGGTGACGTTGGTGAACTTCTCCGGCCACATCGCCGAGAAGTCCGGCAGGACCTTGTCGCGCAGCAGCTGGGAGTGCAGCTCGGCGACGCCGTTGACCTTGACCCCGGCGACGGTGGCGAGGTTCGCCATACGCACCGCGCGCTCGGGGTGGTCCTGGATGATCGACATGCGCCGCACCCGGAGCTCGTCGCCGGGGAAGGTCTCGCGCACCTGGGCGAGGAACTCCTCGTTGATGCGGTAGATGATCTCCAGGTGGCGCGGCAGCAGACGCCCCATGAGCTCGACCGGCCAGACCTCGAGCGCCTCGGGCAGCAGCGTGTGGCAGGTGTAGGCGAAGCAGCGGCGGGTGACCTCCCACGCCTCGTCCCAGCCGAAGCCCTTCTCGTCGACGAGCAGGCGCATCAGCTCGGGGATGGCGATGACGGGGTGGGTGTCGTTGAGCTGGAAGATGATCCGGTCGGGCAGGTCGTGCAGGTCGAAGCCCGGCTCGAGGGTGCGGTCGAGGTAGTCCTTGAGCGAGCAGGCCACGAAGAAGTACTGCTGCTGCAGCCGCAGCTCGCGCCCCTGCGGCGTGGAGTCCTCGGGGTAGAGCACCTTGGAGATGTTCTCCGCGAAGGTCTGCGAGCGCACCGCCTGCGCGTAATCCCCGGAGTTGAAGATCTGCAGGTCGAACTCCTTGGTCGCCCGCGCGCTCCACAGCCGGAGGGTGTTGACGACGCCGTTCTGGAAGCCCGGGACCATGTAGTGGTAGGGCACGCCGAGGACGCTCCAGTCGGGCACCCAGCGGGAGCGCTCCACGCCGTCCTCGCCCACGGTCTTGTCGGTGCGGCCGCCGAAGCCCACCTGGACGGCGCGGTCGGGGTGCGGGAACTCCCAGGGCGCGCCGTACTCCAGCCAGTTGTCGGGGACCTCGACCTGACGGCCGCCCTCGAAGGTCTGCCGGAAGATGCCGTACTCGTAGCGGATGCCGTAGCCGATGCAGGGCACGTCCATCGTGGCCAGCGAGTCGATGAAGCAGGCTGCGAGCCGGCCGAGGCCGCCGTTGCCGAGGCCCGGCTCGACCTCCTGCGCGCGCAGCGTCTGCAGGTCCAGGCCGAGGGAGGCGAGCGCCTGCTCGGCGATGCTGCCGAGGTCGGTGGCCAGCAGCGCGTTGCCGAGCTGGCGGCCGAGGAGGTACTCCGCGGACAGGTAGCCGACCATCTTGGTGGGCTGCTCGCGGCGCCGGCGCGCCGTCTCCAGCCAGTCGGCCATGAGGTAGTGCCGGATCGTGCGGGCCAGCGCGAGGTACTGGTCGTTGCGCGAGGACCGGGACAGCGCCACGCCCTCCCCGAAGTTGAGCTCGCGCAAAAACTCCCGGGCGAAGCCGTCGACGGTCCGCGGGGGCCCACCCACCGGCGCCGAGGCCAGCGCGTTGGTCGGCGCGATGGCCGGCCCGGTGTAGTCGTCGCTGTAGGCCTGCGGGTTCTCGTCCGCCAGCCAGCTGCTGTCAGAAGCCGGGCGCGCGGGGTGCTGGGTCATCTCGCCTCCGAGGGTCGTGGTCTGCCCGGCACGTGGCGGATCAAGGTCTTGGGCCGCTCCGACGCGGTGTGCCACGGTCCGGGACCTGTCGCCACTGTAGTGGACCCTCCCCCGCCCGGTGGCGCGAACTCCGACGAGTGTCCCGGGTCCGATGTGGGTAGCGTGAACCGAGTGACCGCCACAAGACTGTCATCCGCCCCCCAGCTCCCCATCGGCCGCATCCCCGTGCTCGACGTGACCCCGCGGGTCGACGAGGGCCGCCGGCCGGCCAAGTCCGTGACCCACGAGCCGTTCCCCGTCACCGCCCGGGTCTTCCGGGAGGGCCACGACGCGGTCAACGCGAGCGTCGCGCTCACCGACCCGGACGGCGTCGTGCACCACGTGCCGATGCGGTGCAGCAACGTCGGCCTGTCCTTCTGGGAGGCCGAGATCAGCGCCGACCGGGAGGGCCTGTGGTCCTTCCGGGTCGAGGGCTGGTCGGACCCCTACGGCACCTGGCACCACGACGCGATCATCAAGGTCGAGGCCGGCGTCGACGTGGGCCTGATGCTCGAGGAGGGCGCCCGCGTGCTCGAGCGGGCCCTCGCCGAGGTCGACCGCACCCCGGAGCAGCGCCAGGTGCTGCTGGACGCCGTGGCGAGCCTGCGCGACACCTCCAGCCCCGCCCTGGACCGGCTGTATGCCGGCGCCGGCGCCCCCGTCGAGCGCGAGCTCTCCGCGCGGCCGCTGCGCGACTTCGTCTCCCCCTCGCCCGAGCAGTCGTGGCTGGTGGAGCGCCCGCTCGCGCTGGCCGGGGCGTGGTACGAGATCTTCCCGCGCTCCGAGGGTGCCTACCAGGACGAGGACGGCACCTGGCACACGGGCACGCTGCGCACCGCCGCCGAGCGGCTGCCGGCGATCCGGGACATGGGCTTCGACGTCGTCTACCTCACCCCGATCCACCCCATCGGCAGCACCAACCGCAAGGGCCCCAACAACACGCTGCACGCCGGCCCGCTGGACCCGGGGTCGCCATACGCCATCGGGTCGGAGGCGGGCGGGCATGACGCGATCGAGCCGACCCTCGGGACCTTCGAGGACTTCGACGCCTTCGTGGCGCGCGCCCGCGAGCTGGGCCTCGAGGTGGCGCTGGACATCGCGCTGCAGTGCTCCCCGGACCACCCGTGGGTCACCGAGCACCCGGAGTGGTTCACGACCCGCGCCGACGGGACCATCGCGTATGCCGAGAACCCGCCGAAGAAGTACCAGGACATCTACCCGCTCAACTTCGACAACGACCCCGACGGCATCTACCAGGCCGTGCGGGACGTCATCCAGGTGTGGATCGACCACGGCGTGACGCTCTTCCGCGTCGACAACCCGCACACCAAGCCGGTGGAGTTCTGGCAGTGGCTGATCCAGGACGTCGCGGAGTCCCGCCCGGACATCATCTGGCTGGCGGAGGCCTTCACCAAGCCCGCGATGATGCACACCCTCGGCAAGATCGGGTTCCAGCAGAGCTACACCTACTACGCGTGGCGCAACGAGAAGTGGGAGATCGAGGAGTACCTCAACGAGCTGTCGGGCGACGCGGCGGCCTACATGCGCCCGTCCTTCTGGCCGACGACGCACGACATCCTCACCCCGTACATGCAGTACGGCGGGCCCGCGGCGTGGAAGGCCCGGGCGGCGCTCGCGGCCACCCTGGTCCCCACCTACGGCATCTACGCCGGATACGAGCTCATGGAGTGCGTGGCGCGGCCGGGCGCCGAGGAGCAGGTCGACAACGAGAAGTACCAGCTCAAGGACCGCCGCTGGGCCGACTACGCCCCCGGGGGCGTCAAGGAGGGGCAGTCGCTGGACGGCTACCTGCGCCGGCTCAACCAGATCCGGCACTGGCACCCCTCGCTGCGGCTGCTGCGCAACATCACCTTCCACCACTGCGAGGACGAGAACATCATCGTCTTCTCCAAGACCGCCCGGACACCGGACGGGCGCGACGACACCGTCATCGTCGTCGCTAACCTCGACCCGCACTCCACGCGAGAGTCCTGGGTCCACCTGGACATGCCGGCGCTCGGCCTCGGCTACGGCGACACCTTCGTCGCCCACGACGAGCTGAGCGACGCCAGCTGGCACTGGGGCGCGCACAACTTCGTGCGGGTCGGCCGCGACGCGGAGCCCGTCCACATCGTCCACGTTCGGAGGTTCTGACAGGTGCAAGGCCTCAACCTCAACCAGCCTGGTCTCAAGCACGACCCCAGCTGGTTCCGCAAAGCCGTGTTCTACGAGGTGCTGGTGCGCGCCTTCGCGGACAGCAACGGCTCCGGTGCGGGCGACTTCACGGGTCTGCTCGGCAAGCTCGACTACCTGCAGTGGCTCGGCGTCGACTGCCTGTGGCTGCCCCCGTTCTACGCATCGCCGCTGCGCGACGGCGGCTACGACATCGCCGACTACCGCGCGGTGCTGCCGGAGTTCGGGACGCTGCCGGAGTTCAAGGAGCTGGTGTCGCAGGCCCACGCCCGCGGGATCCGGATCATCACCGACTTCGTGATGAACCACACCAGCGACCAGCACCCGTGGTTCCAGGCGAGCCGGTCCGAGCCCGAGGGCCCCTACGGCGACTACTACGTGTGGTCCGACGACGACACGAAGTACTCCGAGGCCCGGATCATCTTCGTGGACACGGAGGTGTCCAACTGGACCTTCGACCCGGTCCGGCGGCAGTTCTTCTGGCACCGGTTCTTCTCCCACCAGCCGGACCTCAACTTCGAGAACCCCAAGGTGCAGGACGAGATGTTCGACATCGTCCGCTACTGGATGGACATGGGCATCGACGGCTTCCGGCTCGACGCGGTCCCCTACCTCTTCGAGGAGGAGGGGCACAACGGCGAGAACCACCCCCGGACCCACGAGTTCCTGGCGCGGCTGCGCGAGATGGTCGACGAGGAGTACCCCGGCCGCATCCTGCTGGCCGAGGCCAACCAGATGCCCCACGAGGTCGTGGACTACTTCGGCTCCGAGGAGGCGCCGGAGTGCCAGATGTGCTTCCACTTCCCGGTGATGCCGCGGCTCTACTACGCGCTGCGCGAGGGCAAGGCGACCCCGATCGTCAAGGTGCTCGAGGAGACGCCCGCGATCCCGACCGGCACCCAGTGGGGCACCTTCCTGCGCAACCACGACGAGCTGACGCTGGAGATGGTGGACGCGGAGGAGCGCGCCGCGATGTACGGCTGGTACGCCCCCGACCCGCGGATGAAGGCCAACGTCGGCATCCGGCGCCGCCTCGCGCCGCTGCTCGACAACTCCCGCGCCGAGATCGAGCTGATCAACGCGCTGGTGCTGTCGCTGCCGGGGTCGCCGTGCCTCTACTACGGCGACGAGATCGGGATGGGCGACAACATCTGGCTCACCGACCGCGACGCGGTGCGGACCCCGATGCAGTGGACCCCGGACCGCAACGCCGGCTTCTCCACCGCGGACCCGGGCAAGCTCTACCTGCCCGTCATCCAGTCGCTCGTCTATCACCACAACAACGTCAACGTCGAGGCGGCGATGGCGTCGAGCTCGTCGCTGCTGCACTGGATGCGCGGGATGCTGCAGGTGCGCAAGCACCACCCGGTCATGGGGATGGGCACCTTCGAGGTCATGCCGACCGACAACGACGCGATCCTGGCCTTCGTGCGCGACCTCAGCCCGCAGGACGCCACCGAGGATGCGCCCGCGGAGAGCGTGCTGTGCGTCAACAACCTCTCCCCGCGGCCCCAGGGGACCCGGGTGCAGCTGCCCGCGTCGTATGCCGGCGCCCAGGCCGTCGACCTGTTCGGCGGCTCCGGCTTCGGCTCGGTCGACGCCGACGGCAGGTTCACCGTGACGATGGGATCGCGCGACTTCTTCTGGCTGCAGCTGATCCGCAGGACGCCCGCCGAGGAGACCGGCGCGGCAGGAGGTGAGGTCTGAGATGGCCGGGACGTCCAAGATCGAGGCCGGCGCCGAGCTGACCCCCACCAAGGTGGAGACCGTGCAGGCGTGGATCGGCGCGCAGCGGTGGTACGTCGGCAAGGACCATGAGCCCGCGCTGACCCGCGTGGGCGGCTACCGCTTCGAGGACCCCGCGGGGCAGGTCGGCATCGAGACGCTGCTGCTGCGCGACACCGCGGCGGAGCCGGCGGTGCTCTACCAGGTGCCGCTGACCTACCGCGCCGAGCCCCTCGAGGGCGCCGAGCACGCCCTCGTCGGCACCGTCGAGCACTCGGTGCTCGGGACCCGCTACGTCTACGACGGTCCGCACGACCCCGTCTACGTCGCCGAGCTGCTGCGCACCATCGCCGAGGGCGACACCGGCTCCACGCCCGACCACGGCGTGGTCGACACGCTCGTCGCGGGCGAGCCCGTGACGAGCGTTTCGGGCTCCGCCCCCGCGGCGCCGGAGGTCGGCCGGAGCTCGGTCCTCAAGGGCGAGCAGTCCAACACCTCCATCATCATCGAGCCGTCCGGCGACCCGGGTCGGTCTGCGACTCCCTTGATCGTCAAGGTGTTCCGCGTGCTGTCGGCCGGGGACAACCCGGACGTGACGGTGCAGTCGGCGCTCGCCGACGCCGGCTCGACGCTCGTGCCCGCGCCCCTCGGCGCGCTGCGCGGCCGCTGGTCGGTGGACGGCCACGAGGCCCACGGCCACCTCGCCTTCGCCCAGGAGTTCCTCCCGGGCGTGCGGGATGCCTGGCGGGTCGCCCTGGAGGCGGCCGCGGCCGGCGACGACTTCACCGAGCGCGCCCACGCCCTCGGCGTCGCCACCGGCGAGGTGCACCGCACTCTCGCCGAGGTCATGCCGACGGTGCAGGCCGGCCCGGAGGACCACAAGGCGCTGTCGCTGTCCATGCGCTCCCGCTACGTCCTGGCCGCCGAGGCCCACCCGCCGCTGCGCGAGCTGGAGCCGGACGTGGAGCGCCTCCTCGGCGCCGCCCAGGACGCGCAGTGGCCGCCGCTGCAGCGGATCCACGGCGACTACCACCTCGGCCAGGTGCTGGACGTCCCCGGCCGCGGGTGGGTGCTGCTGGACTTCGAGGGCGAGCCACTGCGCCCCCTCGCCGAGCGCACCCTGCCCGACCTGGCGGTGCGCGACGTCGCCGGGATGCTCCGGTCCTTCGACTACGCCGCCGGCTCGGTGAGCCAGGAGGACGCCGGCCGGGCCGACGCCGCCGACGCCTGGGCCCGCGCGTCGCGCGAGGCCTTCCTCGACGGCTACGCCGAGGCGACCGGCCGCGACCCCCGCGACGAGCCCGAGGTCCTGCGAGCCCTGGAGCTCGACAAGGCCCTGTACGAAGTGGTCTACGAGGCACGCAACCGCCCCTCGTGGCTGCCCATCCCCACGACCGCCGTCGAGCGGCTCGTGGCCGCAGCGAAGGGAGACACTGTGCACCAGCCCACCGACGACCGCACGCCCGAGCAGCCCACCGGAGGCGCCACCCGCTACCAGCGGCCCACCGGCACCGACCGGCCCACCAAGGACGGCGGCGTCGCCGGCGTCGCGGGCGCGGTGGCCGGCCTGGCCGCCTCCGTAGTGGGGGCGGCCGCGCGCAGCGGCGCCGAGGTCGCCAAGCAGGCGACGGCATACGGCCGGGACAAGGCCGCGAGCGCCGGACGCGGCCCGCGGCACCTGCCGATGCACACCGACCAGATCAACCGGCTCGTCCACGGACACCACCACGACCCCCACTCCGTGCTGGGCGGCCGGGTCGCGGACGGCACGGTCAGCATCCGCACCCTCAAGCCCCGCGCGACGGCGGTGGACCTGGTCCTGGACGGCCGGACGGTGCCCTTCGAGCACGAGCACGAGGGCGTCTGGGTCGCCAGCATCGAGGGCGACCAGGTGCCGGACTACCGCGTCGCCGTCGACTGGGGCGACGGGTTCAAGCACACGACCGACGACCCCTACCGCTTCCTCCCCACGCTCGGCGAGGTCGACATCCACCTCATCACCGAGGGTCGCCACGAGGAGCTGTGGCGCGTCCTCGGCGCTCACGTGCGGGAGTTCGACGGCCCGCTCGGGTCGACCCGCGGCACGAGCTTCGCGGTGTGGGCGCCCAACGCGCAGTCCGTCCGCGTCGCCGGCGACTTCAACACCTGGGACTCCCAGGCCCACCCGATGCGCTCCCTCGGGTCGTCCGGGCTGTGGGAGCTCTTCGTGCCCGGCGTCGAGCCGGGGACCCGCTACAAGTACGAGATCCTCGGCAAGGACGGCCAGTGGCGGGCCAAGGCCGACCCGCTGGCCCGCGCCACCGAGATCCCGCCCGCCACCGCCTCCGTGGTGGAGGAGACCCGCTACGAGTGGGGCGACGACGCGTGGGTCGCCGAGCGCAACGCCACGCAGCGTCACGAGCAGCCGCTGTCCGTCTACGAGGTGCACCTCGGCTCCTGGCGGGCCGGGCTCAGCTACACCGAGCTCGCCGACCAGCTCGTCAACTACGTGCGTGACCTCGGCTTCACCCACGTGGAGTTCCTGCCGGTCGCCGAGCACCCCTACGGCCCCTCGTGGGGCTACCAGGTGACCGGCTACTACGCGCCCACCTCGCGCTTCGGCTCGCCGGACGAGTTCCGTCACCTCGTCGACGCGCTGCACCAGGCCGGCATCGGCGTCATCCTCGACTGGGTCCCGGCACACTTCCCCAAGGACGCCTTCGCGCTCGCCAAGTTCGACGGCCAGGCGCTCTACGAGCACCCGGACCCGCGCCGCGGCGACCAGCCCGACTGGGGCACCCACGTCTTCGACTTCGGTCGCCCGCAGGTGCGCAACTTCCTCGTCGCCAACGCGTTGTATTGGCTCGAGGAGTTCCACATCGACGGGCTGCGGGTCGACGCGGTCGCCTCCATGCTCTACCTGGATTACTCCCGCAACGACGGCGAGTGGCTGCCCAACAAGTACGGCGGCCGGGAGAACCTCGAGGCCGTCCAGCTGCTGCAGGAGACCAACGCGACCGTCTACCGCCGTCACCCCGGCGCGATGATGATCGCCGAGGAGTCGACCTCCTGGCCGGGCGTGACCCGGCCCACCGAGATCGGCGGCCTGGGCTTCGGCTTCAAGTGGAACATGGGCTGGATGCACGACTCGCTCAGCTACGTCGAGCACGAGCCGATCCACCGGCAGTACCACCACCACGAGATGACCTTCTCGCTGGTCTACGCCTTCAGCGAGAACTTCGTGCTGCCGATCTCCCACGACGAGGTCGTCTACGGCAAGGGTTCGCTGCTGCGCAAGATGCCCGGCGACCGGTGGCAGCAGCTGGCGACGCTGCGCGCCTACCTGGGCTTCATGTGGGCCCACCCCGGCAAGCAGCTGCTCTTCATGGGTCAGGAGTTCGCGCAGGAGGCCGAGTGGGCCGACGCCCGGTCCCTCGACTGGTGGCTGCTCGACCAGCCCTGGCACCTGGCGGTCCACCAGATGGTCAAGGCCATGAACGCCGTCTACAAGGACTCCCCCGCGCTGTGGCAGCTGGACGCCTCCGGCGAGGGCTTCCAGTGGATCGACGCCAACGACGCGCAGGGCAACGTCTTCTCGTTCCTGCGCTACGGCAAGGACACCGGTGACGGCGCCCCGGCGCTGGCGTGCGTGTCCAACTTCGCGGGCGGCCCGCACCTGCAGTACCGCATCGGGCTGCCCCACCCCGGCGTCTGGCACGAGGTCCTCAACACCGACGCCACCGAGTGGAACGGCTCGGGGGTCGGCAACCTCGGTCAGGTCGTCGCCGAGGAGATCCCCTGGCACGGGCTGCCCTGCTCCGCGGAGATCACCGTGCCGCCGCTCGCGACGGTGTGGTTCGCGCCGCAGGAGGGCGTCCAGGCGCCGACGCAGCAGGTGCAGCGCCAGGAGCGCCCGGAGCTCACCTCCACCTCCGAGGCCGCCGTCGCGGCGGACTCGGCCGAGCGGCCCGAGCTGTCCGCCACCCCTGGCGAGACCCAGGTCTGACCAACCGGTCCCGTGTGCCGCAGCCCCGTGGCCCCCACCGTCGCCGGTCGGGGACCACGGGGCTTCGGCATACGTCTCGGGTCGTGCAGGGGGTCTAGCCGAGAGCCCTACCCGCCGGTAGCCTCACGGCATCTCACCCTGACGACAGGAGACACCGTTGTCCTCTGCCCTGCCCCGCCGTCGCACCCTCGCGACGGCCGTCCTCGCCGCCTCCCTCCTCACGCTCGCGCCGGTCGCCGCCGCCGACGAGCACGCGATCCCCGGCACCGCCGGGGCCAGCACCCTGAGCGACACCCCCGAGCCCGCCCGACCTGCGTTCTACGAGCCCCCCGCCCAGATCCCCAGCACCCCCGGCACGGTCATCCGGCAGGAGAAGGCCGACAACGTCCTCGACCCGCTCGACGCCTCGTCGCTGTCCTACGACGCACGCCGAGTCATGTACTCCTCCAAGGACCGCGAGGGCAACCCCATCGCCGTCACCGCGCTCGTCGTGTCGCCCAAGGCCCCCTGGGTCGGGCCCGGCAAGCGCCCGATCATCAGCTACGCCGCCGGCACCCAGGGGATGGCCGACGCCTGCGCCCCCTCCCGCCAGCTGCAGGCCATGACGGAGTACGAGACGATCTTCTTCAAGGACCTGCTCTTCCGGGGCTACACGGTGGCGCTGACCGACTACCAGGGTCTCGGCACCCCCGGCACCCACACCTACATGGTCCGCGAGGCCCAGGGGCACGCCGTGCTCGACCTGGCGCGCGCCACGCAGCGGGTCGGCCTGCCCGGCACCGACACCAGCACCCCGGTCGGGCTGTCCGGCTACTCCCAGGGCGGTGGCGCCGCGGCCGCCGCCGCCGAGATGGCCGCGGCCTACGCCCCCGAGCTCGACGTCAAGGGCACGGTGGCCGGCGCCGTCCCCGCCGACCTCGCCGCCGTGTCCAGGCAGATCGACAGGTCGATGTACTCCGCGTTCGAGCTCTACGCCACCGCGGGCATGTTCACGGCCTACCACATCGACCCCAAGAACTTCCTCAACGACAAGGGGCTGGCCCTCGGGCCCAAGGTCGAGTCCAACTGCGTCACCAACCTCTTCGACCTGGCGTTCATCAAGAGCAGCACGCTGACCAAGGACGGTCGGCCGATGGACCAGACCTTCGCCGAGGAGCCGCTGCGGTCCATGCTCGCCGACAACCGGATCGGCCGGTCCAGGCCGAGCGCCCCCGTCCTGATCACCCACTCGGTCTCCGACGACGTGATCCCCTACGCTGTGGGGCAGCAGCTCGGCAAGGACTGGTGCGCCCAGGGCGCCAACGTGTGGTTCCAGCCGATCCTGACGCCGACCCACCTCGGTGGCGCGGTGCCGACGGCGTCCTACGCGACGACCTTCTTCGAGTCGCGCTTCAACGGGATCAAGCAGGTCTCCAACTGCGGGATGTACTGAGCCGCAACCGGATCGGCATACAACCCGGTTGACCGACCGGACCGACCGGGCGGGGTGCGTCACCTGGTGAACCTGCCAGGTGCCACCCCGGCCGTCGGGTGCGAGGATGAGCCCATGACCGCGAACCGTGCAGGACAGCCCGCCGAGCCCCGCGACCTCGTCGACGTGGCGCACCTCGTCACCGCCTACTACACCGGCAAGCCCGACCCGGACGACATCGACCAGCAGGTCGCCTTCGGGACGTCGGGGCACCGCGGCAGCAGCCTCAAGACCGCGTTCAACGAGGACCACATCCTGGCGACGACGCAGGCGATCGTGGACTACCGCACCGAGCAGGGCTTCGACGGCCCGCTCTTCCTCGGCCGCGACACGCACGGGCTGTCCGAGCCGGCGTGGGCGTCGGCGATCGAGGTGCTCGTCGCCAACGGCGTGCACGTGATGGTGGACGCGGAGGACCGCTACACTCCGACGCCCGCGGTCTCCCACGCGATCCTGCGCGCCAATCACGGCCGCGTCTCCGGCGTGGATGATCTCCCGGCCGACTCCGGCCTGGCCGACGGCATCGTGGTCACCCCCTCCCACAACCCGCCCACCGACGGCGGTTTCAAGTACAACCCGCCCCACGGCGGACCCGCCGACACCGACGCGACCGGCTGGATCGCGGCTCGCGCCAACGACTACATCAAGGCCGGGCTCGACGGGGTCAAGCAGATGGCCTTCACCGAGGCGCGGGCGGCCTGCGAGCCCTACGAGTTCAAGCGGATCTACGTCGAGGACCTCGCCAACGTCATCGACATGGCGGCCATCAAGGAGGCGGGCGTGCGCATCGGCGCCGACCCCCTCGGCGGCGCCTCGGTGGACTACTGGGGCGCGATCGGCGAGCACTACGGCCTCGACCTGACGGTGGTCAACCCGCTCGTGGACCCGACCTGGCGGTTCATGACGCTCGACTGGGACGAGAAGATCCGGATGGACTGCTCCTCCCCCTCCGCGATGGCGTCGCTGATCGCGCAGAAGGACTCCTACGACATCGCCACGGGCAACGACGCGGACGCCGACCGGCACGGGATCGTCACCCCCGACGGTGGGCTGATGAACCCCAACCACTACCTCGCCGTCGCGATCCAGTACCTCTACGGCGGCGCGCGCCCGCAGTGGCCGGGTGACGGCTTCATCGGCAAGACGCTGGTGTCGTCCTCGATGATCGACCGCGTGGCCTCCGACCTGGGGCGCACGCTCGTCGAGGTGCCGGTCGGCTTCAAGTGGTTCGTGCCGGGGCTGCTCGACGGGTCCGGGCCGTTCGGCGGCGAGGAGTCGGCGGGCGCGAGCTTCCTGCGGTTCGACGGGTCCGTGTGGTCGACCGACAAGGACGGCATCATCCTGGCCCTGCTGGCCAGCGAGATCCAGGCCAGGACGGGCAAGAGCCCGTCGCAGCACTACGCCGATCTCGTGGCGCGCCACGGCGACCCGGCCTATGCCCGGGTCGACGCCCCGGCCGACCGCGAGCAGAAGGCCAAGCTCAAGGCGCTCTCCCCCTCCGACGTGACCGCGGAGTCCCTTGCGGGAGAGCCGATCACGGCCAAGCTCACGGAGGCACCCGGCAACGGCGCCGCCATCGGTGGGCTCAAGGTGACCACCGAGTCCGCGTGGTTCGCGGCGCGGCCGTCCGGCACGGAGGACGTCTACAAGATCTACGCCGAGTCCTTCCGGGGTCCCGAGCACCTCAAGCAGGTGCAGGACGAGGCACGCCAGGTGGTCTCCGCAGCCCTGGGCAGCTGAGGCCCCGCGGGCGGGCGCCGCTCCCACGCGACGTCCGCCACTAGGCTGGTGCGCATGACCTTCGCCGAGGACCTCGAGCTCGCCGCCGCACTCGTCCGGACCGCCGGGAGGCTGGCCCTGCAGATGCGGTCGGCCGGCGTGGAGGGTGAGCGCAAGACCTCCGTGTCCGACGTGGTGACGGCCGCCGACCACGCCGCCGAGGAGCTGGTCGGCTCCCGCCTGCGCGCCGAGCGGCCGCAGGACGGCCTGGTCGGCGAGGAGGGGACCAGCTCCCCCGCTGACAGTGGGCGCACGTGGTTCATCGACCCGGTCGACGGCACCTACAACTTCCTGCACGGTATGACGCACTGGTGCTCGGCCCTCGCCCTGGTCGACGACGACGGGCCGATCCTCGGGGCGGTCTACCACCCCGAGAGCGACCAGCTGTGGCTCGGCGGTCGCGAGCACCCGACGACCTGCAACGGCGTGCCCGTGGAGCCGGTCCGTGACCTGCCGCTGGACCTGGTGAGCGCGGCGACCTACCTGCACCCCACGAGGTTCGGCCGCCCCGAGATGATCGCGCCGTGGGCCGAGGCGACCCGGCTGTGCGCGACCGTGCGGATGCTCGGCTCCGCGTCGGTGGACCTGGCCTGGACCTCGGACAGCCGGGTCGGGGTGTGGTACCAGGCCGACTGTCACCCGTGGGACTGGTATCCCGGCCAGGCGCTGGTCGAGGCAGCGGGCGGGGTGACGCGTCTGGTGCCGGTGGGTGGGCACACCTGGCACGTCGCCGGGTCGCCCACGGCCGTCGACCAGGTGGCCGACGCCATGATGCAGTGCCTGCCACGCGACGAGCGCGAGGCCGCCGCCCGATGAGCACCCTGCGGCTGACGCGGCTCGGGCCACGGGACGCCCTGCTGGTGCTGGCCGCCGGGGACCTCTTCGACACCCCGCCGACCGAGGAGGGCGCCCGCCGCTTCCTGGAGCTGCCGGGACACCACCTCGTGCTGGCCATCGAGGGCTACCGGCCGGTCGGGTTCGTCAGCGGCGTCGAGATGAGCCATCCCGACAAGGGCACCGAGATGTTCGTCTACGAGCTGGCCGTGGCTCCGGAGCAGCAGCGGCGCGGCATCGGCTCCGCCCTGCTGCGCGAGCTGCAGGCGATCGCGGCCGAGCGTGGCTGCTACGCGGTGTGGACCATCACCGAGACCGACAACGCCGCGGCGATGGCGACATACCGCGCCCTCGGAGCCCGGGAGTCGAGCGGCACGACGATCCTGGAGTGGGAGGGTGGGCACGCCACCCGCTAACCTCCAAACAACTGCTTGACGGTTGATGGCATCGGCCCTAGGTTGGGGCCCATGCCCGCTCTCGAGGTCCTGCGCCTGCCGTCCTTCGCGTGGTACTTCACAGCGCGGTCGATCTCCTGGCTCGGCACCAGCATGGTGGGGGTGGCGCTGGCCTTCGCCGTGCTGGGGATCGGCGACGCCTCGGCGCTGGCCCAGGTCCTGGCGGCGCGGACGGTCGCACTGTGCGCCTGCCTGCTCGTCGGCGGCGCCGTCGGGGACCGGGTGTCCCGCCGCCTCGTGCTGCAGGTCTCGCACGCACTGACCGCGCTCACGCAAGGCGCCGCGGCCTACCTGCTGATCACCGGCCAGGCCGAGGTCTGGCACCTGCTGGTGCTGGAGTCGCTCAACGGCGCCGTCTCGGCCTTCACCATGCCGGCGATGCAGGGCATCATCCCGCAGGTCGGGCCCAGATCGCCGCTCCAGCAGGCCAACTCGCTGATCGCCTTCAGCCGCAACGGATTGCTGGTCCTCGGCCCGTCGCTGGGCGCCCTCCTCGTCGTCACCTCCGGGCCGGGGTGGGCGCTGGCGATCAATGCCACGACCTATCTCCTGGCGCTCGCCTGCCTGAGCCGCCTGCGACTGCCCCACCGTCCGCGGTCCGGTGAGCCCACGACGATGCTGGACGAGCTCCGCGAGGGCTGGGGCGCCTTCCGCTCCCGGCGCTGGCTGTGGGTGATCGTGCTGGCCTTCGGCGTCCTCAACGCCATCCACACCGGCGCCTGGGGGGTGCTCGGCCCCGTGGTCGCCACCTCCGACACCCACCTGGGTGCCCGAGGGTGGGGTCTCGCGGTCAGCGCGGAGGCGACCGGCACTGTCCTCGTCACGCTGGTGCTGCTGCGGGTGCCGCTGCGCCGACCGCTGCTCGTCGGGGTGGCAGCGATCGCCGGCTTCGCCGTGCCCCTGGTGTCGCTCGGGCTGCGCGCCAAGCTGTGGCCGTTGCTCCTGGCCTCGATGCTGGGCGGCCTCGGGATGGAGACCTTCGGCGTGGGCTGGAACCTCGCCATGACCCACGAGATCCCCGAGCACCTGCTGTCGCGCGTGTCGGCCTACGACATGCTGGGCAGCTTCCTCGCCATGCCGGCCGGCCAGCTGGCCTTCGGGTGGCTCGGCAGCCGGCACGACCCGCACCTGGTGCTCCTGTGGGCCGCCGCGGTGTTCGCCCTCGTCAGCCTCGCCACGCTGCTGGTCAGGGACGTCCGCGACCTGCGGTGCGATCCGACTGCTGCATCCGGAACGCCACTATCGTCACGTTGACCGGCACCGCGCCCTCCGTCCGGGGTGGGACGGCCCGGGCGTGCACCGTGCGCGACACCTCGCGCATCGCCTCGAGCACCTCGTCCCATGCCTCCTGCGGCAGCCAGACCTCGGCGTCCGTGCCGTGGCCCTGCTCAGCGCGGTCGCGGTGCAGGTTGCGCCGCCCCAGCTCCTCCAGGATCACCGCCATGAGGGATCCGTCCTCGTCCGGAGCCGTCCTGCGCTCGCGCTCCCAGGGATGGCGGTAGCGGACCGCCATACCGCCGCGGACCCGCTCCTCGGACGCCACCTCGACCAGCCCGGCCCCCAGCAGGGTGCGCAGGTGATAGCTGGCGTTGGCCTGCGTGATGTCGAGCTCGGCCGCTACCTCGGTGGCGCTGAGGTCCGCCCCTGTCAGCAGGGACAGCATCCGCAGCCGCAGCGGATGGGCCACCGCCCGCAGGCGGCGGCGTTCCTCGTCGTCGGCATGCTCCGTCATCGGTGCAGGGTCAGTCCCTCGGCGGCGAAGAGCTCGCGCCCGCGGCGGGTGAGGTCGTCGAGCTCGTCGAACAGCTCGTGGTCGACCGAGGTGGACCGGAAGCAGGACTTGCCCTGCAGCCGCTTGCGCAGCTGCGGCGACGGGCCCTCCACCATCTCGGGCCGCAGGTAGGCGCACATCAGGTGATAGCTGACGTAGCGCTTGCTGAGCCGCACCCCGGCGAACATGAAACCGTCGGAGTAGGTGCGGTAGGGCGCCCCGAGGAGGAGATAGCTGCCCGGGTCGGACGCCTGCGCCTCCTTGCGGCCGCCGTCGCAGTTGGCCTCGGTGACGTTGCCGGTGGCGCGAAAGACGTCCTCGTGCACCGACAGGCGTCGCACCAGCTCGTCGTAGACCGGTTGCAGGTCGGGCATCGGCGCTCCGTCAGGGGGTCTTGGGCGTGTCTCGGGTGTGTCTCGGACGGTCAGAAGAGGGCGGACATGAGGGAGGTGCGGCCCTTCTTGACGCGGGGGTCCTCGCTGCCCACGACGTCGAACAACGTGATCAGGTGGCGTCGGACCGTCTCGCGGTCGTCACCGGCCAGCGTGCGCACAAGATCCACGAGCCGCAGGAAGGCGTCCTCGACGTGCCCGCCCATGACGTCCAGGTCGGCGACGAGCAGCTGCGCACCGATGTCGGCCGGGTCGTCGGCGGCGGCCTGGCGGGCCGCCTGCAGGTCCACGCCCGTCGTGCGCTCCAGCAGGTCGACCTGGGCCTTGCCCACCTGAGCGTCCCGGTCCTGGGGGTCCTTGGCCAGGGCCTTGTCGTATGCCGCCCGCGCGCCGTCGAAGTCACCGCGCTCGAGGGCGGCGAAGGCCTCCTCGTGCTCCGGGGACCCGGGGAGCTCCTCGGCGTCCGGTTGCTCACCGACGTCGAGGCGCCCCGTGATGCCGTTGGCCACGGCGACCTTGAGCAGCTCGTCGACGTACTGCTCGATGACCTGGCGGGGCTGCGGCCCGACGAAGAGCGGCACCGGTTGCCCCTGCAGCAGCCCGACGGCCATGGGGATCTGCTGGACGCCGAGGGCCTGGCCGAGACCGGGGCTGGCGTCCACGTCGACGGTCGCGAGCAGGAAGCGCCCGGCCGCGCCCTGCGCCACCGCTGCGAAGTCGGCGACGACCTCGCTGCCGCCGCGCGAGGCGCTCCACACGAGCAGCACCACGGGGACGCTCACCGACTGCTGCATGATCTGCGAGATGGTGGCGTCGGTGGCCTCGACGACCAGCGGCGAGCCGGAGCCGCCCCCGGGAGCGGCGCCCCGGGAGGCGTCGGAGACCGGCGAGCCAGGGGGCTGCTGCGCGAGTCCGGACAGGTCGACCGCGCCTCGGGCGGCGGCGTGGGAGAACGGCTGCGACGTCATACGGGCATTGTGTCCCAGACCGCGGTCGCCGGGAAACCGCGCCGGGGCGCCGGGAAACCGCGCCGGGGCGCCGGGAGACCGCGCCGGGGCACCGGAGCGCCCCCTCGCCTGGGATGGGTGCGAGGGGGCGCTGGTCGTGCTGGTCCGGGTGCAGGTCAGAAGCGGGCGGGCTCGCGGTAGATGCCCCACTCCGCGCGCAGGGCGTCGCAGATCTCGCCCAGCGTCGCCTCGGCGCGGACCGCGTCGAGCATGGCGGGGATCATGTTGTCCTGGGTCCGGGAGACCTCGACCATCCGGCGGACGGCGTCGGCGGCGATGTCCTCGTTGCGACCGGCGCGCCGCTGGCCGAGCACCTCCACCTGCTCGCGCTCCACCTCGTGGGAGACGCGCAGGATGTCGAGCTCGGAGCTCACGGACTCGGTGAGGCAGTTGACGCCGACGATCTTCTTCTGGCCGGACTCGAGCGCGAGCTGGTAGGTGAAGGCGGCGTCCCCGATCTCGGACATGAACCAGCCCTCCTCGATGCCGCGCAGGATGCCGGAGGTCATTGGCCAGACCCCGCCCTCGGCCTTGCCGACGTTGTCGCGCACGACCTCGGCGAGCCGGGCCTTGTCGGCGGAGTCGACCGGCACCTTGCCCATGGACAGGATGCGGGTGAAGATCGCCTCCGCCTCGGCCTCGATCGTGTCGGTCAGGGCCTCGACGTACCACGAACCACCCAGCGGGTCAGCGACATTGGTGACGCCCGTCTCCTCCATGATCACCTGCTGGGTCCGCAGGGCAATCTCGGCGGACTGCTCGGTGGGCAGCGCGAGGGTCTCGTCGAGGGCGTTGGTGTGCAGCGAGTTGGTGCCGCCGAGGACGCCGGCGAGGGCCTCGACCGCGGTGCGCACGACGTTGTTGTAGGGCTGCTGCGCCGTGAGCGACACCCCGGCCGTCTGCGTGTGGAAGCGCAGCTGCATGGCCTTCTCCGAGGTGGCGCCGTAGACGTCGCGCATCCAGCGCGCCCAGATGCGGCGGGCGGCGCGGAACTTGGCGATCTCCTCGAAGAAGTCGACGTGCGCGTCGAAGAAGAAGGACAGACCCGGGGCGAAGGAGTTGATGTCCAGGCCGCGGGACAGGCCGAGCTCGACGTAGCCGAAGCCGTCGGCGAGGGTGAAGGCGAGCTCCTGCGCGGCCGTCGCGCCGGCCTCGCGGATGTGGTAGCCGGAGACCGAGAGCGGCTTGTAGGCCTTGATGTTGGCATCGCAGTAGGCCATCAGGTCGCCGATGAGGCGCAGGTGCGGCTCGGGGGCGAAGAGCCACTCCTTCTGCGCGATGTACTCCTTGAAGATATCCGTCTGCAGCGTGCCGTTGAGCGTCGAGATGTCCACGCCCTGGCGCTCGGCGGCGACGAGGTACATGCAGAAGACCGGCACCGCGGGACCGGACACGGTCATCGAGGTGGTCGTGTCACCCATCGGGATGTCGCTGAAGAGGATGTCCATGTCGGACGCCGAGTCGATGGCGACGCCGCAGTGCCCGACCTCGCCGAGGCTCATCGGGTCGTCGGAGTCGCGCCCCATCAGCGTCGGCATGTCGAAGGCGACGGACAAGCCACCGCCGCCGCGGGCCAGGATCATCTTGTAGCGCTCGTTGGTCTGCACGGCGTTGCCGAAGCCCGCGAACTGGCGGATCGTCCAGCTCTTGCCGCGGTAGCCGGTCGCGTGCAGCCCTCGGGTGTAGGGGAACTCGCCGGGCCAGCCGATGCGGTCCATGCGCTCGTCGGCGGCCGCCTGCTCGTCGGTGGGGCCGTAGACGGGCTCGACCTCGACGCCGGACAGGGTGGTGAAGTCGGCGTCGCGGACGCGGCCCTTGGCGACCGCCTCGTCGTAGCGCTCCTGCCAGCGACGACGCCCGTCGCGGCGGCGCTCGGGCGAGTCGGGGGCGGGGGCCGCGGAGGCGCTGCGCTGGGTCTCCTGGATGGTCATGGACCCCAATTTACTAGGACGTCCTAGTATCTGTCACCAGGCCGGCGCAGCAGATCGCGCCACGGGCGGTCAGCGGGTCATCCGATAGAGCCGGTCGACCGGTGAAGCCGGTCAGCCGGTCAGCCGGTGAAGTCGCCGCCCGCGACCCGCACCCGCCGCAGCAGCCCGAAGAGCTGCTCGTGCTCCTGCGTGCTCAGCACGTCGAGCCCGAAGCCCAGCTCGTGCAGATCCTGGGTCGCGGCCTCCATCACGGCGCGTCCGTCCTCGGTGATCTGGGCCAGCGTCCCGCGGCCGTCCGCGGGGTTGGGCACCCGCCGGACGTATCCCTGGGCCTCGAGCCGCTGCACGATGCTCGTCGCGCTCGTGGGGTGCACCATGAGGCGTTCGCCGATCTTGGACATCGGCAGCCCGGTGTCCCGCCCGAAGGCCAGCAGCACGAGCGCCTCGTAGCGCGCGAACGTGAGTCCGTGCTGCGCGCACGCCTGGTCGAACTGCGTCGTCAGCATCTGCGCCACCCGCAGCAGGCTCGTCGCGGTGGCCATCTGCCGCGACGGCGCCGCGTCGCCCCAGCGCTCGCGCCACGAGGACTCGGCGCGGGCGATCGGGTCGAAGGGCAGGTTGAGCGGCGTGGTCACCTGGGCAGGATAGAGGCCCGTATGCCGCTCGGCCCGCCGCCCGGCGAGGCACCCGGCTCGCGCCTCAGGAGGAGCGCTCGGCGAGCCTGGCCTCGAGGCGCTCCAGCTTGCCGTCGAGCTCGCCGGTCCGGCCCGGGCGCAGGTCGGCCTTGAGGACCAGGCTGACACGGGGGCTGTGCTCGGCGCAGGCCTCGCACGCGCGCTTGATGACGGCCAGGCACTCGTCCCACTCCCCCTCGACGGTGGTGAACATCGCGTCGGTGCGGTGGGGCAGGCCGGAGTCCCGGACGACCTGGATGACGTCGGCGACGGCGTCGGAGACCGATCCCGACTCGTCCGCGGCGGTGGCGGGGGCGATGGAGAAGGCGAAGAGCATGGCTCGCACGCTACCCGGCGGAGGCGGCCACGTCATCGAGGGGTGACAGCAGCTGCCAGACGACCGAGAGCAGCACCAGCCCGGCCCCGGCGACGCCGATGGCGGCGGTCAGCATGAAGTAGGCCAGCGCGTGGTAGCCCATGTAGGGCCCCACCGTGATCAGCTCGTATGCCGCCGCCGCGCCGCCCGCCAGCAGCGGCACCGGGATCAGCCACGGCGCGAGCTGCGGCACCCGGCGGGGACGGCGGACCGGGGTCCGGCGGCCGAGCACCCGCCACGCGACGAGCGCGACGACGGCCAGGCCGAGGATCGAGGAGAGGTACATCGACCAGCGCGCCACGGGGTGGCCGGCCAGGTCCTGGGTCAGCCAGGGGACGTGCCCGGCCGCCCAGCTGTCGTCGTTGGTGATCTGGTCCCAGCCGAGGTGGGCCACCGCGCCGATGGCCACGGACGGCAGCAGCCACCACCAATAGCTGCGGTGCCGCGCCGAGCGGGTCCGCAGCCGCTCCCGCAGCAGGTCGGGGGCGGCGTCCAGCAGCGGCTCGGCCAGCAGCAACGACCACAGCACAGTCAGCAGCACCCCCACCGGGAGGCAGAACGCCACGAGGCCGACCGCGGTGTGCGTCCAGGCGTGCGCCGCGTCCCGGCTGCCGACCACGGCACCCGGCAGGAAGAGCGGCACGTCCGGCACCAGCGACCCGCACACGAGCCCCGCGAAGGGCAGCGGCGAGCGCCGCAGCGGCAGGATCAGCGCTGGGTGGGCAAGGGTGAACGGCACCCCACCATCCTATCGACGCCCTCCCCCGCGGGAGAGTCGGCCGACGATGACGACGTGCGTGGGCGTGGGCGTGGGCGTGCGGGCGGTTACGGCATACGCCGTCGTGGTGAGGCGAGCCGCGGCGTCAGGTGAGGTCGGCGAGGATCTGGTCGGCCGCGGAGTAGGAGTCCTGCTCGCCGTCGACCACCGCGGCGGCCAGCGTGTCGACGCCGTGCTCCCCGCGCAGGTCCCCCATGCGCTCGCGCAGCGACTTGATGACGATCGCCTCGATCTCGTCGGCGGCGCGACGCAGCCGGCGGGCGCGCAGCTCGCCCTTGTCCTTCATCCACGTCAGGTGCTTGTCGAGCGCCTCAACCACCTCGTCGACGCCCTCGTCGCGCGACGCGACGGTCTTCACCACCGGCGGGCGCCACAGCCCGGGCTCGGTCCGGTCGCCGAGCGAGATCATGTGCCGTATGTCGCGGACGGTGTTGTCGGCGCCGTCGCGGTCGGCCTTGTTGACGACGAAGACGTCGCCGATCTCGAGGATGCCGGCCTTGGCAGCCTGGATGCCGTCGCCCATGCCGGGTGCCAGCAGCACGACCGTGGTGTCGGCGAGACCGACGATCTCGACCTCCGACTGGCCCACCCCGACGGTCTCGACGAGCACCACGTCGCAGCCGGCCGCGTCGAGGACGCGCAGCGCCTGCGGGGTGGTCCAGGACAGACCGCCAAGGTGACCGCGCGAGGCCATCGAGCGGATGTAGACCCGCGGGTCCAGGACGTGGTCGGTCATCCGGATGCGGTCCCCGAGCAGGGCACCCCCCGAGAAGGGCGACGACGGGTCCACGGCCAGCACCCCCACCCGCAGGTCCCGGCGGCGCAGCGCCGTCACGAGGGCGTTGGTCGAGGTCGACTTGCCGACGCCCGGCGAGCCCGTGATCCCGATGATGTGGGCGTGCCCGCTGTAGGGGGCGAGCGCGGCCATCACCTCGCGCAGGGCCGGGTGTGCGTCCTCCACCATGGAGATCAGCCGGGCAACCGCCCGGGGCGCACCCCTGCGGGCCTGCTCGACGAGGGTCGGGATGTCGACCGGACGGGTCACGGTGTCAGCTCCTCCTGGGTGGTGCGCCGGCTGTCAGGACCTGCCGTCGGTCGTCGGTCTCGCTCGCCCGAGCAGGCGAGATCGACGACCGGCGGCAGGGAGGTCAGGGGGTGACCTTGATGATCAGGGCGTCGCCCTGACCACCGCCGCCGCACAGCGCGGCCGCGCCGGTGCCCCCGCCACGACGGCCCAGCTCGAGCGCCAGGGTCAGCACGATGCGGGCGCCGGACATGCCGAGCGGGTGACCCAGCGCGATGGCGCCGCCGTTGACGTTGATGCGGTCCTGGTCCAGGCCGAGCTCGCGCGCCGAGGCGATGCCGACCGCCGCGAAGGCCTCGTTGATCTCGACGAGGTCGAGGTCGGAGGGCGCGATGCCCTCCTTGCGGCAGGCGGCCGCGATGGCCGCCGACGGCTGCAGCTGCAGCGACGAGTCGGGCCCGGCGACGATGCCGTGCGCGCCGATCTCCGCGATCCAGCTCAGGCCCAGCTCCTCGGCCTTGGCCTTGCTCATGACGACCACGGCAGCGGCGCCGTCGGAGATCTGCGAGGCCGAGCCGGCCGTGATGGTGCCGTCCTTGCTGAAGGCCGGCTTGAGCCGGCCGAGGGACTCGGCGGTGGTGTCGCCCCGGACCCCCTCGTCGGTCTTGAACTCGATGGGGTCGCCCTTGCGCTGCGGGATGGTCACCGGGACCACCTCGTCGTCGTAGCGGCCCTCCTGCCACGCCTGCGCGGCCAGCTGGTGCGAGCGCGCGGCGAAGGCGTCCTGCTCCTCGCGGGAGACGGCGGTGTCGCCGGCGTTCTGCGCCTCGGTCAGCAGGCCCATCGGCTGCTCGGTGAAGACGTCCCACAGGCCGTCGACGATCATCGAGTCGGCGAGGGTGGCGTCGCCATACTTGAACCCGTCGCGGGACTTCGCCAGCAGGTGCGGGGCGTTGGTCATGGACTCCTGGCCGCCGGCCATGACGATCTCGACCTCACCGGCACGGATGAGCTGGTCGGCGAGAGCGATCGCGTCCAGCCCCGACAGGCACACCTTGTTGATGGTGAGGGCCGGGACGGTCATCGGGATGCCGGCCTTGACCGCCGCCTGGCGCGCCGGGATCTGGCCGGCGCCGGCCGTCAGCACCTGCCCCATGATCACGTAGTCGATCTGCTCCGGGGAGACCTTGGCCTTGTCGAGGGCCCCCTTGATGGCCACCGCGCCGAGGTCGGCACCGCTGAAGCCCTTGAGCGACCCCATGAGGCGGCCCATGGGGGTGCGAGCGCCGGCGACGATGACCGACGGGGAGGATGCAACGGACATGGGTGGAGCCTCCAGCAGCGGTGATGGGATGTTGTGGTCCGCCCACCTTATCCAGGTCGCCCGCCCCGACGCTGCCCCGGGAAGGGCGGTACGCCCGAGGGGCGGCGTGAGGCTCGTCATACGGCCACCCCGCCCGGCGCGGTCCGGGCCCGCCAGCCTAGGGTTGAGGCATGGCTGACAACGCACTGCAGGGACTGTTCACGCACATCGACCACGTCGGCATCGCGGTCCGCGACCTCGACGAGGCGATCGAGTTCTACGAGACCAAGTACGGCATGACGATGGCCCACCGCGAGGTCAACGAGGAGCAGGGCGTCGCCGAGGCGATGATGGCGGTCGGCGACTCGACCTCCCACATCCAGCTCCTCGCACCGCTCAACGAGCAGAGCACGATCGCCAAGTTCATCGACAAGTCGGGCGTGGGCATGCAGCAGATGGCGTACCGCGTCGAGTCCATCGACGACGTGTGCGCGACGCTGCGCGAGCGCGGTCTGCGGCTGCTCTACCCCGAGCCCCGGCGCGGCACCGCCAGCTCCCGGATCAACTTCATCCACCCCAAGGACGCCGGGGGCGTGCTGGTCGAGCTGGTCGAGCCGGCGCCGGGCGGCATGCACTGAGCCCAGCTCCAGGCCGTATGCCGAGCGCCCGACCCCCCGCGGGGCCGGGCGCTCGCGCGTCCCGCCGCCCTGCCCAGCGTCCCCGGGCCCGCCCCGCGTCCCCCGTCTTGTCTGGCGTCGCCCGTCTTGTCTCGCGTCCCCCGTCTCGCCCCGCGTCCCCCGTCTTGAGCTGCAGCCCGAGACGGAGGATGGCCGTGCAGACGCGGGACAGTGGTCGAGACGGCACCTGGCGGAGGGTCAGCGCCGGTCACCACGTCATCGCGCGTCGACGGCCGTCCACAGGGCCAAACTCTCCGAAACGTGGTTATCCACAAGTCACCGCAGGAGTATGGCCACACACGCCCCGCAGCCGCAGGGTGATGGGCATGACCATCGCACCAGCACTCCTCGCGCGTCCGTACTTCTCCCGCCACGATGCGCTCTCCTCCGGTGCCTGCGACGCCGAGCTCCGCACCGCGTGCCAGGACGGCGTCATCACCCGCATTCGTCGGGGGTTCTACACCGGGCGGCCCGTGCCGTGGCCGGTCGACCGGTACCGCGTCGACGCCCTGATCGAGCAGGCCCTGCATCCGCAGCAGCGGCCCAGTCACCACACCGCCCTGGCGGTCGCGCGGCTGCCGCTGCACGAGCCCGACCTCTCGGTGCTGCACATGCGCTGGCGGTCTGCCGGGCGCCGGCAGCGCTCCGGCCGGACCCACGTCCACGAGGCCCTCTTCCCCGACTCGGGGTGCCGGGTCGCCCGCGCCGTCATGGAGACGGCTCTGCTCGACCCCGAGTCCGCCCTCATGGCGGCCGACGAGGCGCTTCGGAACCGTCGGACGACCGTGGACGACCTCGGGCTCTGGGCCCGACGGCTCGCGTTCTCGCGCGGCGGTGCGGGCGTCGTGCTCGTGCACCGGCTGGCCGACGGCCGCCGCGAGTCCCCCGGTGAGTCCCGGTCCGCGCTGGCGCTGCACCACCTCGGTTACGCCACGACGCCGCAGGTCACGGTCGTCGGCCGCCAGGGGGACTACCGCGTGGACGAAGCTCTCGACGGCGAGTGGGTCTGCTTCGAGTACGACGGCCGAGACAAGTATGCCGACCCGCTGTCACGGCGCGCGCTGCCCCGCGAGAAGCTGCGCGAGGACGACATCCGGGACCAGGGGTGGGAGGTCGTGCGCATCACCAACGAGCTGCTGGCCGACCCCGTCCTCCTGCGCCGCACGGTGGAGGCGGCGCGGGCCCGAGCGCGTCGGCGGCACGGAGCAGCCGTCCGCGCCAGCGACCGTACGTCCCTGGTCTGAGCCTGCATCCCCCGTCTTGCTCTGCGTCCCCCGTCTCCGGCTGCATCGCCAGACCGGAGATGACCGTCGAGACCTGCGTCCCCCGTCTCGCCTTGCATCCCCCGTCTTGCCCTGCGTCCCCCGTCCTGCCTTGCATCCCCAGTCTTGCCCTGCGTCCCCCGTCTCCGGCTGCAACGCCAGACCGGGGATGGCCGTCGAGACCGGGGATGGCCGTCGAGACCGGGGATGTGGACCAAGACCGCGCAGAGCGGCCCCGGACCGGGGATGTCCGTCTAGGCCTGCATCCCCCGTCTTGCCCTGCGTCCCCCGTCTCCGGCTGCAGCGCCAGACCGGAGATGGCCGCAGAGACGGAGGATGGCCGCAGAGACCGGGGATGGCCGCAGAGACGGAGGATGGCCGTCCAGACCGGGCAAAGCGGCCCCGGACCGGGTCAGCGGACGAGGCCCACCCGCACGAGCTCGCTCACCGGCACCGAGCGCAGCCCCCGCCCGGCCAGCGCCTCCAGCAGGTGCGGGAGCGCCTCGAGCGTCTGGTCGCGGGGGTACTCCTGGGCCCAGCGCCCCACCACCCGACCACCGTCGTGGGCGAGCACCACGGCCCCCGGCTCGACCGCCCCGCCGAGGTCCCGACCCCCGGCGCGGCCGCCGTCGTGCAGGCACGCCTCGAGGCAGGAGCTCCAGAAGGCCTGGCGCTCCCCCAGCGACCGGGCGATCCGCGAGACCGACGTGCTCGTCCGGCCCACCGGGGGGCGCAGCAGCCTGGGGCCGACGTCGCCGACGGCCCGGCGACCGCGAGCGATCTGGTCGCGCACCTCGGCATCGCTGATCTCGGTGAGGTGGGCGTGGTCGTGCGTGTGGTTGGCCACCTCGTGGCCCTCCGCCCGCATGCGTGCCACGAGCTCGGGGTGGGCCGCGGCGTTGGCGCCGACGACGAAGAAGGTGGCGCGGGCGGAATACCGGCGCAGGAGGTCCAGGACCGCGGGGGTGTAGCGCGGGTCCGGCCCGTCGTCGAAGGTGAGGGACAGGAGGGGCCGCTGGGTCCGGACGTGGCTGACGCAGTCGCTGTCGGCCGCGCGGCGGGCCTGCGGCGAGGAGGTGGGACCGAGTGCCAGCTCCAGGCGGCCGTCGTCCGCGACGGCCAGGCCGGTGCCGGAGACGACGCAGAGCAGGGCGCCGGTCAGTGCCGTGCGCCGCGAGACGACGAGCTCTGCCGGAGTCGCCGACACCGTCCTACCCTCCCGCATGCTCCCCCTCGTCCCCTGGCGCGCCGACGGTCGCCGCCTGCCGCACCGGCGCCCGGCTCGTCCGGGCGTCCCGCCATGCTAGCGACTGCGGGTGACCAAGGTCACCGGTGTGGCGGGGGTCTCAGACCCCTACCGCCCCAGGGTGACTCGCCAGTAGCGTCGGCGGCGAGCCGGCACGCAGTGGTGCCGCCCTGCCCAGGAGCGAACGATGACGAACGACGCCATGATCGCCATCCGCGACGCCATCACGAGCGGCGACCGCACCCCCGAGACCTACGCCGGGCTCAGCCTGCCGCAGTCCTACCAGGCCGTGACGGTCCACAAGGACGAGGTGGGGATGTTCGAGGGCCGCGCGAGCCGCGACAAGGACCCGCGCGAGAGCCTGCACCTCGACGAGGTCGCGCTCCCCGAGCTGGCCCCGGGCGAGGCGCTCGTGGCCGTCATGGCGAGCTCGATCAACTACAACACGGTGTGGACCTCGATCTTCGAGCCGGTGCCGACCTTCGGCTTCCTCGAGCGCTACGGCCGCACCAGCGAGGCCGCCAAGCGGCACGACCTGCCCTACCACATCGTCGGGTCCGACCTCGCGGGCGTGGTCCTGCGCACCGGCCCCGGCGTGCACGTCTGGCAGCCGGGCACCGAGGTCGTCGCCCACTGCCTGTCCGTCGAGCTGGAGCACCACGACGGGCACAACGACACGATGCTCGACCCCGAGCAGCGCATCTGGGGCTTCGAGACCAACTTCGGGGGCCTCGCCCAGCTGGCGATCGTCAAGGCCAACCAGCTGATGCCCAAGGCCGAGCACCTCACCTGGGAGGAGGCCGCGTCCCCCGGTCTGGTCAACTCCACGGCCTACCGCCAGCTGATCTCCCGCAACGGCGCCGGCATGAAGCTCGGCGACCGGGTGCTCATCTGGGGCGCGTCGGGCGGCCTCGGGTCCTACGCCACCCAGATGGCGCTGGCCGGCGGAGCGACGCCCATCTGCGTGGTCTCCTCCCCGGAGAAGGCCGAGATCTGCCGCAAGATGGGCGCCGACCTCGTGATCGACCGCAACGCCGAGGGCTACCGGTTCTGGAAGGACGAGCAGACCCAGGACCCCAAGGAGTGGAAGCGTCTCGGCGCCAAGATCCGGGAGCTGACCAACGGCCACGACCCGGACATCGTCTTCGAGCACCCGGGCCGCGAGACCTTCGGCGCCTCCGTCTACGTGACCCGCAAGGGCGGCACCATCGTGACCTGCGCCTCGACCTCGGGCTACCTGCACGAGTACGACAACCGCTACCTGTGGATGAACCTCAAGTCCATCGTCGGCTCGCACTTCGCCAACTACCGCGAGGCCTGGGAGGCCAATTCCCTGATCCGCCGCGGCCTCATCCACCCGACGCTGTCCAAGACCTACACCATGGACCAGGTCGGCCAGGCCGCCCTCGACGTCCACAAGAACGCCCACCAGGGCAAGGTCGGCGTGCTCACCCTCGCGCCCGAGGAGGGTCTCGGCGTCAGCAAGCCGGAGCTGCGCGACGAGCTGCTGTCGTCGATCAACAGGTTCCGCAACGTCTGAGGATCCCCTCACCGACCCGGGCCGTATGCCGCCGCCCCGCCGCCCGCGTGGTGGCGGCACCGCGCGCGGGGGGCGGCATACGCTCGACCCGTGAGGAGACCGCAGCTGCTGGACCGGTGGGGCGCCGCGCGTCGACGCTGGTCGGCCTACCGTGCCCGTCAGCGGGCCACCCTGACCGAGAGCTATCGGCTGGAGGTGCCTCCAGGCGAGGTGCCCGCAGGCGACGTGCCCGCAGGCGCGGAGCCCGCGGGGACGGCCGACCCGGTGGGGCCGGCCGGGCCGGGCGCCCCCGAGGCGACGCCTCCGGGAGAGCAGCCGTCCCGCGCGCCGGGGGTGCCGCTCAACCGCCAGTCGCCCTTCGCGATCGGCTTCGTGGGGGCCCTCGGCGTGCTCACCGCCGTCACGCTGTGGAACGCCATCGGCACGCTGTCGCTGACCTTCACCCTGCTGACGGTCGCGCTCTTCCTCACCCTGGCGCTCGACCCGATCGTGCAGCGGCTGATCCGCGGCGGGATGTCCCGGGGACCGGCTGTGGCGTTCGTGATGTTCGGGGCGCTGGTGGTCTTCGCGCTGCTGGCGTGGCTGGTGGTGCCGCCGGTGGCGGAGCAGGCGGGCGCGCTGGTCCAGAACGCCCCGAGCTATGTCAATGAGCTGCTGCAGCAGCGGTGGGTGCAGGACCTGGACAAGAACTACAACCTCACCGCCCAGATCCAGAAGCAGGTCAACGACCGGCTGACCGACCAGGGCTTCCTGTCGACGGTGGCCGGCGGCATCATCGGGGCCGGCCAGGCGGTCGGCAGCGGCATCTTCCAGACGTTCACCGTGCTGATCCTGACGCTCTACTTCCTCGCCAGCCTCCCCACCACCAAGAAGGCGGCCTACGCCGTGGTCCCCGCGTCCCGCCGGGCCCGCGTCGTCTACCTGTCGGAGGAGATGATGCGGCGGGTCGGCAGCTATGCCATCGGCCAGGTGGGCGTGGCGGCCATCAACGGTCTGCTCAGCTGGGTGGCGATGCGCTTCCTCGGGGTGCCGTATGCCGAGGTCCTCGCCGTCAGCGTGGCCTTCCTGGGGCTGATCCCGATGGTGGGCGCCACCCTCGGCGGCGCCCTGGTGACGCTGGCGGGGCTGCTGCAGAGCACCCAGACCGGGATCGTCCTGCTTGTCTACTACATCGTCTACCAGCAGGTGGAGAACTACGTCATCGTTCCCCGCATCATGCAGCGCACGGTGGCGGTGCCGGGGGCCGTGACGGTCGTGGCCGCCCTGGCCGGCGGCACCATGCTCGGGGTGCTCGGCGCGCTGCTCGCGATCCCGACCGCGGCGGCGCTGCTGCTGCTCTACGAAGAGGTCCTGGTGCCCCGCCAGCGCCGGCTCTGACCGCACTCCTCGTTTTGGTCTGACCACAGCGACGCCCGAGGGTGGCGCGAAAGGGTGACCAGGGAGCGGGCCGATTCGAGCCGCCCCCGGCGACGGTGCGAGGATGAGTCGACGCCCTGCAGCCGACCCCCACCGCGACGAGGAGTGAACCCGCCGTGACGCCGGCACCCCCGCCGATCCTGTCCACCGTCGGAGACCCGCAGGAGCCCGCCTGGCGCGGGCTCGTGGAAGCCTGCCACCCCCGGGCGGGCAGACCCGTCCTGTCCCTGCTGGAGCTGTGGGCGCGGTCGCACCGCCGCGAGGCGCTGGTGCTGCGGGGCTCCGTCACGGCCCGCGACCTCTACCGGGACCTGGTCTTCTCGCTCGCGCTGCGGCACCGCCGGCGCCGTCCCCGGACGCTGGTGACCGACGCGACCTGGGAGCCGGGGAGCCGGACCCTCGCGTCCCGCCTGCCGTGGCTGCAGGCCCACCTGCCCCGGATCGCCCGGCTGATGATCGGCGCGCTGGACGGTCCGCACGTGCACTACGCCGTGCTGTCCCGGGACGAGCGAGCCGTCTTCGCCGAGACGTGGGGGGTGCCGGTGGAGCGGGTGGTCTTCACGCCCTTCCCGATGACTCTGTACGACGACTACGACCGGCAGCCGCACGACGGCGGCTACCTCTTCGCCGGCGGCAACTCGCTGCGCGACTACGACCTGCTGGCGTCCGCCCTGGCGGGGTCCGGCTACGAGACCCACGTCGCGAGCCGGTGGACGCCCGCCGCCCCGGTCCCGGGGCTGCACGCGCGCCCCACCCCGCACGACGAGTTCACCGAGCTGCTCCTCGGGTGCCGCGCCATGGTGCTGCCGCTGGAGCCGTCCTCGCGCAGCGCCGGCCAGCAGACCTACCTCAACGCCATGGTCCTCGGCAAGCCGGTGATCGTGACCGACGCCATGGGCGTGCGGGACTACGTCGAGGACGGCGTCACGGGGGTGATCGTCCCGCCCGACGCGGCGCGCCTGCGGGAGGCCCTGGACCACGTCATGGACCCGGCCAACGCCGAGCACTACCGCCAGATGGGGGCGCGGGCCCGCGCCGAGGTGCTCGGCCGGCGGATGCCGGAGCACTACGTGCAGCACCTCGTCGCCGCACTGGGCTACGGTCCCGCGGCGTCGTCCTGACCGATCCTCGGTCGGCCCGGCCTCAGCCCTCCTCGACCGCGCCGTCCCACTCCGTCGGCAGCGGCCCGAAGCCCGGTCGCACCCGCGCGACGATCTCGTCCAGCGCCCGCCGCACGTAGGTCTCCCCCACCCACAGGTGCTTGCACCCGTCGATCCCGACGACCTCGGCCTGCGGGACGACGGCGAAGCGCTCCCGCGCCTGCTCCGGCTGCAGGTAGTCGTCGTGCTCGGGCACCAGGGCCACCAGCGGCCGCCCGTCGACCGCCCAATCGCGCAGGTGCTCCGGGCCGGTCCAGCGCAGCGGCGGGCTCAGCAGGATGGCCCCCTCGATGGCGGGGTCGAGGCCGTACATCAGCGTCAGGTCGGTCCCGAAGGACCACCCCACCAGCCAGCGGTGCGGCAGCGCCGGGTGCTCATGGAACTCCGCCAGCTCGATCGCCGCCGCCACGTCGAACCGCTCCCCGTCGGCGTGGTCGAAGCTGCCCTGGGAGGTCCCGCGCGGCGAGCTGGTGCCGCGGGTGTTGAACCGCAGCACCGCGATGTCGGCCAGGGCCGGCAGCCGGTAGGACGCCTTCTTGAAGACGTGGCTGTCCATGAAGCCGCCGTGGGTCGGCAGCGGGTGCAGCGTCACCAGCGTCGCGACCGGGTCCCGGTCGAGCGGCAGCGCCAGCTCGCCGACGAGGGTGAGCCCGTCGGCGGTGTGCAGCTCGATCTCCTCGCGGCGGGCCGGCAGGATCGTGTTGGCGCGGATCTCGTGCGTGCTCAAGGGTGCTCGTGTCTCCTGGTGGTGGATGGGCTCGTATGCCGCCCGCCCCGCCCCGCGGGGCTGCGGCTCGCCGGCGGCCGCCGTCCGGACTAGTGGCGACGGTCCCGCGCCGCCCAGCAGGGGCCGTGCCAGTGGCGCCGGTCGGGCAGGCCGCGCAGGCCGTCCGCGGGCCACGCGACGACGTGGGCGACCGCGTCGCTCAGCTCCTGCTGGCAGCCGGGGCAGCGGTAGACCTTGCCCGTCGCGGCGCCGCGGACCCGGCGCACGATCCACGCCCCGTCGGGGTGGACCTCCCGCCGCTCCATGCCGGCGAGACGTCCCGTCGCGAGCGGGACGTGGCGGTCGGCTCGTCGGTTGGCGCGGGGCATGGCGCCATTGTCGCAAACCGCAGCGCGGCGCCGGGCCGGGACGAGGTGCCCCGCGCCCGGCACACGGGCTGGTGCCCGGCATACGGGCTGGTGCGGTCAGTAGGTGCGGAACCCGCGCCGGGTCTTGCGCCCGAGGTAGCCGGCGGTGACCATGTGCTCCAGCAGCGGGGCCGGGGCGTAGCCCCGGTCTCGGAACTCCAGGTAGAGCTGGCGCTGGATGGCGTAGGAGACGTCCAGGCCGACGACGTCGAGCAGCTCGAAGGGCCCCATGGGCAGGGCGCAGCCGTTCTTCATGGCGGTGTCGATGTCGTCGGCGGTGGCGTAGTGCGCCTCGAGCATCTTGACGGCGTCGTTGAGGTAGGGGAACAGCAGCGCGTTGACGATGAACCCGGCCCGGTCGCCGCACCGCACCGGCACCTTGCCGAGCGCCCGGCACAGCTGGACGGCGGTCTCCTCGACGTCGGCGGCGGTGGAGACGGTCGAGACGACCTCGACAAGCTTCATGACCTGGGCGGGGTTGAAGAAGTGCAGCCCGACCACGTCAGCAGGCCGGCTGGTGGCCGCGGCCACCTGGATCACCGGCAGCGAGCTCGTGGTGGTCGCGAGGATCGCGCCGGGCCGGCAGACCTCGTCGAGGCGGCGGAACATCGCGGTCTTGACCTCGACGTCCTCGGCGATGGCCTCGACGACCAGGTCGACGTCGGCCAGCGCGGTGACGTCGGTGGCGCCGGTGACCTGCCGCAGCGCCTCCTCCTTGGACGCCGGCGTGGCCTTGCCCTTGCTGATCGCCTTGTCGAGGCTGGCCGTGATGGCGGCGGTCACGCCGGCGACCTTGTCGTCGCTGCGCCCGACCACGGTCACCGGGTAGCCCGCCTTGGCGAAGACCTCGACGATGCCGGTCGCCATGGTGCCGGTGCCCACGACGCCGACCGAGCGGACCTCTCGGGTCGGCGCGGTCCCGGTGTCCGCCGCGGGGGTCTGGGCGTCGGGGACGACCGTGCCGGAGCCCGGCGCGTCGTAGGTGTAGAACCCGCGCCCGGTCTTGCGGCCCAGCAACCCGGCCGTGACCATCTGCTTGAGGATGGGGCTGGGGGCGTGCAGCTTGTCGCGGCCCTGGCGGTACATCGTGTCGAGGACCTGGTAGGCGGTGTCCAGGCCGATGAGGTCGAGCAGCGCCAGCGGCCCCATGGGGTAGCCGCAGCCGAACTGCATCGCGGCGTCGAGGTCCTCGCGGGTGGCGTAGCGCGACTCGTACATGCTCATCGCGTGGTTGAGGTAGCCGAAGAGCAGGTAGTTGCCGATGAAGCCGGCCTTGTCCCCGACCACCACGGGGGTCTTGCCGAGCCGCTCGGCGAGGGCGCGCACCGCCGTGACGACGTCCGGGTCGGTGACGACCGTGGAGATGATCTCGACGAGCTTCTGCACGGGAGCGGGGTTGAAGAAGTGCAGGCCGACGACCCGCTCGGGGTGGGAGGTCGCCACGGAGATCTCGGTGACCGACAGGCTCGAGGTGTTGGTGGCGAGGATGCAGGCGTCCGGGACGACCTGGTCGAGCCGCCCGAAGAGCTCCCGCTTGATCTCGAGCACCTCCGGCACCGCCTCGAGCACCAGGTCGCAGTCGGCGAGCGCGTCCAGGCTCGCGGCGAAGGTGATGCGACCCAGCAGCTCCTGCTGCTCGTCGGCGCCGAGCTTGCCGCGCTCCACGGCGCGACCCGTGGACCGCTCGACGTGGCCGCGACCGCGCTCGACGGCGGCGTCGTCCATGTCGACCGCGACGACCCGCAGGCCGTGCCGGGCACAGACCTCGACGATGCCGGCACCCATGGTGCCGAGCCCGACCACTCCGATGTTGTCCACTGCGCGCTCCATGCTGGAAGTCTTGAGGGGGGTGCTGCGGCTTGCAAGACTGTCGGACTGCGGGCTTGGTCACAAAACTACCGGCCAGTATGCCGGGCGGCCGGGGCTCGGCATACGGCTCTGACAGCCGCTGCGGACTAGGGTGACGTGCCGTGCGACTCGTGATTGCCCGCTGCTCCGTCGACTACCAGGGTCGGCTCACCGCCCACCTGCCGCTCGCCACCCGGCTGCTCATGGTCAAGGGCGACGGCTCGGTGCTGGTGCACTCCGACGGCGGCAGCTACAAGCCGCTCAACTGGATGACGCCGCCGTGCGCGCTGGCCGAGGTGGTGCCCGACGAGGAGGAGGCGCAGGAGGGGGCGACCGCGGTGTGGGTGGTCCGCAACGCCAAGTCCGGCGACGCCCTGCGCATCGCGATCCACGAGGTCCTGCACGACAGCGACCACGATCTCGGGGTCGACCCCGGGCTGGTCAAGGACGGCGTCGAGGCCCACCTGCAGCAGCTGCTGGCCCAGCACATCACCACCCTCGGCGACGGCTACTCGCTGGTGCGGCGGGAGTACATGACGGCGATCGGGCCGGTCGACATCCTGTGCCGCGACGAGAGCGGGGCCCACGTCGCGGTCGAGATCAAGCGGCGCGGCGAGATCGACGGCGTGGAGCAGCTCACCCGCTACCTGGAGCTGCTCAACCGCGACCCCGCGCTGGCGCCCGTCACCGGGGTCTTCGCCGCGCAGCTGATCAAGCCGCAGGCCCGCACCCTCGCGACCGATCGCGGGATCCGGTGCGTGACCCTGGACTACGACGACCTCAAGGGGGTCGACCTGTCGGAGTTCCGGCTCTTCTGAGGCGGGGTGGCGCCCCGCTCAGGACCTCGTCGTCGTCGGAGGGCGGCCCAGGCCAGGACGGTAGAGTGCGCCCGTGACCGAGCCCCGATTCTGTTACATCGTCCTCTGCCACACCCGGGTCGACGCTCGTGCGCCGGATCCGGCACCTGTCCCCCGAGGCTGCCGTCCTGGTCCGCTACAGCTCCGCCGCGGCGCTGGACCGCGCCGTCCTGGAGGAGGCCGGCGCCGCCGTCCTGGTCAGCGACATCGCGACCTGGTGGGGCGACTGGTCCCTCGTGGACGCCGAGCTGGAGTGCTACGAGACGGCGCTGCGCCTGGTCGACCCCGACCACGTCGTGCTCGTGTCCGGCCAGGACTACCCCATCACGGACCTGCGGGCGTGGGAGCAGCAGGTGGCGCAGCGAGGGGCCGACGCGATGCTGGCCCTGCACGACCCCGACCCGGTCACCGTCGACAACCGCTGGCGCATCGTCCGAGGTCCGGCGCTGCCCGGCCCGGTGCACCGCGCCGCGGTCGCCGTCGCCTGGCGCATCACGCTGGCCGCACGGGGCCGCCTATACCTCAACGACTCCCCCAAGCGGGCCGACCACCGGTGGTGGATCGGCGTGCCACGCCGCGGGGAGCGTCGCCCGGTCCGCAAGGCCAGCCAGTGGAAGGTGCTGTCCCGCCACGCCGTCGAGGTGCTGCTGCAGCACTACCGCCAGGACCCGCAGGAGCGGGCGTTCTTCGCCAGCTGCAAGGTCCCCGACGAGCTCTACGTCGCCTCCACGCTCACCGCGGCCGGGGTGGACGTGGTGGCGGCCCCGACGACCTTCGCGCACTTCCCGGAGGACGGCTCGAGCCCGGAGTACCTCACCCGGGAGCACGTGCGCGAGGCGGTGGCGGCGGGGTCGCCGTTCGCGCGCAAGCTGCACCCGGACGCCGACCCCGAGGTCCTCGCCGCGCTCGACGCGGCCGCCGGACGCTAGCCCGGGCTCACGCCGAGGCGCGACCGGGCCAGTCGTCCATCACCCAGCCGTCGGCGTCGATGCGGATCCGCACGGGCTCGGCGCGCTGCGGGATCCCGCCGGCGAAGAGGTCGCTGCGGACGTTGTCGCACAGCCGCGGCAGGGCGGTCATCATCACCCTCTCGTGGCTGAGCACGAGCACCGTCTCCCCGCGGTGCGCGTCGGCGATCCCCTCCAGGGCCCGGCGAAACCGCTGCACGACCTGGTAGCCGTCCTCCCCGCCCGGGGGCGCGAGGGCGAGGTCGCCACGGCACCACCCCGTCACGACGGCGGTCAGCCGCGCGTCCCCGACGGGCTGGCCGGCCAGCTCGCCCACCTCGTGCTCCTCGAGGCCGTCGACCACCTCCGACGGCACCCCGAGCGCCCCGGACACCACCCGGCAGCTCTGGACCGCTCGGGACAGCCTGCTGGTGCAGACGGCGCTGATCCGCACCGTCGGGTCCTGCCGCAACCGGTCGGCGAGCGCGGCCATCTGCGCGACGCCGGCGTCCGTGAGCCACCCGCCGTCATCGGTCAGCAGCCCCGGCTCGGCGAAGGCCGCGTGACCGTGCGCTGCCACGAGCACGGTTGCGGGACACTGCAGGTCGCTCATGGGGCCTCACTCTAGCGAGGCTCCCGGACGGCGCCACCGCACGGTCGGTCGCGGACAGTGCCGCGCGCCGGCCTGCCCGCGGGCGCGCACCGCACGGCTCAGTCGCGGACGGTGCCGCCCGACGGGGCCAGCCCGCGGGCGGCGCGCACCACGTCGACGACCTGGCCCATGATGTCGTTGAGCCCGAAGTCCTTGGGCGTGAAGACGGCCGCGACGCCGAGCTCGCGCAGCCGCCGCGCGTCCGCGTCCGGGATGATGCCGCCGACCACGACGGGCACGTCCTCGGCCCCCGCGTCGCGCAGACCGGTGAGGACCGCGGGCACCAGCGCCATGTGCGAGCCGGACAGGATCGACAGCCCGACCACGTGGACGTCCTCGGCCACCGCCGCCGCGACGATCTGCTCCGGCGTGAGCCGGATGCCCTGGTAGACCACCTCGAAGCCGGCGTCGCGCGCCCGCACCGCCACCTGCTCCGCGCCGTTGGAGTGACCATCGAGCCCCGGCTTACCGACCAGGAAGCGCAGGTGCGTGCCCAGCTCCTCGCCGGTGCGGCGGACCGCCTCGCGGACGTCCGCCAGACCCTCGTGCCATGCCTCGTCGCCGTCGCCGTTGCCGGGCCGCGCTCCCTGCCCGGTCTCCCGTCCGGACCTCGGCCCCGCCTCCGGCCCGGCCGCCGCCGCGGCGCCCACGCCGGTGGCGGCGCGGTACTCCCCGAAGACGTCTCGCAGCGCGTCGGTCCACTCCCCCGTCGTGATGCCGGCGCGGGCGCACGCGATGGACGCGGCCATCAGGTTGGTCTCGGTCGCGGCGTCCGCCCGCAGCCGCTGCAACGCCGCCTCGGCCGCCTCGCGGCGCTGCGGGTCGGCGTCGCGCTCCTCGCGCCACCGCCGCACCGCCGCCACCGCGCGGTCCTCGACGTCGGGGTCGGCGACGTGGATCGCGGTGTCCAGGTCGGCCGTCAGCGGGCTGGGCTCGGTGGTCTCGAAGCAGTTGACCCCGACCACCTTGTCGACGCCGGCCTCGATCCGGCGCCGCCGCGCGGCGTGGGAGGCCACCAGTGCCGACTTGAGGTAGCCCGACTCGACGGCCTCGACGACGCCACCCATCTCCTGGATCCGCTCCAGCTCGGCCGTCGCGCCGGCCACGAGCTCGGCGACCGTGGCCTCGACCACGTGCGACCCCGCGAAGAGGTCCTCGTGCTCGAGCAGGTCGGACTCGTAGGCGAGCACCTGCTGGATCCGCAACGACCACTGCTGGTCCCAGGGCCGGGGCAGGCCGAGCGCCTCGTTCCAGGCCGGGAGCTGCACGGCCCGGGCCCGGGCGTCCTTGGACAGGGTGACGGCGAGCATCTCCAGGACGATCCGCTGCACGTTGTTCTCGGGCTGCGCCTCGGTCAGGCCGAGGCTGTTGACCTGCACCCCGTAGCGGAACCGCCGCTGGCGGGGGTCCTGCACGCCATACCTCTCCTGCGTCAGCTGGTCCCAGAGCTGCACGAAGGCGCGCATCTTGCACATCTCCTCCACGAAGCGCACGCCGGCGTTGACGAAGAAGGAGATGCGCCCGACCACCTCGCCCAGGCGCTCACGGGGCACCTGGCCGGCCTCGACCACGGCGTCCAGCACCGCGATGGCGGTCGCCAGGGAGTAGGCGAGCTCCTGCACGGGCGTGGCCCCGGCCTCCTGCAGGTGATAGCTGCAGATGTTGATGGGGTTCCACCGCGGCATCTCGGTCACCGTGTAGGCGATCATGTCGGTGATCAGCCGCAGCGACGGGGCGGGGCCGAAGACGTGGGTGCCGCGGCTGAGGTACTCCTTGATGATGTCGTTCTGGGTGGTGCCGGCGAGCCGGCGCCGCACCTCCGCCGCGTCGAGCCCCTGCTCCTGCGCCTGCTCCTCCGCCACGGCCTCGTAGAGGGCGAGCAGCCACATCGCGGTGGCGTTGATGGTCATCGAGGTGTTCATCTCCGCGAGCGGGATGCCGTCGAAGAGCGCCCGCATGTCGCCGACGTGGCTGATCGGCACGCCCACCTTGCCGACCTCGCCGCGCGCCAGCACGTGGTCCGGGTCGTAGCCGGTCTGCGTCGGCAGGTCGAAGGCCACCGACAGCCCCGTCTGCCCCTTGGCGAGGTTGGTGCGGTAGAGCGCGTTGCTGGCGGCGGCCGAGGAGTGCCCGGCGTAGGTGCGCATCACCCAGGGGCGGTCCTTGGGGCGCTCGATCATCGTCTCGTCGGCCATGCCCGCAACCTACCGGCGGGTCCGGCCCGGCGGGAGACCCGGTGACGGCCGCCACAGGGTGAGACCGCCCACAGGGGTCAGCGGGTGTCGCGACGCTCCAGCACCTTGCCCAGCCGCATCGCCGCGACCACCCGCTCGAACCTCGCCGAGGGGTTGACGATCACCAGCCGGCGCCCGGCTCTGCGCGCCCGGTGGTGGGCCCCAGCGATGAGCGCGAGGGCGGTGGCGTCGTGGATCTCGGCCGCGTCGAGGTGCAGCAGCAGCTCACCCTCCCCGAGGACGATGGCGCGGTGGATCTCCTCACGCAGCGCGTGGTCGTTGCGGGCGTCCAGCCGCCCCTGCACCCGCAGCTCGTAGCCGGGCAGCACGACCTCGACGACCGTGTCCCCGGTGGTGGTGCGCCCCCTCGCCATACGGCCTCCTGCGGTCCCGGCACGGTGGGCGCGCCGAGCAGCCTGACGTCACTCTGATGGACATATTGCACCACGTGGAGTGATCATCGGCGCCCGTTGGAGGACACCAGCGCCCGATTGGCGCGATCGGGGCGTGCCACGATGGCCTCATGGTCAACCTCACGCGCATCTACACCCGCACCGGCGACGACGGCACGACGCACCTCGGCGACTTCAGCCGGACCCGCAAGACCGACCCGCGGCTGCAGGCCTACGCGGACGCCAACGAGGCCAATGCCTGCCTCGGGATCGCCATCGCGGCGGGCGACCTGCGCGAGGACGTCGTGGCGACCGTGACCCGCGTGCAGAACGACCTCTTCGACGTCGGCGCGGACCTGTGCAACCCGCTGCGCAGCGAGACGCCGGAGTACCCCCCGCTGCGTGTCCAGGCCGCGTGGATCGACGAGCTCGAGGCCGACTGCGACACCTACAACGGCGAGCTGGAGAAGCTGCGCTCCTTCATCCTGCCCGGGGGGTCGGCCGGCTCGGCCTATCTGCACCTGGCGTGCACCGTGGTGCGCCGCGCGGAGCGCAGCACCTGGGCAGCGATCGACACGTATGGCGACCACCCCGCCCCCGAGGGCGCCGAGCGGGGGGCCGGTGGCGTCAACGTCCTCACGGCGAAGTACCTGAACCGGCTGTCGGACCTGCTCTTCATCCTCGCGCGGGTGGCCAACCGGGACCACGGCGGGGACGTGCTGTGGCAGCCGGGCGGCGGCCGCGAGTAGGCGGTACGGTCAGGCGACCCGCGGCGGCCACCCCGGCGGGCTGGCCTCGTGCCAGGACCGCACGGCGGTGTAGGAGTCGCGGGGCAGCACCATCTCCAGCTGCCGACCGGAGTCCGACAGCGCGACGACCACCGGGTCCTCGACCAGCGGCGCCTGGCCGCGGGCGGGCTCCCCCGCGTGCAGCAGGGCCATCCCCGTGCGGCTCACCCGGTGGCTCGGCTGCAGCGTCGCGCCGCTCAGCGGGAAGACCACGAGGTGCTCGGACTCGAAGCGTGCCAGCCCGTAGCGCCACGACGCCCGCCCCGGGCGGCGGTAGGCGCACACGAACATGGGAGCGCCGGCGGCGATCAGCCGCCGGCGCAGGTAGGTGCCGAGCAAAGCCAGCACCAGCAGCACCGCAGCACCGGCGGCCACCATCTCGGTGATCTCGATGCCGTCCACGGTGCGGCCGGGTCAGCGTCCGTGGGAGGCAGCAGCCTCGTCGACGTGCTCCGCGACCAGGGTCACGTGGTCGTCGTGGACGGACAGGAAGCCGGAGTCGATGCGGACCGTGCGCCGGCCCTCCCCCGAGGTGATGGACACGTCGCCGCTGACCAGCACGCCGAGCAGGGGGGTGTGGCCGGGGAGGATGCCGAGCTCGCCCTCGGTCGTGCGGGCGGTGACCGACGAGGCCTCGCCCTCCCAGACGGGGCGATCCGCGGCGACGAGTTGGACCTGCAGGGGCACGGGGATCTCCTCGGACCTCGGGGATGGTGTGGACACATGGTACTAGGCGCCCCCGAGAGCACCCGACTAGGCCGAACGGATGGGGCTTTGTCACTCTTTGTCCGAATCGCTCCTGGACGGAGCGTGAAAACTGATTACCCAGCGGGGTCGATGCCTGCGATTCGGGTGGCGTTTCGGCTGCTCCCGGGCCTAGGGCAAGCACTCTAGGTAACGTTGACGGAGTACGAGGCCGCTGGAGCCTGCCCTCCCGCGGCCGGGGGGAACACGCTCGCCACCGATGGGGGACCGAATGACCACGCTCGACCCGGCGCCACGCGTCACCGTCGTGATGCCGACCTACCGCCGCCCGGAGATGCTCCGCGAGGCGCTCGGGTCGGCGGTGGCCCAGACCCTGCGCGACCTGGAGATCCTGGTCTGCGACAACGCCGACGACCCCGCCGCCCGCCAGGTGGTGGAGTCCTTCGCCGACGACCGCATCACCTACCTCGGTCGCCCGGAGAACCTCGGCATGATCGGCAACGCCCTCGACGGGTTCCGGCGGGCGCGGGGCGAGTTCGTGATCAAGCTGGACGACGACGACGCCTTCGAGCCCGACGCGCTCGCGACGATGCTGGCCGGCTTCGACGACCGCCCCGACGTCACCGCCTCCTTCTGCGACCTGCGGCTCGTGGACGTCCACGGCCAGACCCTCGCGGCCGACACCGAGCAGGTCCAGCGCGACACGCACCGGGCCGAGCTCGCACCCGGCCTGCACCAGCCGTTCAGCGGGCTGGCCGCGCAGGGGGCCGTCTCGCTGTCCGGGTCGTTGCTGCGACGGGCGAGCATCGACTGGGACCGCGTCCCCGAGCAGGCCGGCACCTCCTACGACCTCTACCTGACCATGGCGGCGGCCCGCGGCGGCGCCGCCGCGTGGTACACCAAGCGGCCGCTGGTGCGGTACCGGATCCACGGCGCCAACGACAGCGTCAAGAACGTCGTCCCCAGCCTGGAGGCCTCGCAGTGGATCCTGCAGGACGCCCAGGCCTCCGGGCAGCACGGCGACCGCGAGGTCATGCGGCAGCGGATCGCCCAGGACGATGCCAGGCTCGCGCGGGAGTATCTCCTGCGCGGGGACACGGGCCGGTGCCGCCGCTCGGCCCTCGCGAGCCTGCGGGTTCGCCCCACGCCCGGTGCGGCTGCCACCCTGGTGCTGGGGTCCTTGCCCCGCCGGCTCGGCACCCGCATCAGCCAGCGCCGACGCGAGGCCTACCTCGGTGCCTCGGCGCCCACGGCCACCGCACCCACCCCTGACCACTGACGGCGGCCCCGACCGACCGCACCACGACCAGCACGCACCGTGCCCCGAAGGAGACTCGTGACCACTGCCCATCCTCAGACTGCTCCGTCCTAACCGCTGACGGCCCTGGCCCGGCGCTGGTGGCTGGCTCTCGCCCTGCCCCTCGCGCTCGCGGTGATCGGCTACCTGGCGGGGGCCGCCAAGGCCCCCACCTACACCGCCGAGGCACGGACCTCCGTGGGCACCGGCAACATCTCCGCCGGCCAGATCGCGGGCTTCCCGCAGGCGACCACCGAGATGGCGGCCAACTACTCCCGCTGGGTCAACGACCGCGGGATCCAGGGCAAGGGCGACGTGCCGGCCGGCACCGAGGTCAGCGCCTCCCCCGTCCCGGACTCCAACGTCATCCGGATCGAGGCCAAGGGGCCGGACAAGGACGGTGTCGTCACGGCGGCGCAGAAGGCCGCCGACGACCTCGTCAAGGCCGTCAACTCCAAGAAGACGGAGAGCGACCCCGAGGCGACCCTCGCCCAGCTGAAGAAGCTCGGTGACGAGTGGGGCGCCGCCAAGGCCGCGTCCGACGCCGCCGACACCGCTGCCGGGCAGGCCGCCGGCCGGGCCACCAGCCAGGCCGCCATCACGAGCACCCGCAGCGCCGCCGCGCAGGCCCACGCCAAGGAGGCCACCCTCCGCGTGCAGTTCGACGCCGTGGGGCAGAAGTACCAGCAGCAGATCTCCCAGGGCTCCCAGGCCGCCAACCTCGTCGTCGTCAAGCCCGCCGAGCTGAGCGCCTCCACCAAGGCCGGCAACCAGCAGCGGTACGCCCTCGGCGGCCTCGTCGTCGGCCTGGCCCTCGCGCTGCTCCTCGCCGTCCTGCTCGACCGCCGTCAGGCGCGCGCCGGACGGGCCCGGGCCGCCCAGGAGGGGCGCCACCATCGCGACCCGGTGACCAAACCTGAGGGATCGCATGTGGTGGGGACCAATCCCGGCACCCAGTCTGACGCTCGGCCGTGACGGCCAAGGTGACTCAGCGCGCTCTGGATCCCCTGCCCCCGGCGGGGACACCTCCCGAGCGGATACCTGCGTACGTGTGGCTCTTTCTCGCGTCAACAGCGCTCAACCTATTCTCCGGCAACAGCGGCCTAATGGGCTTCCCCGTGCCACCTGACAGGGTGCTTCTTTTGGGGTCGCTGGTGCTGTTGGCCCTTGAACCGCACCGCGACCGGCTGCGCCCTATGCCTGTGTACGTGGTGATGGGCGTACTCACCTTGTGGACTGCTTGGTCGGCGCTAAGCGCAGGGACTCTCGCGAGCGACAATGGTTTCTACGCGCTGCTAGACCGCATCATGGTGCCGTTCCTAATGTTCTCAGTCGGAGGACTACTCTTCTCCACCACTCACCGCCGCGACCTCCTCCTGCGCACCCTCACCTTGATCGGTCTCTACCTTGGAGCGGTTTCCGTACTCTGCATGGTTGGGCCCAAGCAACTTGTATTTCCGCGATACATCATGGACTACCTTGCCAATAACCCCATGGCCAGGGATGATCCGCGAGCCGTGGGCCCCTTCCTATCAAGTGAGGCCAACGGGATGGCCTTGGCCCTGTGCGCGTTTGCGGCCGCTCTCTTATGGACACGAACGCGCAATGCGGGCTGGCGACTGCTGGTACTTCTAACGATACCGGCCTCAGCTGCGGGTTTGATATTGACGCTTACGCGGTCGTCCTGGCTGGCTGCGCTTCTCGGGATCGCCCTGATTGCCCTGGTCGTTCCTCGGGCCAGACGATGGTTTGCTCTTGCGGGCGTGTTGGGAGCAGCGGCCTTGGGCTCGGCGCTTCTGGCCATGCCAAGTCTGATGGAGTTGGCTACAGGGCGTCTGACAACTTCTCGCTCCCTGTACGATCGAGCCAACACGTACGAGGCGGGCTGGAGGGCGCTAGGAGAGCAACCGCTATTCGGAATCGGCTGGAGTCGGTTCATCGACATCGGAACAGAATGGGTTCGGCAAGCACCCGATTACCCCATCACGACTGTGACCATCGAGATCCACAACGTCTTCCTGTCGCGCGCCGTTGAAACGGGGATCCCTGGTGCACTCTTGTGGATTACAGTCATTGTCCTAGGGCCAGTCACCATGCTGTGGCGGGCGAGGCAAACTCAAGGAGAGCTGCGCTCGTGGTGGCTCTTCCTCGTGTTCGCGCTAGCAGTCTGGTTCGTCCCCAGCATGACGAGCCCCAATCCCTACCCATTTCCAAACTACCTGATGTGGCTCATTGCTGGCATTGCTGGTCGAACGGTTTTAGTCCGAAATTGCACGAGCCACACGGGTGAGGACGGCATTGAGCGCCCTTGGCCTCGGGAGGATTCATGATTGCCACTGCTAAGGAACTGGTTCGACACGTGCGTCGCACGGCTCTCCCCCTTCACCGCCTTCGCACGGCTAATCCCACAGCTCGGATGACGACGGGCGTGCTTTTCGACGGTCGAGTGGAAGACGTGCTCCTAGGGGACGAGGTACACGTCGCTGGCCCCACTGTCCTGTCAATCTCCAACGGCGGGGGGCTTGAAGGCGCCCGACTCGAGATAGGTGCGAGGACATACGTGGGGGAATTTAACAATATTCGCTGCGCAGGCGCACCTATCATTATCGGCCCTGATTGCCTGGTGTCACAACAGTGCACTCTCGTAGGATCCAATCACGGCACACGCGCCAACGAATTGGTCAGAGAGCAGCCTTGGCACGGAGACGGGATAGTCATCGGCCGCGACGTCTGGATTGGAGCTGGCGCAACTATTCTGCCGGGAGCACGGATCGGGGATGGAGCAGTCATCGCTTCTCGATCGGTCGTTCGAGGTGAAGTCCCTGCGCTGGCCATCATGGCTGGGGCGCCAGCCCGCCAGGTTAGCGCTCGAATCAATACGCGCTAGCCCGGGTCCCCCTCTTCAGGGTGCTGTTGGTGAGCGCCATCTCGCAGAGCTATGTCGCAAGGCCTTCATCGTGCTGAACGCACCAAGGAAACTCATCAAGACCCAGGCTTGCCATAATCTTGCTGGATAACCTGCACCCTATCCCAGGGAAAACCTTCCAGTTGTTTGTAATTGGGCACGTCTCCCAGAATCGGCCCCCACGGATCCTTTCCTGTCTTTGCTTGCTGCGCCTGCCCACTCTCAGCGATCACGGCGACCGCGTGCGCTGTATCCACCACGATGAATCCGTATTTTTGAGCAGCCTTGGCGATGGCTTTAGCCAACGGGGTGATCTGCAGAGCATCAACGTTCACGGAGGGATCCAGGCGCAGCCTCGCCCCTTCGGGGATAGCGTTCGGATTGCTGGAGTTGCCGTCGCTTCGGTTTGCCGGATACCAAATGCGACTGTGGTGGCCAGTTTCAATTAGGTTAAGGGCCATGGCGTGCTCAATCTTGCCTTCCGCCGCCTCCTTGATTGTTACCATAGATCCAGTCGTGACGAGACCGGACGCACTGGCGCCATAAGGGGGGTCGAAGAATCCGGGGGACTTAGATACGTTGTCGATGCGTCCGCCCCAGCACGCCTCCCATTTGTTGGGTTTGGTCGCTTGCTTACGCAGTACCCAGAACTCCCAAAGCTGGTCTGTGCTGGGGTCGTACAAGGTGAGCGTCGAGTCGGTTCCGGCCGCAGGAATCGCCCCTACTGGGATAGGCACCTGCTTGAACATTGCTGGCCCGTTCATGAGCCCCTCGGGAACACCGGGTTTGTTCTGACAGTTCAAGAAAGCCACGTCGACGCGGGGCGTGTTGCTGCTCACTACGTAGTAACTGGGGTTGTAGCGATCATTGTTAAACGCCGCGATACCACCCCAATGAGGAGTGATCTGACTCTGTAGGTTCTGGACCATCGCAGCGGAATTGGCGTAAGTGGGGGCTTTGCTCACATCCACTTTGAACACATTTATTGCGGGGGAAAATATCTGGCTGGGGAGCGTATCGGAAGCCTTAGGGTCGGGAACCGGAGTCGCTGAAAACCCCGTTGTCGCCATCGCAGTGGGGATGGGCGCACCGGCGCCTGACTGATCACTGCTCGGCCCAGCCTTCGAATGGTCACCATCTGACTGACAACCGGCTGAGGCAAGCACTCCCACCGTTAAGATCGCTGTCAACCAAACACTCTGGGCTTTCATTAGCTTTACTACCCCTTCCCACCTTGGCCACCCCCGACTCGCCGAGCCGGAATCCCTACGTACGTACTACCTGGCTCCGTACTCGTCAGTAGGACCGCGTTCGCCCCTACTTGGGTGTCGTCTCCTACGACAATTGGCCCCAGAATTTTACTTCCTGCACCCAGCATCGCTCGGTCCCCGATATTTGGCGCGCCGTGCGGGTCGCGTACACCGACCGTCACCTGGTGGTAAATCTTAACCCCGGCGCCGATACGGGTCTCCGGGTGCAAGATGACGCCACGGCCGGCGTGGGCTAGGCACAACCCGGACCCAACGACTACTTGAGGCGGCAGTTCAGCCCCGATGACCCCTCGGACCCACATGGCATCCACCAACTGCCAGAGGCGCCTGAGAGCAAAGGCACGAATACCTGGGACGCCATTCAAAACCTGTCCTGCGCGCCACACAGCGAGCGTCACGATGCTACCAGGCTGGTCGTTGACCGCTCGGTCGGTGGCACACAGGCGCCGGAACGCCTCGGCCGCTGCGGCGAGGTCCCCGCCCGATTTGTCGCGCTTCACGCCGTCACCTTCCCACTCGAATTCGTCCGCTGAGCAAACGACCGACTAGCGACCGAAGTTCCGCCGGGCCCACCACGAGCACTGCGTACAGGAAAGCGGCTGGGGTCGCAGCGAAGCCGCAAAGCAGCAAGGCAATCGGACCCGCGGGGACGGTTGTCCCGACAAGCAACTGGGCCCCATATACGCACAGATAGGAGATGGACGCGGCCAACAGTGCCACCTCGTAGGGAATGTGTCTCCAAGGGGAGGGCACCCGACACGCGAGCGAGTGCCTCATCATCATCGTCAGGGCCATGCATCCCACAATCTGGGCAAATACCGTCGCCACGATGGTCCCAACGACGCCGTAAGGAATGACTAGCAGCAACGTCAGGGTTAGGTTGAGGCCCGTTGAAATAAGACCATACTTGAGCTCAAGGTCCGATCGGCCCACCGCCAGACACCACAACACCTGAATGATCCCAATGAGGTAAAACAGGTGTCCCACCAGCAGCACTGCGCTAACCAGACCTGGAAGGGAAGACCCCATCCTGACCCAGTGGGAGACTCCGAAATAGGCGGCGGGCGCGCCTACAGCAACCCAGCCCACCACTCCCAGCACCCACAACTTCTGGATCCGCACGTACTCAGCGACCGCTGCGGCCTCCCCTTTGCCTCCGACCGCGCGACCGAGCATGGCCTGCACCGGGCTGAAAGCGTTCATGGGGACCATGCGCAGCTGTTGTGCAAAATTGGCCCCCGGGCCAAACTGTGGTTGCTGCCCCGCCGCGAACTTAGAGACAATGAGCATGTCTCCCTGCAGGGATACCATGTCAAGCAGACTCGAAAACTGCACTTTCCAGGAGTAGCCAAAGAAATCTTTGAGGTCAGCCCACGTCAAAAGCCCAACCCCCGCCCTGGATAGATGCTGCAGCGCTGCAGGGATGATAGCGATGGTCGCCATGAGTTGCTGGACCACAAAGGTTAGGGCGATACCCGTGAGTCCGTGCCCACCTTCAATTGTCCAGATAAGACCGATAACGTAGATCAGATGTCCTGCAAGGCCGGTAGTGGTCGTAACGGCGAACTTGTGCTCGGCAAAGAGGACGTAGGCGAAGAGCCCGCGGATCTGGGCCATCGCCACTAGTACGACCATCGTACGCAGCAGCAGGGCTGCCCCCTCGGGGTCCGGCTGCGTAACCGGGAAAAACTCGATGATCGCGGGCGTAGCCAGAAAGAAGAGGCCAAAAACCACCGTGGTCGTGCCCAGCACAATGGTCAGAAGCGTGACCAGCAGTCGGGTTGTCGCCGCTGCATCCGCCCTGCCGGCGTAAAGGGTGAAGTATCGACTCGCACTCGGCCCTATTCCACCGTCGAAACTTGACATCACCAACTGAATCGTGTTGATGAGCAAGAAGATTCCGTAGATCTTCGCTCCGAGCCCCTCAATGATGTAGGGAGTCAGCGCCAGGTTGATGATCAGAGGCAGGAACTGGCCCAAGGCCTGCCACGTGGTGCCCTTCAGGAGAGTCTTGAGCATCCCTCCGCCGACAGTGTCGCCCTCCACCATCAGTGGAGTCGCTCGGTGGGCATAGCGGGACGATGAGTACGGGCCATGCCTCCCATCATAGAGAGTGATCCGCATGGCAAGGGCAATCCGGCGAAACACGTGCTCTCCAGAGGCGCCCATCTAGACTGGTTGGTACCAGCACGTCGTCTGCGGTGACGGTTCCCAGGTCCGGCGTTCGTCACCCGCCAGTTGGAGGACCCATGCCCTCACCGAGCCAGCCGCTCGTGTCGATCGTCATCCCCTGCTACCAGGCGCAGAGATTCCTCGGCGCAGCGGTCACCTCTGCCCTGACGCAGACCTACCCGCACATCGAGGTCGTGGCGACCGACGACGGCAGCAGCGACCGCACCCCGGAGCTGCTCGCCGCGTACGGCGACCTCGTGCGCGTGGTGACCCAGGACAACAAGGGCCTGCCCGGGGCCCGCAACGCGGCGATCCGCGAGGCCCGCGGCGAGCTCATCTGCCTGCTCGACGCCGACGACATCCTGCTGCCGCCCTACGTCCAGGCGGCCGTGGACGTGTGGGCGTCTGCCGGCACGACCCGGAGCTTCGTCACCTGCGACGCCCTGCTGATGAGTGCGGCCGGCATCGTGCCGGGGCGCACGGTGCTGCCCTCGGGCACCCCCTCCCCCGACCGGCAGCGGCAGCACATCCTCGAGAACAACTTCGTGTCCGGCTTCGCGGTCTTCCCCCGGCGCATGTGGGAGGAGATCGGCGGCTACGACGAGTCCATGCGGGTCTGCGAGGACTACGACTTCTGGGCCCGGGCGATCTACGCCGGCTGGCGCGCGGAGTACCTCACCGCCCAGCACGCCCTCTACCGCCGGGTGTCCGGCACCCTGTCCACGCAGAGCGAGCGCATGTATGCCGGGGAGCAGGAGGTGCTGCGGCACGTCGCCGAGCAGTACGCCGACTCGCTGGCCGCGCCGGAGCGGGCCTTCCTCGAGCTGCGTCTGGAGCAGGGCTCGGCGGTGCAGCAGGTCGACCTGGGCGAGCGCGCGCTGCGCCGCGGCGATCGTGCGGCTGCGGCGGACCACTTCGCCCTGGCCGCCCGCCTGATGCCGAGCTCGCGCCGGATCAGGCTCAAGGCGGAGCTGCTGCGTCGCCTCCCTGCGGCCGGGTCGGTCTACGCTCGTCGTCTGGCCACCAAGGACCAGGAGACCGGACGCACCCCCGAGGACACCCGCTCGTGACGGACATGCACCCCCAGACGCCGGCGGCGTCCGTGATCATCCCCGCCCACGACGAGGCCAAGGTCATCGACCGGTGCCTGCAGTCCCTGCAGGACTCCGGGCTGCCCCTCGAGGTCGTGGTCGCGGCCAACGGCTGCACCGACGACACGGTGGCGCGCGCCCGGCGGCATACGGGCGTGACCGTCCTGGACCTGCCCACCCCGTCCAAGGTGCAGGCCATCAACGCGGCGGACGCCGTGGCGACGGCCTTTCCCCGGATCTACCTGGACGCCGACATCGTCCTGGACCGCGGGGCGCTCGCCGCCATGGTCGAGGCGCTGCAGACCGAGGAGCCACGCGCGGCCGCGCCGCAGGTGCACTTCGCCACACGCGGGGCGAGCTGGCCGGTCCGGGCCTTCTACGACGTGTTCTCCCAGCTGCCCTACGTGCAGGACAAGCTCGTCGGGCTCGGCGTCTACGGCATGTCCCGCGCCGGCCGCGCCCGCTTCGTCACCTTCCCGGACCTGCTCGGCGACGACCTCTTCGCCCAGCGCATCTTCTCCCTGGACGAGCGCGAGATCGTCGACGGCACCTTCGAGGTCCAGGTCCCCCGCACCCTGCGCCAGCTCGTCAAGGTGCGCACCCGGGTGGCCCGTGGCAACGCCCAGCTGGCTGAGGAGGACCCCGGGGCGATGGTGGACGACGGTCGGACCACCGACTTCTCCACCTCCACCCGGTCGACCTCCCGCGCCCTCGTGGACCTGCTGCGCCGCCGGCCCACCCTGATCCCCGCGGCCGTCGTCTACGTCCTCGTCACGGCCTACGCCCGGCGCGCGGCCTCCCGCACGTCGCCCGCCGCCCAGACCTGGGAACGCGACACCTCCACGCGCTGACGCGCCCGCACACCCAAGGAGCCACGTGCCCGACCAGCACACGACCGACGCCGGCGACCTCGGGGTCGCCTACCTCGTCAGCCAGTACCCCGCGCTGTCCCACGCGTTCATCGAGCGCGAGGTGCACGCCCTGCGCGGCCACGGCGCCCGGGTCGACACCTTCACCCTCAACCCCTGCCCGCCAGAGCAGCTCGTCTCGGCCACGATGCGCGAGGACGCCCGGCAGACCTACGTGGTCAAGGACAAGCGCCGCGCGGCCCTGGCCAACCTCGCGCTGCTGCGCAGCCAGCCCGACGTGTGGCTGCGCGGCGTGCGCCGGGCCCTGCGGACCGGCGAGCTGGCGCCCCGGCCGCGGCTCTGGCAGCTGTTCTACCTCGCCGAGGCGGTGACGCTGCACCGCGAGATGCGACGCCGGGGGCTGCGGCACGTCCACGTCCACTTCGCCAACGCCGCCGCCGACGTCGCCCGGCTCACCGTCGCCCTCGCCCGGGACCTCGGCGAGGACTGGTCGTGGAGCTTCAGCATGCACGGACCCACGGAGTTCGAGTCCGTCGAGCGCTTCGACCTGCCGGCCAAGGTGCGCTCCGCCGACGGCGTGGCCTGCATCTCCGACTTCTGCCGCAGCCAGCTCATGCGGATGGTCGACCCGGCGGTCTGGCCTCGCCTCGACGTCGTCCGCATGACCGTGGACCCGCAGGACTATCCCCCACCGGCCCAGCCCCGCGCCCGCACCGCGTCAGACCCCCTGCGGGTGCTGTATGTCGGCCGCCTCGTCCCGGAGAAGGGCGGCCCGGTGCTGCTGGACGCCGTGACACGCCTGCGCGAGGAGGGGGTCCCCCTCCGCGTCCGCATGGTCGGCGCCGGCCCGCTGCACGAGTCGCTGGCCCGGACGATCAGCGAGCGCGGGCTCGGTGACGTCGTGGAGCTCGTCGGACCCCTCGGCCAGGAGCAGCTCCCCGACGAGTACCGCCAGGCCGACGTCTTCTGCCTGCCGAGCTTCCAGGAGGGCCTGCCGGTCGTCCTCATGGAGGCCATGTCCACCGAGCTGCCCGTCGTCACCACCCGCATCGCCGGCATCACCGAGCTGGTCGTGGACGGCGAGAACGGCCACGTCATCCCCGCCGGTCGCGCCGACCTGCTCGCCCAGGCGCTCAGCGAGGTCGCCTGCCGGCCCGAGCTCAGCGCGGCGCAGGGCGCGGCAGGCCGCGCGGCGGTCCTGCGAGAGTTCACGCCCAGCACCGCGGCGCCGGGCATGATCGCCTTCCTGCGCCGGGTGACGGAGGGGCGCGCCCGGTCCTGACGGGGCTGCGGGCGGGCGGACGGCATACGGCCCGGCACGACGACGGCGGGCCATCTCCCCCAAGGGAGATGGCCCGCCGTGGTGCCGGGTGAGGGTCAGAGAGACTTCTGGATCTCCGCCCACTGGCGCTCGACGTCGTCGAGGCCACCGCACATGAAGAAGGCCTGCTCGGCGACGTGGTCGTACTCGCCGTCGCAGATCTTGGTGAACGCCTCGATCGTGTCCTCCAGCGGCACCGTGGAACCCTCGATGCCGGTGAACTGCTTGGCGACGTAGGTGTTCTGGGACAGGAAGCGCTGGATGCGGCGAGCGCGGTTGACGAGGATCTTGTCCTCCTCGCTGAGCTCGTCCATGCCGAGGATCGCGATGATGTCCTGCAGCTCCTTGTTGCGCTGCAGGATCCCCTTGACGCGGACCGCCGTGTCGTAGTGGTCCTGCGCGATGTAGCGCGGGTCGAGGATGCGGGAGGTCGACGTCAGCGGGTCCACGGCCGGGTAGATACCCATCGAGGCGATGTCACGGGAGAGCTCCGTGGTCGCGTCGAGGTGGGCGAAGGTCGTGGCCGGGGCCGGGTCGGTGTAGTCGTCCGCCGGCACGTAGATCGCCTGCATCGAGGTGATCGAGTGACCGCGCGTGGAGGTGATGCGCTCCTGGAGCACACCCATCTCGTCGGCGAGGGTGGGCTGGTAACCCACGGCCGACGGCATGCGACCCAGCAGCGTCGAGACCTCCGAGCCGGCCTGCGTGAAGCGGAAGATGTTGTCGATGAAGAGCAGCACGTCCTGCTTCTGCACGTCGCGGAAGTACTCCGCCATCGTCAGGGCGGACAGGGCCACGCGCAGACGCGTGCCCGGCGGCTCGTCCATCTGGCCGAAGACGAGCGAGGTCTGACCGAGGACGCCCGCCTCCTCCATCTCGACCATCAGGTCGTTGCCCTCACGGGTGCGCTCACCGACACCGGCGAAGACCGACACACCACCGTGGTCACGGGCGACACGGGCGATCATCTCCTGGATGAGCACCGTCTTGCCCACGCCGGCGCCGCCGAAGAGGCCGATCTTGCCACCCTGGACGTAGGGGGTCAGCAGGTCGATGACCTTGATGCCCGTCTGGAACATCTGGGTCTTGGACTCGAGCTGGTCGAAGGCCGGCGCCGGGCGGTGGATGCCCCAGCGCTCGTTGACCTCGAGGTGCTCGCCCTCCTCCAGGTTGAGGCAGTCACCGGTGGCGTTGAAGACCTTGCCGAGCGTCACGTCGCCGACGGGCACGCTGATCGGGCCGCCGGTGTCGCGCACCGCCGCGCCGCGCACCAGGCCGTCGGTGGGCTGCAGGGAGACGGCGCGCACGAGGTTGTCACCGATGTGCTGGGCGACCTCGAGGTTGAGCGTCTTGGTCTCGCCGCCGAGCTCGACGTCGACCTTGAGCAGGTTGTACATCTCAGGCATGGCGTCGACGGGGAACTCCACGTCGACGACCGGGCCGATGGAGCGGGAGACCCGACCGACGCCGCCCTCGGCGGGGGCGCCCTGCTGGGCCTCGTTCATGGTGGCAGTCATGGCTGTCTCTACCTTCTTGTGTTGGGCGGCTTACTGGGCGTCCGCGAGGGCGTTGGCGCCGCCCACGATTTCACTGATCTCTTGGGTGATCTCGGCCTGACGGGCCTGGTTGGCCAGACGCGTGTAGGTCTTGATGAGCTCCTCGGCGTTGTCCGTCGCCGACTTCATCGCCCGCTGGCGCGAGGCCAGCTCCGAGGCGGCCGCGCCGAGGAGGCACGTGAAGATCCGGGAGATGACGTACCTGGGCAGCAGAGCGTCCAGCACGGTCTCGGCGTCCGGCTCGAAGCTGAACTGCGGCTGCAGGCCCTCGCGGTCCGGCTCCTCGAGGTAGCCCTCGTCCACCTCGACGCGCTCCCCCTTCTCCACGACCTCCAGCGGCAGGAGCCGCAGGGCCCGGGGCTGCTGGGTGACCATCGTGCGGAAGCGGGTGTAGACGATGTGGATCTCGTCGACGCCCTCGCCGCTCTCGTCGAGGAAGTCCGCGATCAGCCGCTCCCCGATCTCCCGGGCGTGCTCGTAGCGCGGCGCGTCGGTGAAGCCCTCCCAGGCCTCGGCGTAGCCCCGGTCACGGAACTTGAACCACGCGACGGCCTTGCGACCCACGAGGTAGGGCACGACCTCCTTGCCCTCGCCGCGCAGCCGCTCCATCAGCTCGTTGGCCGTCTTCAGCGCGGACGCCGAGTAGGCCCCGGCGAGACCACGGTCGCTGGTGATGATGAGCACGCCCGCCCGGTGACCGCCCTCGCGGTTGGTCGTGAGCGGGTGCTCCTCACCGGCGAACGACGCCGCCGCCGACACCGCACGCGTCAGCGCGTGCGTGTAGGGAGCCGAGCTCATGACCGCCTCGCGGGCCTTGACCACGCGGGAGGCGGCGATGAGCTCCATCGCCTTGGTGATCTTCTTGGTCGCGCTGACGGACCGGATGCGCTGGCGGTAGACCCGCATCTGCCCACCCATGTAGTTGCCGCCTCTCTGCTGTGTCTGGTGTCCGGTATGCCGCTGCTGGCGGCGCCGGTGCCGGGGTCCACCCCGCGGGGGTCTCCCCCGGCACCGGTCGCGCGTCAGGTCAGCGCTTCTCGATCTGCGCGCGGTCCATGCCGTCGTCCTCGAGGGAGTCGAACTCCTCGTGGCCGGGGTGGATGCCCGCGTGCTCGGTGCCCGGACGGAACTGCTGCTTGAAAGCGGTCATCGCGTCGTCCATCGCCGACTTGGTGTCGTCGTCGAGCTTTTTGGTCTCGCGGATCGCGTCGAGGATGCCGCCGCGCTCGCGCTTGACGTAGTCGACGAACTCCGCCTCGAAGCGGCGCACGTCGTCGACGTCCACGTCGTCCAGCTTGCCAGCCGTGCCGGCCCAGACGACGAGCACCTGGTCCTCGACCGCCATCGGCGACGCCTGCGGCTGCTTGAGGAGCTCGACGAGGCGGGCACCGCGGGCCAGCTGCTGGCGCGAGGCCGGGTCCAGGTCGGAGGCGAACATCGCGAAGGCCTCCATGGCGCGGAACTGCGCGAGGTCCACCTTGAGGCGGCCGGAGACCTCCTTCATCGCCTTGATCTGGGCGGCACCACCGACGCGGGACACCGAGATGCCCACGTCGACGGCCGGGCGCACGTTGGCGTTGAACAGGTCGCCCTGCAGATAGATCTGCCCGTCGGTGATGGAGATGACGTTGGTCGGGATGTATGCCGACACGTCACCCGCCTTGGTCTCGATGATCGGCAGACCCGTCATGGAGCCGTGGCCGAGCTCGTCGGAGAGCTTGGCGCAGCGCTCCAGGAGGCGGCTGTGCAGGTAGAACACGTCGCCGGGGTAGGCCTCGCGGCCCGGCGGGCGACGCAGTAGCAGCGACACGGCGCGGTAGGCCTCGGCCTGCTTGGACAGGTCGTCGAAGACGATGAGGACGTGCTTGCCCTGGTACATCCAGTGCTGACCGATGGCCGAGCCGGTGTAGGGGGCGAGGTACTTGAACCCGGCCGCGTCGGACGCGGGGGCCGCGACGATGGTGGTGTAGTCCATCGCACCGGCCTCCTCCAGGGTCCCGCGCACGGAGGCGATCGTGGAGCCCTTCTGGCCGATGGCGACGTAGATGCAGCGGACCTGCTTGTCGGGGTCGCCGGACTCCCAGTTGGCGCGCTGGTTGATGATCGTGTCGACCGCGACCGTGGTCTTGCCGGTCTGACGGTCACCGATGATCAGCTGACGCTGGCCGCGACCGATCGGGATCATCGAGTCGATGGCCTTGATGCCGGTCTGCAGCGGCTCGTGCACCGACTTGCGGCTCACGACGTTGGGGGCCTGCAGCTCGAGGGCGCGGCGGCCCTCGTCCTTGATCTCGCCCAGGCCGTCGATGGGCTGACCGAGCGGGTTGACGACACGGCCCATGAAGGCGTCGCCGACCGGCACGGACAGGACCTCGCCGGTGCGCTTGACCGTCTGGCCCTCCTCGATGCCCGAGAAGTCGCCCAGGATGACGACACCGATCTCGTGCACGTCGAGGTTGAGCGCGAGGCCGAGGGTGCCGTCCTCGAACTCCAGCAGCTCGTTGGTCATGGCCGAGGGCAGGCCCTCGACGTGGGCGATGCCGTCGCCGGCGTCGACGACGCGCCCGACCTCCTCGCGGCTGGCCGCACCGGGGTGGTACGACCGCACGAAGTTGTCCAGGGCGTCCCGGATCTCCTCCGGACGGATCGAAAGCTCCGTCATTGTCTGTCTCTCTCCTCGTGACGGTCGCGGGGACCGACGGTTGTGTCTGGTGGGCGTCGGACCCGCTCAGGCGCCGAAGTGGCGGCGGGCTGCGTCGAGCTTGGTGACGATGGTGCCGTCGACGACCTCGTCGCCGACCTGCACCCGGATGCCCCCGATGACCTGGGGGTCGAGCACGACCTTGAGGAGCACCGGTCGGCCGTAGGTCCGCCCGAGGGCGGCTGCCAGCCGGTCGTGCTGCTCGGCGGTCAGCGGCGAGGCGACCGTCACGACGGCGCTCAGCTGCTCGCGACGAGCAGCCGCGACGGAGAGGTACTCCTCGATCGTGCTCGTGAACGTGCGTCCCCGGCCCGCGGCCGCGGCCTGGCGGGCGAGGCGCACGGTCTCGGGGTGGGCCTTGCCCTGCAGGAGCCGCTCGACGACCTCCACCTTGCGGTCCACCGGGAGCTGACGGTCGGCGAGGGCCTCGCGCAGCTCGGGGGTGCCGGAGACGGTGCGCTCGAAGCGGAACAGCTGCTCCTCGACGTCGTCCGCCCGACCTGCGGCGTCCGCCATCGCGACCTGGGTCTCGACGGCGAGGCGCTCCACGGCGTCGGCCAGGTCTCGCTCGGCCGACCAACGCTGCGCGACGACGGCCTCCAGGACGTCGAGCGTGCCCTGCTGCACCTTGCCCTGGAGCAGGCGGCGGGCCAGCCCGCGCTTGCTCTCGGCGTCACGGGTGGGGTCGGCGAGCGCGCGACGCAGGGTTGCGGACCCGTCGATCACGCCGGCCACCGCGAAGAGGTCCTCGGACACCGCGGACCAGTCGGCCCCGGAGTCCAGGACGCCCTGCAGCGCCTTGCGGCTCGCGACGAGGGCTCCACGCGACGCGCCCTGCATCAGAAGGCCCCGTCCGTGGAACCGCCGCGGGTGGCTCCCTGGCCGACGACCTCGGGGCGGACCTCGCCGGCCTCCAGCTCCGCGAGGAAGCGGTCGACGATGCCCTTCTGGCGGGTCTCCTCGTGCAGCGACTCGCCGACGATGCGGCTCGCCAGGTCGGTCGAGATGCGACCCACCTCCGAGCGCAGCGACACGACGGCCTGCTGACGCTCGGCCTCGATCTGCTTGTGCGCCGACTCGGTGATGCGGTTGGCCTCGGCCTGCGCCTGGCCACGCATCTCCGCGACGATCGCCGCGCCCTGCTCCTTGGCCTCCTCGCGGATGCGAGCGGCCTCGTCGCGAGCCTCGGCGAGCTGCGCCTTGTACTCCGCCAGGGCCGCCTCGGCCTCGCGCTGCGCGGCCTCGGCCTTGTCCATCCCGCCCTCGATCGCGGCGGTGCGCTCGGCATACGCCTTCTCCAGCGCGGGCACGACCTTCTTGGCGACGACGACCCACAGGATCACGAACACCACGAGGGTGAAGATGAGCTCGGGGATGTGCGGGATCAGGGGCATCTGGTGCCCGCCCTCGGCGGCAGGCACCGCCGAGATCAGCGACGTGGCAGTTAGCTGCACGTTCTTCTCCTACCTAGACGACGGACTTCGGGCGATCGACGCGCGAGGTCGTCAGTTGTTGATGAAGAAGAGAACGAAGCCCAGGATGGCGAGGGCCTCGGCGACCGCGAAGCCGAAGATGGCCTGCGGACGGAGGAGGCCTGCGGCCTCGGGCTGACGGGCGATGCCGTTGAGCAGAGCGGCGAAGATGAGACCGATGGCGATGGCCGGGCCCAGCGTCGCGAGGCCGTAGCCGACGAGGGACATCGAGCCGCTGATCTCCAGGAAGTGCTGCATCTCTAGTGATTCTCTCTCTGTGGGTGACCCGGGTGGCTGCCCGCCCGGGAGACTGTGGGGTGTATTCGGTTGTGGCGAAACGGTGTTGGGCTGGTGGATCAGTGCTCGTCAGCGACCGCGCCACCGAAGTAGGAGGCGGCGAGCATGACGAAGACGTAGGCCTGGATGGCCTGGATCAGCAGCTCGAGCAGCTGCATCAGGAAGCCCATGACGAAGGAGCCGGCACCGGCCACCATGAGCCCGGGGCTGCCGGACATCAGCAGGTAGGCGCCACCGAGGATGAAGACCCCCATGAGCATGTGACCCGCGAACATGTTGCCGAAGAGTCGCAGCGTCAGCGTCAGGGGCCGGATCGCGAAGAAGCTCGCGAACTCCAGGATGAAGATGATCGGCGCGAGGAAGATCGGCACCCCCGCCGGCACGAGCTGTTTGAAGTAGCCGCCCACGCCGTGCTTCTTGATGCCGGCGTAGTGGTAGCCGATGTAGACGATGGCGACCAGCGGGATGACCATGCCGATGCGCGACATCGTCGGGAAGTTGGTGAACGGCATCGAGCCGAACCAGTTGTTGAGCAGCAGGAAGATGAACAGCGCGAACAGCAGCGGGGTGAACCGCTTGAAGTCGTGCGAGCCGATCATGTCCCGGGCGACGCCGTTGCGCACGAAGTCGTAGATGTTCTCGAGGAACCACTGCCGCTTGGTCGGGACGACCGAGACGCGCTTGGTGGCCCACAGCAGCCAGCCCACGAGCAGGACCAGCGACAGCAGCGCCAGCAGCATGGGGCGGGTGAACCAGTCACCGATCAGGGGGACGTAGAAGTCGTCCGGGGAAGGCGGGGTGAATCCCTCGCCGCCTGACGCCGGGGGGCTGCTCAGGGCAGGCCACACGGTGACGGTCACGGTGTCTCCTCGTTGAAGGTGTTCGGTGTGGTGCGGACGGAGGGCCCGGGGGCGGTCGTCGGCCTGGTCGGTCTCGTCATCGCAGTCAGGCCCTACCGTACCGGACCCAGACGACATACAGAGAAAGCACGAAGCCCACGATGATGCCCACCGGGACGCAGAATCCGGTCCCCCACCACCGGTCGAGCGCGTAGCCGATGAGGCCGAACGCCACGGGCCCGGAGATCAGGTAGGACGTGATGTCGGTCGCGTGGGAGTGGGCGGCGGCGTCGGCGCTGCGCGGGCCCTCGCCGTCACGGTCGCGGGTGGCGCTCATCGCCGCACCCCCTCCCCGAGGCCGGGGTAGATCTCGTGCCGGGCGCGCAGGAAGGCGACGGTGTGGCACAGCTGCCACACCAGGACTCCCGCGACCGCGCCGCCGGCGAAGGCCATCGGCTCGACGAGGCCGGTCTGGCGCAGCAGCACGTAGACGAGGAAGAGCAGACCGAGCTGGGTGGCGTAGACGACGAAGGCGCCGGGCAGCACCACCGCGGCGGGACCACGGGTGAGGGCGTCGACCGCCAGGATGCCGAGGGAGAAGAAGACGGTGGTGGTGAGGACGCCGACCGACGCGCCGGCCGCGCCGCGCCAGCCGCGCCACAGGGCACCGACCGCGCCGGCCACCGGCAGCGCCAGCAGCGACCCGGCGACGGCGACGCGCAGCGTCGCGGACGTCACGTCCGGGCTGGGGTTGCGCCGTGCGGGCAAGAGGCTGTCCTCGAGGTCGGGGGCAGTGCCGGGATGCGGTGGGAAGGCGGCGGGAGACTGCGTCGTCGCGGGCCTCACCGAGCCTGTCATCGTGCTTGTGAACGCTATCACAAGGTCTGTCGGTCCAGCGAGCCACGACGACCGAAGGTGAGATAGCTCGCCACCATCACGGCGGCCGCGACCGTCACCACCGGCACCCAGCCGTCGAACATGGCGATCGCGAGCACCCCCACGGACACGATCGCCGCCCAGAGGTAGAGCAGCAGCACCGCGTGCGGGTGCCGGTGGCCGGCACGCAGCATGCGGTGGTGCAGGTGGTGGGCGTCCGGGTGCCAGGGCTGGATGCCGGCGCGGGTCCGGCGCACCACCGCGAGCACGACGTCCAGCAGGGGCAGCGACAGGATGGCCAGCGGCAGCACCAGCGGCATCCACGCGAGCACCTCGCCCGAGCGACCGGCGCCGGTCCCGACCTGGGTGGGGTCCAGCGAGGTCATCGAGATCGTGGCGGCGGCCAGCAGCAGCCCCAGCAACAGGGCGCCGCTGTCCCCCATGAAGAGCCGGGCCGGGTGGAAGTTGTGGGGCAGGAAGCCCGCACAGCAGCCGGCGAGGGCCGCCGAGATCAGCGTCGCGGAGGAGAAGACGTTGGGCGGGTTGTAGGACATCGACACGAGGTAGCTGTAGACGAAGAAGGTCAGCGCCGCGATGCCGACGATCCCCGCGGCGAGGCCGTCCAGCCCGTCGACGAAGTTGACCGCGTTGGTCGTGACCACGACCACGACGATGGTCAGCGCGATCATCACCGCCAGCGGGAACACCGTCTGGCCGAAGATTGGCACCGACAGCAGCTGCAGCCCCTGGAAGGCCATGATCCCCGCCGCGAGCACCTGCCCCGCGAGCTTGGTGAGCCAGTCGAGCTCGCGGATGTCGTCGACCGCGCCCACCAGGCAGACCAGCACCGCCCCGATCACCACGCCGCTCAGCCGGCCGTCGCTGAAGACGCTGTCGGCCGCCGGGCGCCCCTCGACATAACCGCCGAGGAAGGGCAGCCGGGAGGCCAGCAGCACCGCGCCGAGGAAGCCCAGCAGGATGGCGACCCCGCCGAGGCGCGGGATCGGCACCACGTGCACGTCACGGTCGCGCACGGCCGTGACGGCCCCGGCGCGGACGGCGAGCCAGCGCACGAGCGGCGTCGTCAGGAAGGTGATCGCCGCGGCGACCACCATGACGAAGAGGTACTCACGCACGCCGGCCCGCCCCCGTCAGCCTCAGCGCGGGTAGGCCGGGAAGCGCGTCACGAGCTCCTCGACGGTCCCCCGCACCTCCTTGGCCACCGCGTGGTCGGGGTCGCCGTCGGTCTGGGTCACGGCGCGGTGGATCAGGTCGGCGATGACGTCCATCTCCGGCAGCCCCATGCCCTGCGTCGTGACCGACGGGGTCCCCACCCGGATCCCGGAGGCGATGTTGGCCTTCTGCGGGTCGAAGGGGATGGCGTTCTTGTTGAGCACGATCCCGGCCGCGTCGCAGCGCCGCTCGGCGTCGGCGCCGGTGACGCCCACGCCCTGCAGGTCGAGCAGCGCGAGGTGGGTGTCGGTGCCCCCCGTCGTGGGACGGATGCCACGCTCGGCGAGGCCCGCCGCGAGCCGCTGGGCGTTGGCGATGACGTCCTTGGCGTAGGCCTGGTAGTCGGCCTGCAGGCACTCCTTGAAGTTGACCGCCTTGGCGGCGATCGTGTGCATCTGCGGGCCGCCCTGCATGAGCGGGAAGACGGCCTTGTCGAGCTTGGCGGCGTGCTCCTCCTTGCAGACCAGCGCGCCCGAGCGCGGGCCCCGCAGCACCTTGTGGGTCGTGAAGGTGACGACGTCGGCATACGGCACCGGCGAGGGGATCGCCTTGCCGGCCACGAGACCGATGAAGTGCGCGGCGTCGACCCAGAAGATCGCGCCGACCTCGTCCGCGATGTCGCGGAAGGCCTGGAAGTCGATGAGCCGCGGGATCGCCGACCCCCCGGCGAGGATGACCTTGGGCCGGTGCTGGCGCGCGAGGTCGCGCACCTGGTCGTAGTCGATGTCCTCGGTGTCCTTGTCGACGCCGTAGTGGGCGATGTCGAACCACTTGCCGGAGAAGGAGACCTTGGCGCCGTGGGTCAGGTGCCCGCCGTGCGGCAACGACATGGCCAGCAGCTTGTCGCCGGGCTGGCAGAACGCGCCGTAGACGGCCTGGTTGGCGCTGGCACCCGAGTGCGGCTGGACGTTGGCGTGCTCGGCCCCGAAGAGCTCCTTGGCCCGGTCGATCGCGATCTGCTCGGCCTTGTCGACCTCGGAGCAGCCGCCGTAGTAGCGCCGGCCGGGGTAGCCCTCGGCGTACTTGTTGGACAGGGTCGACCCGAGCGCGGTCAGGACCGCGGGGCTCGAGAGGTTCTCGCTGGCGATGAGCTGCAGACCGCCGCGGATGCGCTGCAGCTCGGACTGCAGGACGTCGGCGATCTCGGGGTCGAGGGCCGCGAGGGCCTCATGGTCGGAGCCGTAGAAGGGGGTGTCGGACATGCAGGTGCTCCTGGGGTGAGGTGTCGGGACCGGGCCAGAGCCTCAGCCTAGAGGGTGGGGTCCGTATGGCGACCCGACGCGCCTCCGGGGTCGGCGGCCAGCGGGTCGTGCGGGCCATCGAGGGCGTCGGCCCGGGGCTCGGGCGCGGCGGCGGGGGCGGTCTCGTCGTCCCCCTCCAGCCGCACCGTCCCCAGGGCCGCGCGGAGCGTGTCCAGGTCGACGGCGCCGTCGCGCAGCACGCGGGGCTGCGCCTGGGTGCAGTCCAGGATCGTCGAGGCCTCCCCGTCCGAGCAGCGGCCGCCGTCGAGGTAGACGGCCACGGCGTCCCCGAGCATGGCCTCGGCCTCGGCCGCCGACATGGCGGCCGGCTCACCGGTGAGGTTGGCGCTGGTGACCGCCATCGGCCCCACCTCCGACAGCAGCGCCAGGGCGGTCTGGTCCTCCGGGATCCGCAGCGCCACGGTGCCGTTGGTCTCCCCCAGGTCCCACATGAGCGAGGGCTGGGCGAGCAGGACCAGGGTCAGCGGCCCCGGCCAGAACCGCTCCATGAGGTCGCGGGCGTAGCCCGGGATCTGCACGGCCAGCCCGTCGACGGTCCGCGCGTGCGGGACCAGCACCGGCGGCGGCATGCTGCGGCCGCGCCCCTTGGCGGCGAGGACGGAGGCGACGGCCTCGGGGCTGAACGCGTCGGCCCCGACGCCGTAGACGGTGTCGGTCGGCAGCACCACGACCTCCCCGCGCCGCACCGCGGCGGCCGCCGCCGACACCCCGTCCTCGCGCCCCTCGGGCGTCGTGCAGTCAAAGGTCTGGCTCATGCGGCTGAGCCTACTGGCCGGCGCCGACAGGCCCCGGTGTGCGTCGTCACGGTGCGCGTCGTCACGGCGCGCGTCGTGCGGTGGTGGTGCGCGGCCGCCCGGCCAGGTCGTGGTGGTCGTGCACCTCGTCCCACCCCTCGGCCCGCAGCCCGGCCGGCAACGTCTCCCCCTGGGTGTCGGCGTGCTCCATGACGAGCAGCCCGCCGGGCCGCAGCAGCGTGGCGGCCGTCCGGGCGATCGCGAGCGGGATCGCCAGCCCGTCCTGCGAGCCGCCGTAGAGCGCCAGCGCCGGGTCGTGGTCGCGCACCTCCGGGTCCCGCGGCACCGCGTCGGTCGGGACGTAGGGCGGGTTGGAGACGACCACGGCGGCACGGCCGACCACCTCGGTGAGACCGGGCAGGTCGACCCCGGCTCGAGGGTCGGCCGTGGCGTCCCCGAGGATGACCGTCACGTCGAGGTCGAGGCTGCGGGCGTTGTGCTGCGCGCGGCGATAGGCCAGGTCGGACAGCTCGACGGCGAGGACCCGGGCGTGCGGTCGCTCGTCCTTGACGGCCAGCGCGATCGCCCCGGAGCCGGTGCAGAGGTCGACGACCACCGGGACCACCGGGACCACCGGGACCACCGAAGCGCCAGACGACGCCGCACCCACCCGGTCGAGCTCGGCCAGCACCAGCTCGACCGCCAGCTCGGTCTCGGGCCGCGGCACGAAGGTCCCCGGCCCGACGCCCAGCTCGAGCCGCCGGAAGCCGGCGCGGCCGGTCAGGTGCTGCAGTGGCACCCGGGCGGCCCGGTGGGACAGGAGGTCGGCATACCGGCTGGCCTGCGTCTCGGACAGGCGAGCCCCGAGGACCATGCCCCGGTGCACCTCGCCGGGCCCCTGGCTCAGCACGTATGCCGCGAGCGCCACCGCGTCGACCTCCGGGGACGGCACCCCGGCCGCCGCGAGCCGCGAGGTCGCCTCCCGGACCGCGGCCCGCAGCGAGGTCGTCATGACCCGGCAACCGCCGCGAGCCGGGCCGCCTCGTCCATCTCGACGGCCGAGCGCACGACCGGGTCGAGGTCCCCGTCGAGCACGTGGTCGAGGTTGTAGGCCTTGTAGCCGGTGCGGTGGTCGGCGATGCGGTTCTCGGGGAAGTTGTAGGTGCGGATCCGCTCGGAGCGGTCCACGGTGCGGACCTGCGAGCGGCGGGCGTCCGACGCCGCGGCCGCCGCCTCGTCGCGCGCCACCTGCAGCAGCCGGGCGCGCAGCACGCGCAGCGCCGACTCCTTGTTCTGGAGCTGGGACTTCTCGTTCTGGCAGGAGACGACGGTGCCGGTCGGCAGGTGGGTGATCCGCACCGCCGAGTCCGTCGTGTTGACGCTCTGCCCGCCCGGCCCCGAGGAGCGGTAGACGTCGATCTTGAGGTCGTTGTCGTGGATCTCGACCTCGGTCACGTCCTCCACCTCGGGCATCACCAGCACCCCCGCGGCGGAGGTGTGGATACGCCCCTGGGACTCGGTGACCGGGACCCGCTGGACGCGGTGCACGCCACCCTCGTACTTCAGCAGCGCCCAGGGCGCGTCCCCGGGCTCGAGCTGGCCACGCGCCTTGACGGCGACGGAGACGTCCTTGTAGCCGCCGAGGTCGGACTCGGTGGCGTCGATGATCTCGGTGCGCCAGCCGCGCCGCTCGGCGTAGCGGAGGTACATCCTCAGCAGGTCGCCGGCGAAGAGCGCCGACTCCTCCCCGCCCTCCCCCGCCTTGACCTCGAGGATCACGTCACGGTCGTCGTCGGGGTCGCGCGGGATCAGCAGCCGACGCAGCTTGTCCTCCGCGGCGTCACGCGCCTCGCGCAGCCCGGGCAGCTCCTCGGCGAAGGCCTCGTCCTCGTTGGCCAGCTCCTCGGCGGCGGCGACGTCGTCGACCGCGGTCTGCCAGCCCTGGTAGGCGGCGACGGTGGGCGCGAGGGCGGCATACCGCTTGTTGAGGCGGCGGAGCGCGGCGGGGTCGGCGTGGACCGCCGGGTCGGCGAGCTGCCGCTCGAGGTCGGCGTGCTCGGCGACGATCGCGTGGGCGGACTCCAGCATGGCGTGCTCCGGGGCAGGTGAAGGATCAGGTGGGCGCTCGGGTGGGACGCGAAGGGCCGGTCCGCTCCAACGGGAGCGGACCGGCCCAGGCGGGGTGGTTACTTCTGGCGCTTGCCGTAGCGCGCCTCGAAGCGGGCCACGCGACCACCGGTGTCGAGGATCTTCTGCTTGCCGGTGTAGAACGGGTGGCACTGCGAGCAGACGTCGGCGCTGATCTTGCCGGACGTCGCCGTGCTCCTGGTGGTGAACTGCGAGCCGCAGGTGCAGGTGACCAGCGTCTCGACGTACTCCGGGTGGATGTCCTTCTTCATGGTGGTCTCCCTCTGAGATCTCGTGCGCCGGGTCGAGCGTGTTCTCGTGAACCGGCAACCTCTCCATTGTGCCAGACGGCGGCACACCTGACCTAACGCAGGCCCGGCCGCGGACATTCCTCCTCCTGGTCACACGGGGTCAGGAGGCACCGTGGTGCTCCTCCTCGGTGCCCTCTCCCTCGGCCACCGAGGTGAGGTGCAGGGTGACGGTCGTGCCCTGCCCGGCGACCGAGTCCAGGCTCATCCGCCCCCCGTGGGCCGCCGCGATGGACTGCACGATCGACAGCCCGAGCCCCGTCCCGGGGATCGTCTGCGCCGTCACGTTGCTGGCGCGGAAGAACCGTCGCCCGACGTCGCGCAGGTCCTCCTCGGGTATGCCGATGCCGGTGTCCTCGACCCGGACCGCGGCCGCGTGCCCGTCCCAGGCGACGTCGACGGTCACCCGCCCGCCGGGCGGCGTGAACTTGAGGGCGTTGCCGATGACATTGGTCAGGGCCCGTTCGAGCTGGTCGGGGTCCCCTCTCAGGACGGCCTCCGGGCTCGCCGTGCGGACGCGCAGGGTCACCGCGCCCTGGATGGCCTGAGGGCGGAGGTTCTCCACGACGTCGTCGACCAGCGTCTGCAGGCGCACGGTCGCGAGACGCAGCTCGACGCCCGAGGACTCGATCCGGCTCAGCACGAGCAGGTCCTCGATCAGCGCCCGCAGCCGTGCTGTGTTACGCGAGAGCACCCCGACCACGTCGGCCTGGTCGGCCGGGAGCGGACCGAAGTCGCCGTCCTCGAGCATCTCCAGGTAGCCCGCGATGGATGTCAGGGGTGTGCGGAGCTCGTGGCTCACGGTCGCCATGAAGTCGGTCTTCTGCCTGTCCAGCGCCCTGAGCCGGGTCATCGCGGCCGCCTGCTCCGCCTCGAACCGGCTCTGGTCGATGCCGCGGGTGGCGAAGGTGCACACCTGTTCCAGGAACTGGATCTCCTGGTGGCGCCAGCGGCGTCCGGGCGCGCCCTCGACCACGACGGCGCCGGCCGGGCCCTGCTGCGACCGGACGGTCACCGCCATCCACGGCCCCTCCCCGAGCGGTTCGGCCCGCCGGCGGAGGTCGTCGGGGACCGGGGCGTCCCCGTCCACCGCGAGGGGCTCCGGGCCCTCCGCGATCCGCGTGACCGCCTCCCACGGCGCGGACCCCGGCTCGGGCGCCAGCAGCCGCACGTCGTCACCGGTGAGGCCCTGCTGGAGGCCAGAGACCATGCGGTCCAGGACACCCTCCTCGGTCAGCTCCCGGCGGATCGCCAGCGCGACGCCGGACTGGGCGGCGGCCAGGCGGTACTTCAGCGCGCTCTCGTCCTCCGCCTGGCGGGTGGCCTGCACGTGGGCTTTCACGACCCGGCCCAGCTCGCGCACCTCGACCGGTCCCACCTCGGTGTCCACGGGAGGGTGGGTGCGGCCTCCGGAGGACACCAGTAGACGCAGGGCGGTCAGCGGTCGGACCACCTGGTCGATCAGCCGGTGCCTGGTCCGCATCAGGACGAAGGCCAGGACCACGGTCTCCAGGGCCAGCGCCACACCGGTGGCCATGATCACGGTGGAGGTGCGCCTGACCGATGCCGTGACCCGCGCCTGGAGCGGCTGCTGGATCTGGCGGTTGGCCGCGACCAGACGTGGGAAGGGCGTGGTCGGGATCAACCTGTCCGCGTCGCGACCTGCCCGGCGGGTGGCCACGACGCGCTCGTGGAAGGCCCACCAGGAGGCCAGGGCCTCCTCCTGGGCGCGCACCTGATCCTGCAACGTCGCGGGTGCAAGGCGCTCGACGGCGTCCAGCGACCGGCGCAGCTCCGCCAGGCCCGGGGTGGGCGCGCGCATGAAGGTCTCGTCCCCCGTCGCCACGAAGGCCCGCAGACCTGACTGGGCCGCAAGCAGATCCCGCAGGAGCTGCTCGTTGGCGGCCACGGCGGGGCGGTGACGGGCCAGGGTGGTCGACCGAATCGCCTCGGTGGACACCAGCCCGGCGCCTGCGGTGACCGCGACGAGGAGGACGAGCAGCATGATCTGGACCCAGACCCGGCGGATGTCCTGGCTGAGGCTGCGGGGCCGGTGCCGACGGTGGCGCTCGCTCATGCCGGCAGCTTCTGCTCATCGTCGAAGCCGGCCCGGGTCATCACGCCCCACTTCTGCGGCCGGCCGCGCAAGCTCGCCCACCACCCCTCGAGGCACCACCAGGCGACGACCTGGCGATAACCGAGGTTCTCCACGACCGCGGCCAGCACGAGCCAACCCAGGTCGCCCCAACGGGAGTACTTCGCGAAGCTCGCCTCCTCCACGGCGAGCGCGGCGACGGCCACGAAGATCGAGTAGGCGTAGGCCACCGCGAGGAACAGCATCGCGAAGGGGACGTTCACGGCACCCACCGCGAGGCCCACGAGCACGACCACGATCCCGATGACCTCGAGCAGGGGGGCGAGCAGCTCGAACACCCAGTAGTAGGGCAGCGCGAGCAGGCCGATGCGACCGTGCCGCGGGTCGAGCAGCATGCCGCGGTAGGCCCACAGGGTCTCCCACAGACCCCGGTGCCAGCGGGAGCGCTGGCGGCGCAGGACGGCCGGCGTCGACGGCACCTCCGTCCACACGATCGGCTCCGGGACGAACTCCACCCGGTACGGACGCCCGGCACGCCGCAGGTGCCGGTGGACGCGCATGACCAGCTCGAAGTCCTCGCCGATGGAGCCCGCGTCGAGGCCGCCCACCTCGACCAGCACGTCGCGACGGAACATGCCGAAGGCGCCGGAGATCAGGATCAGGCAGCGCAGCGAGGCCCACCCGGTGCGGCCGAGCAGGAAGGCACGGAGGTACTCCACCACCTGGATCCGCTCGATCCAGCGGCGGCCGAGCCGGACGTCGATGACGCGGCCCGAGGACACCTTGCAGCCGTTGACGGCGCGGATGACCCCGCCGGTCGCCACGGTGCGGACCGGGTCGTCGACGAAGGGCGCCGCGACCGCGACGAGCGCGTCCGGCTCGAGGATCGAGTCGGCGTCCACGAAGACGACGAGGGGCTCGTTGGAGGCGTTGATGCCGACGTTGACGCTTTCCGACCGACCGGAGTTGGGCTTGGTCACGACGACGAGGGAGCCGCGGCCGGTGCGGGGCACGTAGATCGCCGTGGGCTGCTCGCGGGTGACGACGTCGGTGGGCAGCTCGCGGGGCACGGCGACGAGGTCGAAGGCACGCACCAGGCGCTCGAGCGTCTCGTCGCTGCTGCCGTCGTCCACCACCACGACCTCGAACCTCGGGTAGCGCAGGGCGAGCATCGAGCGCACCGCGGTGACGATGCCGGCGGCCTCGTTGTAGGCCGGCACGATGACCGAGACCCCGGGGGCGGACCGGGACACGGACTCGGACGCGCCGAGCACGTGACGGCGGCGCTGCTCGACGGCGAACCGGCGCGCCGCCAGCAGGATCAGCACCAGGTAGGACGTGTTGACGAGCGCGAAGTAGACCAGGATCGGCCACGCGAGGACCCGCGAGACCGCCAGCACCGCGTCGTGCAGCCACGGGATCAGGTCACCCACGGTCCTCCCCCTTCCCCTCACGCAGCTCCTGCAGGGCGAGCACGTATGCCGCAGCCTCCCGCTGCGGTCCATCCGTCAGCTCGGCCAGGGCGCGGCGGGCGTCGGGGTGCTGCATGTCGGCGAGGGCCTGGGCAGCGCGGGCCGCGAGCCGGCGGTCCGGGTCGGCCAGCAGGTCACGCAGCACGGGCACGCTGGCCGGGGCGTCGAGCTCACCGAGGGCCGCCACAGCCGCGCCTCGGCGCTGCGGGCCGCCGCTCGTGGCGGCGTCCACCAGCATCGGCACGTCGCCGGCGTCCCCCAGCCGCCCGAGGGCGCGGCACAGCGCGACCTGCACCTGCGGGTCGCGCTCGGTGAGGAGCAGCTCGCGGACCGTGGGCCGGGCGGCGACCGACGTGCGCTCGGCGACCACGAGGGCCGCGACCGCGCGGACGCCGGGGTCCGGGTCGCGCAGCGAGGAGCGCAGCGCGTCCTCGATGCCGAAGCGCAGGGCCAGCAGGGCGTCGACCGCGGTGCTGCTCGGCAGCCCGGCGCGCCCGTGGTCGCCGCGGACGGCGCGCAGGATGGGGGCGGCCCCCTCGGGGTCACCGAACTGTCCCACCGCGGTGGCGGCGGACTGCCGCACCAGCGGGTCGCGGTCCTGCAGCAGCCGCAGCAGGGTGGGCAGTCCCTCGGGTCGCCCGCACCGGCCCAGCAGGACCGCCGCCCGGCCCCGCGCCACGGCCCGGCGCGAGGTGGCGTCCTCGCGGGCGCGCGCGATGGCCTCGTGCTCGTCGAGCACCTCGACGAGCTCGTGGGCGGTCTCCCCCTTGACCTTGCCGAGGAAGCCCACGATGGCCTCCTGCACGACCGGCCAGCTCCGGGCGGGCACCCGCCGGAGCAGGTCCAGCGCATCGGGGTCGTCGTCCCCGGCGGCCAGCTGCAGCAGCGCCGGGCGGTAGGGGGCGAGGTGACGGTCGTGCTGCCGTCGGCGGTGCAGGCGCAGGCCCTTGGTGCTGGCGACCAGCGACGCGAGCACGCCGCAGCTCGCGAGGACGGCCGTGAGCCCGATCGTGAGCAGTTGCAGGCTCAGCCAGGCGGGTCCTGCGATCACCGCACCCCCTGGCGGGCGCGTCGTTGCAGCACGCTGGAGACGCGGTGGCCCAGCTCGCGCGGGCTGAAGGGCTTGACGACGTAGTCGTCGGCGCCGGCCGCGAACCCCTCGTCGACGTCGGTGTCCCGGGAGCGGGCCGTCAGCAGGATGATCGCGACGTCCGCCAGGGTGGGGTCGGCGCGCACCTCGCGCAGCACGTCCACGCCCGACAGGCCGGGCATCATCACGTCGAGGACCGCGAGGTCGGGGTGCTCGGTGCGGATGGCCTCCAGGGCCGCGGCGCCGTCCCCCACGGCGGTCACGGCGTGACCGGCCTGGCCCAGCTTGAAGGTCACGAGGTCGCGGATGTCCGCGTCGTCGTCGGCGACCACAATGCGCACGTCGGCTGTCATGTCCGCGTCTCTCCCCAGTCAGGTTGCTCTAACTGCCCAAACATACACAGGCAGTACGCAGAACTTGACGGAAAGTGACGAAATGGCCCCCGGTGGGACGGCGGCCGACCCGGCATACGACCAGACCCGCACCAGCCGGGGTGTCGGCCGGTGCGGGTCCTCGTCGTATGCCGGTGACCCTGGTCGAGGTCAGCCCTCGCTCGCCCCCGGCATGGGCGTGCTGGACTGCACCTGCATGAGGAACTCCAGGTTGCTCTTGGTCTTCTTGAGCCGGTCGAGGAGCAGCTCCAGACCCTGCTGGGAGTCCAGCGCCGAGAGCACGCGCCGGAGCTTCCACATGATCTTGAGCTCCTCGCTGCTCATGAGGATCTCCTCGCGCCGGGTCCCGGAGGGGTTGACGTCCACGGCGGGGAAGATGCGGCGGTCGGCGAGCTGGCGGGACAGCCGCAGCTCCATGTTGCCGGTGCCCTTGAACTCCTCGAAGATCACCTCGTCCATCTTGGAGCCGGTCTCGACCAGCGCCGTCGCGAGGATCGTCAGCGAGCCGCCGTGCTCGATGTTGCGCGCGGCGCCGAAGAACCGCTTGGGCGGGTAGAGCGCCGACGAGTCGACACCACCGGACAGGACCCGGCCGCTGGCCGGGGCCGCCAGGTTGTAGGCGCGACCGAGGCGGGTGATCGAGTCGAGCAGCACCACCACGTCCTGGCCCAGCTCGACCAGCCGCTTGGCCCGCTCGATGGCGAGCTCGGCGACCGTCGTGTGGTCGGACGCGGGACGGTCGAAGGTGGAGGCGATGACCTCGCCCTTGACCGTGCGCTGCATGTCCGTGACCTCCTCGGGGCGCTCGTCGACGAGCACGACCATGAGATGGGCCTCGGGGTTGTTGACGGTGATCGCGTTGGCGATCGCCTGCAGGATCAGCGTCTTGCCCGCCTTGGGCGGGGAGACGATGAGCCCGCGCTGCCCCTTGCCGATCGGCGACACCAGGTCGATGATCCGCGTCGTGAGGACGTTGGGCTGGGTCTCCAGCCGCAGCCGCTCCTGGGGGTAGAGCGGGGTCAGCTTGGTGAACTCGACCCGGTCGCGGGCCTGCTCGGGGGTCTGGCCGTTGACGGCGTCGACGCGCACGAGCGCGCTGAACTTGCCCTGCTTGCCGTGCTGGTGCTGACCGACCCCGTCCTCGCCCGGGTCCTTGATGACGCCCTGCACGGCGTCGCCCTTGCGCAGCCCGAACCTCTTGACCATGCCGAGCGTGACGTAGACGTCGCCCGGCCCCGGCAGGTAGCCGCTGGTCCGCAGGAAGGCGTAGTTGTCGAGCACGTCCAGCACACCGGCCACGGGCAGCAGCACGTCGTCGTCGGAGTAGGACACGTCCTCGCTGCGCACCTCGGTGTCGCGGCCGCGGCGCTTGCGGTCGCGGTTGCGCTGGCGACCGCGCCGGCGGCCTCCGCCCTGCTCGTCGTCGTAGCGGTTGTCGCCGCCACGGTTGTCGGAGCCCCGGTTGTCGGAGCCCCGGTTGTCGGCGCGGTTGTCGCCGCCCCGGTTGTCGGAGCCCCGGTTGTCCGCCCGGTCACCGCGGGTGTCGTTGCCGCGGGCATCGGAGGAGCGGTTGTCGCGGCCGGCGTCGCGGTTGGTGTCCCGCGACCGCTCCGCCCGGTTGTCGCGGTAGCTGTCGCGGTTGGCGTCCCGCTCGCCCCGCTCACCACGGTTGTCGCGCTCGCCACGGCTGTCGCGGCCGTCGCGGTTGTCGCGGGCGCGGCCCTCACGCTGGTCCCGACCGGCGTCGCGGCCCTCGCTGGACTGCCGCTCGGCCTGCTCGCGCAGCTCGGCGGCGAGGTCGGCGGTGCGCCGGTCGGCCTCGGGGTCACGGTCGGACGCCGCGCCGGCCGGCGAGGAGGCGACCCGACGACCACGGCGGGTGCGCCGCTCGCCGGACTGCCGGTCGCGGTCACCGCCCTGGGTGTCCTGGCCCTCGCGACCGCGGGTGTCCTGGGCCTCGCGACCGCCCTGCTGCTCGCGGCCACGGTTGTCGTCCTGGCCGCGCTCGGTGTCCGGGCGACCCGAGGTCTCAGGTGCGCCGGGCTCCTGGCGGGCAGCAGGCTCCTGACGGGCAGCAGGCTCCTGACGGGCGGCGGGCTCCTGCCGAGCAGCGGATCCGCTCGCCGGACGCTGCGCCTCGGCGGGCGCAGCGTCGGCCGAGCCGGCCGCACCCTGGGCGCGGCCGCCGCCACGTCGCTCACGGATGGCGGCGACCAGGTCGCTCTTGCGCATCTTGGCGGTGCCCGGGATCCCCATCTCGGCCGCGGTGGCCTGGAGCTCCGGGAGACGCATCGCCGACAGGGCGGTGGTGCGTCGCTGAGTCCCGCCGGTGGTGGCGGTCTCGATGATGTCGGTCACGAAGGTTCCTTCCCCCTCGTCGTCTGCCCGGCACCCGTGCCTGGGCAGGAGGTCTAGCCGAGTCGGTGGCTCGGCACTGGTCCATCGACCTGGGTCCTCACCGGAGCCGCGCCGGCCGCGGGGCGGAGGCGCGCACCAGGAGAACCACTCCGTCGATGGGTCGCATCGCGTCGTGGTGGGACCCGACGCTCGGGACGCGCAGCCTGGGCGGCCGTCACGGGGAGGAGCGTGGCCACGACATGAGATGCCGGCCGGGGTGATGAGGACCGATCCTGCAGGACGACGCCTGGAGATCGGGAATCATCGGGCCGGACCACGGTCGTGCTCGATGCAAGCCCCACGCTACCACCGCCGTGGCTGCTCGCAGCACATTGGTCCGACACCGACGCGTCGCGCAGCGTCACCTCAGGCGCCGGCACGTCACAGGCGTCAGCCGTCGAGCCGCACCGCGGAGACGCCCACGGTGGGGATCCCCGGCACCAGCACCCGCCAGCCGTCCGGCATCGCGAGCGCCTGGACCTCCGCCGCCCGGTCCGTCGTCGAGAGCACGAGCACGGACGGCCCCGCCCCCGAGACGACGGCGGCGTGCCCGAGGGACCGCAGCCAGTCCACGAGCCGCATCGAGTCCGGGTAGGCGAGCCGGCGGGGCTCCTGGTGCAGCCACTCGACGGTGGCGGGCAGCAGCAGCTCCGGCCGGCGCGACATCGCCTCCACGAGCAGCGCCGCACGCGCGGAGTTGAGCGCCGCGTGCTTGAGGGGGACGTCCTGCGGCAGCGCGGCGCGGGCGGCCGCGGTGGCGAGGGTGGTCCCCGGCACCAGCACGACCGGCACGATGTCGGGGTGCACGACGACCTGGACGGTGCGCACCGGGGTGACGGCCGGCGGACGCTCCGACCAGGACAGCGTCATGCCGCCGAAGACGCTGGCCGAGGAGTTGTCGGGGTGCCCCTCGTGGTCGGCGGCCAGCTCGTTGACCAGGTCGAGGTCGATGCCCACCTCCCCCGACAGGGCGACGTTGAAGAGCGCGGACGCGGCCGCGTAGCCCGCCACGGCCGCGGTCGCCGAGGACCCGAGGCCGCGCGAGTGCGGGACCCCGTTGCGGCATACGAGTCGCAGACCCGGGGGCACCTGCAGACCCAGCCGGCCGAGCCCGAGCGCGAGGCAGCGGTAGACGAGGTGGCTGCGGTCCCGGGGCACCTCCTGGGCGCCCTCGCCGGTCACGTCGATCGCGAGGCCGGACCCCTCGACGACCACGTCGTAGGAGTCCCAGACGCCGAGGGCCAGCCCGATCGCGTCGAACCCCGGGCCGAGGTTGGCGCTGCTGGCCGGGACGTTGACGCGGACGGCCGTGCCGAGCGGCAGGGCGGTCGCGGTGCTCACGTCAGTCCTCGAGGCCGAGCGCAGCGGCGACCGACATCGCGTCGACCGGCACCGTGACGGGCGCGACCTCGGAGCCGTCGGCGGTCTTGAGGGCCCACTGCGGGTCCTTCAGACCGTGGCCGGTGACGGTGCAGACGATCCGCGCGCCGCGGGGCACCAGGCCCGCCTCGGCGCTCTTGAGGAGGCCGGCGACCGAGGCGGCCGACCCCGGCTCGACGAAGACGCCCTCGCGCGAGGACAGCAGGCGGTGGGCGGCGAGGATCTGCTCGTCGGTGACGGCGTCGATGAGGCCCTCGGACTCGTCCCGCGCCGCCTCAGCCTGCTCCCAGGAGGCGGGGTTGCCGATGCGGATCGCGGTGGCGACGGTCTCGGGGTGGTCGACGGGGTGCCCCAGCACGATCGGGGCCGCCCCGGCCGCCTGGAAGCCCCACATCCGCGGCCGCAGCGTCGCGACCGGCTCGAGGCGGTCGGTGACCTCGGCATACTGCCGGTAGCCGCGCCAGTAGGCCGTGATGTTGCCGGCGTTGCCGACCGGCAGGCAGTGGATGTCGGGTGCGTCGCCCAGGGCGTCGACGACCTCGAAGGCCGCGGTCTTCTGCCCCTCGATGCGCGCCGGGTTGACGGAGTTGACGAGCTCGACGGGGTAGGCCTCGGCGAGCTTGCGGGCCACCGTCAGGCAGTCGTCGAAGTTGCCGTCGACCTGCAGGAGGGTGGCTCCGTGGGCGATAGCCTGGGACAGCTTGCCCAGCGCGATCTTGCCCTCGGGGACCAGCACGGCGCAGGTCATCCCGGCCTTCGTGGCGTAGGCCGCGGCCGAGGCGGAGGTGTTGCCGGTGGAGGCGCAGATGACGGCCTTGGCGCCGGCGCGCGCCGCCACGGAGATCGCCGCGGTCATGCCGCGGTCCTTGAAGGAGCCGGTCGGGTTGAGCCCTTCGTACTTCAGGTGCACCTCGGCGCCGACGAGCTCGGACAGGTGCTCGGCGGGGATGAGAGGGGTGCCGCCCTCCCGCAGCGTCACCACGGGGGCGCCGGACAGCATCGGCAGCCGCTGGGAGTACTCCTCGATCACGCCGCGCCACTGGTGGGCCATGTCACTCTCCTTCGACACGCATGACGGACGACACCTCGCGCACCTGCGGGAGCTGCGCGAGCGCCTCGACGGTCGCCGCGAGCGCGGCATCGGGGGCGGCGTGGGTCACGACGACGAGCTCGGCGCGCTCCTCGCCGTCGTGCTCGTCCTCGCGCGCCTGCTGCTGACGGACCGTCTCGATGGACACCTCGTGACGGGCGAACTCCGTTGCCACAGCGGCGAGCACGCCGGGCTCGTCGGCCACGTCGAGGCTGATGAAGTAGCGGGTGCGGGCCTCTCCCATGGGCAGCACCGGCAGGTCGGCGTAGGCGGACTCCCCCGCGCCACGGCCTCCCAGCACCCGGTGCCGCGCGACGGCGACGACGTCTCCCAGCACGGCGGAGGCCGTGGGGTCGCCGCCGGCGCCGCGACCGTAGAACATGAGCTCCCCGGCGGACCGCGCCTCGACGAAGACGGCGTTGAAGGCCTCGCGCACCCCGGCCAGGGGGTGGCTCGTGGGGATCATCGCGGGGTGCACCCGCACGCTCACCCCGCTCGGCTGCGCGTCCTCGCCGTCGACGCGCTCGCAGATGGCGAGGAGCTTGACGACGCACCCCATCCGCTCGGCGGCGGCGACGTCCGCGGCGCTGACGTCGGTGATGCCCTCGCGGTAGACGTCGCTGCCGCTGACCCGGCTGTGGAAGGCCAGCGAGGCGAGGATCGCAGCCTTGGCGGCAGCGTCGAAGCCCTCGACGTCGGCGGTCGGGTCGGCCTCGGCGTAGCCCAGCGCCTGGGCCTGCTCGACGGCCTCGCCGAAGCCGGCACCGGTCGTGTGCATCTTGTCCAGCACGTAGTTGGTGGTGCCGTTGACGATGCCGAGGACCTTGCGCACGTCGTCGCCGGCGAGGGACTCGCGCAGCGGGCGCAGCAGCGGTATGGCGCCCGCCACCGACGCCTCGTAGTAGAGGTCGACGCCGGCGGCCTCGGCTGCGGCATACAGCTCCGGACCGCGCTCGGCGAGGAGCGCCTTGTTGGCGGTCACGACGGAGGCTCCGTGCTCGAAGGCGCGCAGGATCAGCATCCGGGCGGGCTCGATCCCGCCGATGACCTCGACGACCACGTCGGCTCGGGTCACGAGCTCCTCGGCGTCCGTGGTGAACAGCTCGGGGTCGACGCCGGCGGCGCTGCGGTCCCGGCCGATCCGGCGCACCGCGATGCCCACGAGCTCGAGCGGCGCACCGGTGCGGGCCGCGAAGTCGTCGGCCTGCTCGGTCAGCAGCCGCGCCACCGCCGACCCGACGACGCCGCACCCGAGCAGGGCCACCCGGATCGGGGTCTGCTTGTCGCTGTCCTCCACCTGTGGTGCTCCTCGGTCCTCGTGGGCGCGGCTGGGTTGCGGGAGCAGCCCGTATGCCGGGTCGCCCGCCGTCTCAGTCTCGTCCGGTCTCGCGGGCCCTGCTCGCCGCTGCCCACCATGCGGGACGAGGCCGTCCCTCCAGGCGAGACAGTCGAGGGCTCAGGCGTCGGCGACGTCGAGGGCGAGGAGGTCCTCGATCGTCTCGCGGCGCACGATCACCCTGGCGGCGCCGTCACGCACCGCGACGACAGGGGGTCGTGGGGTGTGGTTGTACTGGCTGGCCATGGCGCGGCAGTAGGCGCCGGTGCCGGGCACGGCGATCAGGTCGCCGGGGCGGACGTCGGCGGGGAGGTACTCGTCGCGGACCACGACGTCACCGCTCTCGCAGTGCCGACCCACGACGCGCGACACGACGGGGTGCGCGTCGGAGCGGCGGCCCGCCATCGTGCACGAGTAGTCGGCGCCGTAGAGGGCGGTGCGGATGTTGTCGCTCATGCCGCCGTCGACCGAGACGTAGAGCCGCGTGGCGGCCCGGTCGACGTGCACCTGCTTGACGGTGCCGACCTCGTAGAGCGTGAAGGTGGAGGGCCCCGCGATCGCACGGCCCGGCTCGATGGACACCCGCGGCGGGTCGAGCTCCAGGGCGCGGCACTCGCGTCGCACGATCTCGGCCATCTGCTCGGCCAGCTCGGTCGGCGTCAGCGGGGAGTGCTGGGTGGTGTAGGCGATGCCGTAGCCGCCCCCGAGGTCCACCTCGGGCATGGCGACGCCGAGCTCGTCGCGGACCCGGGCGTGCAGCCCGAGGATGCGCCGGGCGCTCAGCTCGAAGCCGCTGGTCTCGAAGATCTGCGAGCCGATGTGGCTGTGCAGCCCGAGCAGCCGCAGGCCGGGGCGCGCGACGATGCGCTCGCACGCGGCGAAGGCCTCGCCGCCGGACAAGGAGAAGCCGAACTTCTGGTCCTCGTGCGCGGTCGCGATGAACTCGTGGGTGTGCGCCTCCACGCCCGCGGTCACCCGCACCATGACGCCGACCTCGACGCCGCGGTCGCGGGCGAGCGCCGAGACACGGTCGATCTCGGTGTGGCTGTCCACGATGATGCGGCCCACCCCGGCGGCCACCGCGGCCTCGAGCTCGGCCGCCGACTTGTTGTTGCCGTGGAAGCCGATCCGCTCCCCCGGCATGCCCGCTCGCAGGGCGGTGGCGAGCTCGCCGCCGCTGCAGACGTCCAGGTGCAGCCCCTCCTCGCGGACCCAGCGGGCCACCGCGGTGCACAGGAACGCCTTGCCGGCGTAGTACACGTCCGCGCCGCCCCCGACGTCGGCGAACGCCGCGTCGTAGGCGGTCCTGAAGTCGCGGGCGCGGGCCCGGAAGTCGTCCTCGTCGATGACATAGGCCGGCGTCCCGAACTCCTGCTGGATCGCCGTCACCGGCACCCCGGCGACCGTCAGCACGCCCTCGTCATCCTTGGTGACCGTGCGCGGCCACAGCCCCGGCTCGAGGGCGTTGACGTCGTCCGGCCAGGGCAGCCACTCCGGCGCCGCCGAGTATCCCGGGGCGTGCAGGGCGCCGGCCTCGTGTGCGTGCATCAGCTACAACCTCTCGATCGGAGTCGTCCCGGTGGCGCGCAGGGCGCTCGCGAGCGCGTCCCGCAGCGCGGCGACCAGGGTGGGGTCGGGGCGCTCGGGACGCGGCTCGCGGGTCCACGACACCACAGCCTCGCCGGTCCGCGCGAGCCAGTCCGTCAGGTGGTGCGGGCGGCCACCCGCCCCCAGCCGGTCGGCCACGCGCAGCGCGTCCGCCCCCGCGACGAGCACCTCGTGCGACGGCAGCCCGTATGCCGTCTCCCCCGTCCCGCCCCACGACGTCTCCCCCGTCCCGCCCCACGACGTCTCCCCCGTCCCCCAGCACGACGGCTCCCGGAGATGGCGGTCTGCGCCGGCCGCGTCGGGGGGTGGCAGCAGCGCCGTGAGGCGGGCGTGGCCGAGCTGGGCGCGGTAGACCGGGTCCTCCAGCGAGCGCCGCCGGGCGACCGGGGAGGAGGCGGGGGGAGAGGCGGGGGAAGAGGTAGGCGGCCGGCCGGGGGCGGCGATCTCGGCCCACCGCGCCGGGACCTGCCGCACCAGCGTCACGAGGGCGTCGTCGGTCAGCGTGAGCAGCAGGTGCCCCCCGCTCGAGACGGCGGCGGCGCGGACAGCGGGGTGCGGCGCGAGCACCGTGGCGAGGCGCCCCGCGAGGTCGGCCGCGGCCGCCGGGTCCCCCGCCGCGAGCCGCAGCGGCAGGGCGCTCACCCAGTCCACGCCCGCGCTGCCCGGCTCCAGCGGCGGCCCGGCGGCGGGCAGCGGCAGGTCCAGCCGCGCCGCGGCCCCGGTGATGAGGTGGGACGGTGACCAGGGGGGCGTCATACGCGCCCTGACGCCGCCAGGATCCCGACCATGGCGAGGAGCTCGTCGGGCTCGAAGGGCTTGGCGATGAAGCCGTCCACCTGGGCCTGCTCCGCCTGCACCCGGTGGTGCGGCTGCACCGAGGCCGTCACCATGACGATCGGGATGTCCTCGAGGTCCGGGTCGGCGCGGATCATGGCGACCATCCACCAGCCGTCCCGGCGTGGCATCAGCGCGTCCACGGTGATGACGTCGGGGCGCGCCACGGTGGGGTCGCGCAGGATCTCCAGCGCCTCGATGCCGTCCGCCGCCTCGATGACGGCGTAGCCCTCCAGCTCCAGGTTGAGCCGGATCAGGGTGCGGATCTGGTCGGCGTCGTCGCAGACGAGCACGGTGGCGAGCCGCTCCGTGTCGCCGTGGACCCATTCCATGTTTGGGAGCCTAGGCTGGTATGGTCGTTCCTCGCACGAGCCTGACGCTCCGACAGGGCGCGTCGTCGCGTGATCGTGCTGCTGAGCCCCCATAGCTCAGGGGATAGAGCACCGCCCTCCGGAGGCGGGTGCGTAGGTTCGAATCCTACTGGGGGCGCTCTCGACGAGGCCCGTCCACCGCCACGGTGGGCGGGCCTTCGTGCTGCCCTCGGGGCGGATTGCCGGAGTCGGGCCCCCGGTGGAGGGACCGACGACTACTCTGCGTTGGTACCCAGTGAACGGAGTGTCCCCGGTGCCCCGCTTTCTCCCCTCCCCGCGGCGACCCTACGTGGTCAGCGTCGCCGTCACCGCCCTGCTCGCCCTGGGCACCCTGGCGGGCGTGACGCCCGCCGCCGCCTCCGGTCCCGCCCAGGCGGCTCAGGCACCACCGGCTCGACAGGGCGCCGCGTCCACCGCCTCCCCCGGCTCCTACATCGTGCGGCTCACCGCCCCACCCGCCGCGCTCGCACCGGCCACCAGGGCGACCCCGCGGTCGAGGTTCCAGGCGCGCTCGGCCACCACGCAGGCCTACACCCAGGGACAGGCCGCCCGGCAGCGAGCCCTGGCCCGCCGGCTCGGCATCACCATCGACCGCCAGCTCACCCTCACCACCAACGGGTTCAGCGCCCGGCTGACCGCCGCCCAGGTCGCGGCGCTGCGCCAGGACCCGGCCGTCGCGGCGGTCGACCCGGTGCAGCGGCGTCGGCCGCAGGTCTACCGCACCCCGGACACGCTGGGCCTCACCGGCTCCACCGGGGTGTGGAGCCAGGTGTCCCCGGTGCCCGGCAGCCCGCTGCAGGCGGGCAAGGGCGTCGTCGTCGGCGTGCTCGACACGGGCGCGTGGCCGGAGAACTCCAGCTTCCGGGGCGGCGCGCTCGCGACCACCCCCTCGACGTCACCCGGGGTGGCGTGGAGCACGACCGGCGGGGCGACCACCTCCCTGGTCAAGGCCACCGGCGCCACCTTCACGGGCAGCTGCACCGGAGCCGTCGGCACCAACCCCGTCGAGGCGTGGAGCCCGGCCGCCTGCAACCAGAAGCTGGTCTCCGCCCGCGCCTTCCCCACCACCGACGGCCACTTCGTGAAGTCGCCCGCCACCAGCACCACCGACCCGGACTACTGGTCCCCGCGCGACAACGAGGGCCACGGCTCCCACACCGCCTCGACCGCCGCCGGCCTGCAGGTGCCGATGGGCGGCACCTGGGGCACCAGCGCGGGCATCGCGCCGGGGGCCGCGCTCGCCGCCTACAAGGTCTGCTGGGACTTCTACGGCGTCGACGACGACCACGACGGGCACCCCGACAACTACTGCCTGGACGACTCGGTGGTCGCCGCCGTCGAGCAGGCCGTGGCCGACGGCGTCGACGTCATCAGCTACTCGGTGTCCGGCGCGTCCAACACCGTCGCCGACCCGGTGTCCCGCGCCTTCCAGGCCGCGGACGCCGCCGGGGTCTCCGTGGTGGCGGCCGCGAGCAACGACGGCGACACGGGAGCCGGCAGCGTCGACCACGTCGCCCCGTGGGTCACCACCGTGGCGGCGTCCGGCTACAACGCGCCATACGGCGTGGCGTCCTGGTCCGGCAAGGGGCCGAGCCAGGCCGCCGACGCCGGGATCCTCAAGCCCGACCTCGCCGCGCCGGGCGTCGGCATCGTCGCGGCGGTCACCCCGACCAGCTGGTCGACCAGCGCCCCGTCGGCCTTCGCCAGCTATGACGGCACCTCGATGGCGACCCCGCACGTCGCCGGGCTGACGGCGCTGCTGCGCGCCCGGCACGCCACGGACCCGCTGTGGACCCCGAGCGCCATCCGGTCCGCGCTGATGACGACCAGCCGCGCCACGTCCACCCCCTCGCCGTTCGCGCAGGGCGCGGGCTACGTGGTCCCGGCCGCCGCGCTCGACCCCGGGCTGCTGCTCGACGCCACGCCCGAGGACATGGCGCGGTTCGCGCAGGGGCAGGGCGTCGACACGGGCCGGGTCCCGCTGGACCCCACCGACCTCAACCTGGCCTCCATCGCGGTGCCCCGCCAGGGCGGAGAGCTCACCGTGCGGCGCACCCTCACCGCCACCCGCGCGGGCACCTGGACCACGACCGCGTCGATGCCCGGGTACGCCATCTCGGTGGCGGGGCCGCTGACGGCGACCGCCGCCGGGCAGCGCCTGACCCTCGCGGTCACGCTGCGCCCCGCCGGCACCGCGACCGGCCAGTGGGCGTCCGGCACCGTCACGCTCACCCCGAGCGACGGCACCCCCGCGCAGCACCTCCCCGTCGTGTCCCGGCCGAGCTTTTCCCAGCCCGGTGACCTGACCGCGACGGGACGCTCGGGCCGGCTGCCGATCCGGGTCGCGAGCCCCACCGCGGGCCGGTTCACGCCAACGCTCGGTCTGGGCCAGCCCGCGCGGGTCAGCGGCGCCGTCACCACCAACGGGACGTGGACCAGCCCCTCCTTCGCCGTGCCGGCCGGGGCGCCGCTGCTGCGGGTCGGGCTGACCGGCAGCGGCATTCGCGACGACCTCGACCTCCAGCTCCAGCGCCTGGGCACCACCGGCTGGACCGAGGTGACGATCGGGGCCTCGCCGTACGCCGTGGAGCAGGTGGAGCTGGCCAACCCCGCCGCCGGGACCTACCGCTACGCGGTGCAGGGATACCGGGTCAGCGGGGCCGGCTCCTTCGTCACCGAACGCCTTGTCCTGCAAGCGGTCCCGACGACCACGTGGACGACCAACCCGCGCATCTCGATCCTCGCGGCCGGCCAGACGTCGACCCCGTGGCTGGTGTGGACCGGGCTGGAGCCGGGCCGCACGTATGTCGGGTACGCCCGCTACCCCACCTCCACGCGCGGCACCTTCCTGCGGATCACCACCTGAGCGACCGGCGGGTCAGCGCGGCAGGTGGGTGCGCGGCGCCATCCGCGGCCCGCGCCGCGGCCGGACCGCCCCGGACAGCTCGAGCAGCCGGGCGACGCGGTACCGGTGACCGGCGTACGGCTCGAGGACCCGCGCCATGGCGTGGTCGTCGCCCTCGACCCCGGTGAGGGCCCAGGTCACGTTGCGCGCCACGTGGTAGTCGCCGAAGCTCACGGCGTCGGCGTCGCCCAGCGCCCGCTGGCGCACCTCCGCGGCGGTCCAGACCCCGATGCCGGGCACCGTCCGCAGCCGGCGGTGCGCCTCGCGCAGCTCCAGGCCCGCGCACTCCTCCAGCCGGGGCGCCACGGCGAGCGCCCGTTGGATCGTGGCCGAGCGCGCGCCGTCCACCCCGGCCCGCAGCCACGCCCAGGACGGCACCTGACGCCACACCGCGACCGGCGGCGCCACGACGAGCCCCAGCGCGGCGCCGGGCCCGGGCGCCGGCTCGCCGTAGGTCCGCACCAGCCGCCGGTAGCCGCCGAACGCCTCGTGGCCGGTGACCTTCTGCTCGATGATCGCGGGGACCAGGGCCTCGACGACCAGACCGGTCCGGATCACGCGGAACCCGGGGTGCAGCCGGGCCGCCTGGGCCACCGGTCCGTGGACCGGCACCAGCGAGGTCGGGTCGTCGCGCTCCCCCACCAGGTCGGGCAGCCGGTCGAGCAGCCAGGCCGCGCCGGCCCCCCACGACTCGGCGACGACGTCGGCGCCCTGCCGCTCGAGGTGCAGGGTCGCGGCGCCGTCAGGGGTGCGCAGGGCGCGCCACCACCCGCCGGTGGCCGTCGGGCGGCCCGTCGGGTCGCCGCCACCGCGCTGCAGGCAGGCCAGGGTCGAGCGCAGGTCCAGCGGTGCGCGCGGGCGGAGCCGACGCACTCAGCGACGCCTCAGCGTCAGCCGGGCCAGCGCGAAGGCACTGCCCTCGGCCCGCCGGCCCTCGTCGTCGCAGGCCCCCTGCACGGCGGCCGCCAGCCGCCGGCCCACCTCGCCGTCCAGGTCCCCCACGAGGACCAGGCCCAGGTCGTGGGCCCGCGCCTCCAGGGCCCGCAGGTCCGCCCGGCCCATGGCACCCGGCGCCTCCAGGCCCCCCACGGGGACGGTCACGACGACCGCCCCGCCCGGCCGCAGCACCGTGGCCGCCAGCTCGAGCACCGCGTCGACGTCCCCCGCGACGGCGCCGTCGGGATGCAGCCGCGTCACCAGGTCCACCGCGCCACGCTCCGGCGGGGCCTCCCGCACCACCCGGAACCCCCGCGCCCTGCTCCACCGGGACAGCGCCGAGCGCCGCGCCCCGAGGTCCAGCACCACGCTCGAGCGGGTGCCGTCGTCGACCAGCCGCTCCAGCGCCGCCACGGCGCCGAGCGCCGCCCACGCGTCGACCTCGTCCAGGACGAGCGGCAACCCCAGCTCGTCGGAGACACCCCGTTGCTCGTCGGCCTCGTCATACGACGCCAGCACGTCGGTGGGGAGCACCCAGTCCGGCAGGTCCGACCGACGCAGGCGAGGACCCGACGCGCCCCCGGCGGCACCGAGTCGGCGCACGATCCCGGCCGTGAGGGCTGCGCCCGCCGCGACTCCCGCCGTCGCCCCCGCCACGCGCGCGAACGTCCGCGCCACGTGCCCCAGCGCCATCGGCCACCTCCTCCGTCGTGCTGGCGTCACCCTAGCCGTTCCGCTGGCTAGGGTGGGCAGGTGGCTACCCTGCGCGATCTCGTCCCCACCCTGGGCGCCGGCGACACCAGCCAGCCGGCCATCACCTGCTACGACCGCTCCGGGGGGCCCACCCACGGCGAGCGCATCGAGCTCAGCGCCCGCGTCCTGCTCACCTGGGCCGCCAAGGCCGGCAACGCGCTGCAGGACGAGCTGCTCGCGGAGCCCGGCACAACCGTCGGGCTCGCGCTGCCGGCGCACTGGCGCGCGGGGTACTGGGCGCTCGCGACCTGGTGGGTCGGGGCGACCCTGGTGACCGGTCCGGCCGCGGTGGACGCGGACGTGCTCGTGACCGACGACCCCGCGCTCGCGGGCGCCGCCGGTGGCGAGGCCGTGCTCGTCACGCCGGCCGCCCTGGCCCGCGCGCACCCGGGACCCGTGCCGGCGGGGGTGATGGACGAGGCGCGCGAGCTGGCGAGCTTCGGTGATCGGTTCGTGCCCGCGGCGAGTGCCGCTGCCGGTGACACCGGCTGGCTCGGTCCGGCGGGCACCAGGCCGTATGCCGCGCCGCTGCGCGGCGACACCCGCCGCCTCGCCGTGGTCACCGAGGACCTCGACGAGGCGCTGTCGGCCATGACCTCGCTGTGGGCGGGGGGCGGCAGCCTGGTGCTGGTGCGCGCCTCGTCGGCGCCGGACGACCTCGAGGGCCTGCTGCGGGCCGAGCGGGCCGAGCGCGCCTGAGCCTGCGCCGCCCTCGCGGACCGCGCCGCCCTGTCGTGGGACCCGTTGGACTGCTGGGGTTCGCGCACTAGTCACCCGGATCCCCCAGGGCTAGTCACCGGGGGTTAGCCTGGCCCCGCGAGGCTGCCTCGCGGGGGATGCCGTGCGCTGCCACACGAGTCACAGGGTCCTCAACAACCCCATAAGACACACGCGTGTAATTAGTCCAAAGAGGGCGACATCTACGCCAAAGGTTCCATGATGCCGCCCGCATGTGAGCACATACAGACAGTAACGGGTCGGTCACGAAGAGTGATTGGATCGTTCTGGGGCGAACTAGCCACCCTCCCTCGGATCTGACGACACGACTCCTGGACCAGCCCCCTGTCCAGGGTCCAGGAGTGATCATGCGCATCTCTGCAGCCTCGCTGCGTGCCGGCGGGACCGCCGCGGTCAGCGTCGCCCTGCTGGCGGCCTCGGCCATCCCCGCCGGCGCGGCGGAGTACTACCCCCGTCCCGCCGACGGCACCATCGACATCGTCGGACGCGGCTTCGGCCACGGCCGGGGCATGTCGCAGTACGGCGCCATGAACGCCGCCCGTCAGGGCGTCGGCTGGCGCCAGATCGTGAGCCACTACTACCCCGGCGCCACGCAGGCCGTCCTCGGCGACCCCACCATCCGGGTCGGGGTCGGCGGCCGGCTGGGCAGCTCGGCGCGGGTCGCGCCCGAGCCCGGTCTCGTGGCCGACGACGGCCGCGGCCAGGTCGTGCGCCTGGCCATGCTCGACGGCACCACCCCCGTCACCTCCTGGCAGGTGGGGCTCCCCACCTCCGGGGGCACCAGCACCACCGCCACGCTGTGGTTCACCACGGCCACGGGTCAGCGCAAGGCCCTGCGCTCGACCTCCTCCGGTCGCTGGACGATCCGCGCGACCGACGGGACCGTCACCGCCCTCGGGTCCACCCTCAAGCCGGCCGCCACCTACGTCGGCTCCCTGACCGGGATCCGCTCCGGCACCGCCGTCTCCCCCGTCGTCACCACGACCATGGAGAGCTACGTGCGCCAGGTCGTGCCCTTCGAGAGCCCCGGCAGCTGGCCCGTCCAGGCGCTCGCCGCCCAGGCCGTGGCGGCGCGGTCGTATGCCGCGCAGGCCCTGCGCCAGCCGCGCGCGGCCGCCTACGACATCTGCGACACCACGTCCTGCCAGGTCTTCGGCGGCATCACCGGCGAGACGACCAGCTCGCGGCAGGCCGTGGCCGCGTCGGCGCGCACGATCCTCACCTACGGCGGCGCGCCGATCCTCGCGGAGTTCGGGTCGTCCAACGGCGGCCAGCGCGTCGACGGCCTCAAGACCTACCTGCCCGGCACCGCCGACGGCTTCGAGACCGGGCTCGCCCCCAGCACCAACCAGTGGACCGCGACGGTGCCCGTCGCCACCCTCGAGCGCGCCTACCCCTCCATCGGCAGCTTCCAGCGCCTGACCGTGCTGCGCCGCGACGGCCGCGGCCTCTGGGGCGGCCGGGTGCTGACCCTGCGCCTCGAGGGCTCCCGCGGCTACGTCGACCTCTCGGGCGACCGCTTCCGCAGCGTCGTCGGCGCAGCCGCCCTGCGCTCCACCTACTTCCAGCCCCTCGCCGGTCGCTGAGACCGCTCATCCCCTAGGAGCAGACACGTGAAGACCCCCCGCAGCACCCTCGTCAAGGGCACCACCCTGCTGTCCGCGACGCTCGGCCTCAGCTTCGGCTTCGTGGCGCTGCCGTCCACCATGGTGCAGGCCCCGGTCCCCGCCGCGGCGCCCGCCAAGAACGGCCCGATCAAGCCCGACGTCACCCAGCACGCCCTCGCGGACAAGGTGCGCACCTCGGTCCAGCAGGCCGGCCCCGCGACCAAGGTCGTCAGCTCGGCCTCGGTCCCGCGCGACGCCGCCGGCAAGCCCGTCGCGACCCCCGGCAAGCAGGCCGTGGACCCCCGGCTCGAGGCCGGCACCGCCGCGGACACCGTCGTCGACCTGCCCGCCACCGGCGACCTGGTCGGCGTGACCTGGCCGGGCACCACCGCCATGGCCGCCAAGGCGACCGTCGCGGTCCGCGCCCAGACCGCCAAGGGCTGGCAGGACTGGCAGGAGCTGTCCGTCGACGCCGTCCAGGAGCAGGGCAGCACCAAGGTCAAGAAGTACGGCACCGAGCCCATCTGGGTCGACGGCGCCACCCGGGTGCAGATCCGGGTCGCGCCCACCGCCAAGGACCTCCTCAAGACGGCGTCGCTCGCCGCCGTCACCTCCAAGGAGACCGCTGCCGACGCGCAGCTCACCCCCACGGCGGTGCCGGGGGCGGCGAACGCGGCATACGTGCCGTCCGTGATCTCCCGCGCGGGCTGGGGTGCCGACGAGCGGCTCCGCAACGGCTGCGTCCCGTCGATCAACCCGACCACCCAGGTCGTCGTGGTCCACCACACCGCGGGCCAGAACAGCTACACGGCCGCGCAGAGCGCGTCCATCATCCGCGGCATCTACGCCTACGACACCGGCGGGCTCGGCTGGTGCGACGTGGCCTACAACATGATCGTCGACAAGTACGGCCAGAAGTTCGAGGGCCGCTACGGCGGTCTGAACCGCTCGGTCAAGGGCGCCCACGCCGACTCGTTCAACACCCGGACCTTCGGCATCTCGATCCTCGGCAACTACGACACCACCCCGGTGCCGGACGCCGGCATGTGGGCCCTCAAGCAGGGCATCGCGATGCGGATCTCGCAGTTCTACATCCGGCCCTACGGCCAGACCACGCTGTACTCCGAGTACAACGGCACCACGTCGAAGTACGCCAAGGGCCAGGCCTACCTCGCCAACAACATCGCCGGGCACCGCGACTCCAGCAACACTGCCTGCCCCGGGCGCTACCTCTACCCGCGGCTGAAGGAGCTGCGCGACGGCGCCGCGTCCCTCGCCGGGTGGAACGGCTCCACCTTCAGCTCCCCCATCTACAAGCGGTATGTCGCCACCGGCGGCGCCTCTCAGTGGGGTCCGGTCTACGTCGGCGAGACCACCGTCGCCGCCGGCCTGCAGCGGACCGTCTTCGGCAGCAACCGCCGCTTCTACAACAGCTCGTACGGCGTGCGCATCGTCGGCCCGGGCCTGGACGACTACTACACCGCCAAGGGCGGCGCGAGCTGGGGCGGCTACCCCACGTCGGACGAGGTGTCCGGCAAGGCGGGGTGGTACTTCAACGCCAGCAAGGGTCTGACGGTCACCCACAGCCGCAGCGGGATCTCGCTCTACACCAACGGCGGGATCCGCGGCTACTGGCTGCGGCTCGGCGGCATGAACGGCAGCCTCGGCGCCCCCGTCGCACCGATGACCACCACATCCAACGGGTGGCAGCAGAAGTTCGAGGGTGGCTCCATCGGCTTCAACGCCCGGAACAACACCGCCTGGCGGTTCTAGCCAGGAAGCCTCGAGGGGGCGGCGAGCCACCGGCTCGCCGCCCCTCGGCCTGCCCGGGGAGGGGGCGGCTCAGCCGGCCCGGCACCCCGTCACGGCATACACGCTCGTCGTCCCCTCGCGGGCGATCAGGGTCAGCCCCTTGACCTGCCCGAACCCGGTCAGCCCGGAGTAGTCGACGATCCGCTTGTCCCACGGTTGGAAGTACTTCGTGTCCTCCGTCGCGAAACCCACGCCCAGCCGGCGGATCGCTGCGCACACCGCCGGGTCGTGGTCCAGGGTGTTGAACCGCTTGCGCAGCAGCGTGTGGTCGGGGTCGGAGATGTTGATGAGGTGGCCGAAGAGCGACGGCCGGCCGCTGACCGGGCCGGCGAGCGCGGCGCCGTTCCAAGGATTGCCGGCGACCTTGCGGTCGTCGCCGGGGTGCGAGGGGCGCAGCGTGCGCTCGTAGAGCTGACGCTCGTAGCGGTCCAGCAGCCACTCGTCCGGGTTGGTCGGGCTGTAGGAGTCGACGATCGTCTGGTAGGGGCCGGTGGGCATCCACCGGCCCGGCGTCAGCGCCACGACGGCGAGGCCCACCAGCAGCGTGGCCAGCACCGTGTGCCGCCTGGCGCCGCCCACCCACCGCGCTGGTCCGCCCGCCACCCAGGACGCGACCGCGCGCCGGACCGCCTCCGCCCCGAGGGCCGCCAGCGGCAGCGCCGTCATCGCGAGGATCGCGGCCACGCGGAACCGGTCGTTGTACCAGAACCGGGTGAGGTCGCTGGACAGCTGGTCGTCGCTGCCCGCGGCCTGCATGTAGAGGTAGACCACGCAGCCGTGGGCCACGACGAGCCACACGTGCTGCCGCCGGCGGATGGCCTCGACCACGCCCAGCACGACGAACACCGCGAGCAGCCAGCCGGCCGGCGACCGGGAGCTGGCCAGCGCGAGCGACTCCCCCATGGCCTGCTCGAGGGTCTCGACGCGGTCCCAGTTGAACTCCGGGACGACGCTGAGCAGCGGGGTGTCCAGGACGCTCGGCCAGCCCAGCTTGACCAGCAGGACGACGCCGAGCGCGAGGCCGACGGAGGCGTAGCGGTAGCGGCCTCCGGCGCGCCACCAGCGGGCGACCTGGGCGCCCACGACGACGGCCAGCATCGGGATGGCCAGCGCGAGCACGGCGAAGACGGACCCGGGGTGGGCGTAGGCCAGCCCGACGGAGACCAGCAGGCCGAGCAGGAGCGCCCGCCAGGGCCCGAGGCCCGAGATCCGGACGAGCCGGAGGGTGACTGCGACCAGGACGACGGCGGCGGGCGCCGCGGCCAGGCCCAGCGCGTTGGGCCACAGCACGCCGAAGGACAGCAGCAGGTAGGGGAAGAGCGCCAGGGTGGGGGCCAGCACGGCGATGAGCAGCGCGCTCGACCGGGACCAGCCCACCACCGATCGCACCAGGAACATCGCGGACAGGGGCCAGGCCACGGCACCGATGGCGACGGCGGTCACGTTGGCTGCGACCTCGATGGGCACCCCGGTGGCCAGCACCGCGAGCGATGCCACGCCGTGGAACAACGGCGGGTAGAAGGACAGGCTCGAGGTGGAGTTGGAGGTCGCGGCGATCACGGTCGGCGCGGAGTCCCGGAGCTCCACGACCCGCTGTATGGCGTTCAAGTGGAAGACCGCGTCGAAGTTCTGTGGCACCGACGAGACGTCGCCGATCGCGTAGACCAGGATCGCCGCGGTCCACCCGCACCACACGACGCAGGCCAGGAGGAAGGGCCACGTCGGCAGGATGCCCCACCAGGGGGAGGCCACGCGGGCGGCCTCGTCTCCGTCGCCGGCCGCCGTGGCGCCGGAGATCTCGCTCGAGCTGCGGTCGCGGCGGGCGGCGCGACGCCGGTTGACGGCCCAGCCGGCGAGGCCGACGGCCGCGCCGCACAGCAGGACCAGCGCGCTGCCGAGCAGCACCGGGGTCAGGCCCCAGCGCAGGTGCAGCCGCGACTGCACGACGATGGCCATGGCGATCGCCGTGACCGACAGGGCCGGGGCCATCCCGAGGGCCCGCTCCCCCCGCAGCCCGGCCGCCTGCGCGGCGAGCCAGCCGGGACCGACCAGCAGCAGCGCGACCAGCCCCAGCGCCGGGAGCACCGGGACCCAGGTCATGGGTGCTCCCCGCGCAGGTGCGCCACCGCCGAGCCGATCTCGCCGTCGTGCACCAGGTGCCCGCGCTCGAGCACCACGCCGCGGTCGCACACCCGCTGGACCATGTCCAGGTCGTGGGTGACCACCACGAGGGTCTGGCCCTGGGCCTTCAGCTCGGCGACCCGGTCCAGGCACTTGCGCTGGAAGGGCTCGTCACCGACGGCCAGGATCTCGTCGATCAGGAAGATGTCGGGCTCGGAGTGGGCGGCCACCGCGAAGGCCAGCCGCAGGAACATGCCCGAGGAGTAGAACTTCACCTCGGTGTCGATGAACTTCTCGATCTCGCTGAAGTCCACGATCTGCTGGAACTTGGCGTCGATCTCCTGCTCGGACATGCCGAGGATGGAGCCGTTGAGGTAGACGTTCTCGCGCCCGGTGAGGTCGGGGTGGAAGCCCGCGCCCACCTCGATCAGCCCGGCGATCCGGCCGCGGATCCCCACCGAGCCGCGGTCCGGCAGCATGACGCCGGAGAGCAGCTTGAGCAGGGTGGACTTGCCGGAGCCGTTGAAGCCGAGCAGCCCCACGGACTCCCCGCGCGCGATGTCGAGGCTGATGTCGTCGAGGGCCAGGAAGGTCTCGGCGAGCTCGCCCTTGCGACCGCGGACGGTCCACATCGCCCACTCCTTGAGCGAGTGCGAGTGGCGCAGGGTGAAGCGCTTGTCGACGTGGTCCACGCGGACCACCGTCAGGTCGCTGTCGGTGTCGGTCATGTCAGAGCTCCTGGGCGAATCGGCCCTCGAGCCGGCGGAAGACGAGCTGGCCCGCGACCAGGACGACGACGGCGACGACCGCACCGACCACACCCCACCAGACCCAGTGCGGCGGCATCATGACCGCCGCCGACTGACCGGCCGGCACGACGTTGCGCGTGGGGACCCAGAAGGCGTAGTGCGCCAGCTCGACGGCCGCCGTCAGCGGGTTGAGCTGGTAGAGCCACCAGGCCCACTCCGGCACCTGGGCGTGGACCTTCTGCCAGGTGTAGAGCACCGGCGAGAGCCAGGTCGCGACCATGACGATCAGGTCGACGAAGTTCTCGGAGTCGCGGAAGTAGACGTTGGCGGACCCGAAGAGCAGACCCATGCCGAGGGCGAGGACCCCGACGATGCCGATGGCGCCGAGACCGGCCAGCAGGTTGAGCGGCCCGGGGCGCCACCCCACCGCGAAGGCGCCGACGACCAGCACGAGCAGCTGCGGCACGAAGTGCACGAAGGCGACCCAGACGCTGGCCACGGGGAAGAGCTCACGCGGCAGGTAGATCTTCTTGACCAGGTCTGCGTTCCACACGATCGACTTGGTGGTGTTGCCGAAGACCTCGTTGAAGAAGTTGATGATCACGATGCCGCCGAACATGTAGACGACGTAGTTGTGGATCGACTCCTCCAGGCGCAGGAACTTGCCCAGCGCCAGGTAGAACACGACGATCTGCACGGCCGGCTTGACATAGCTCCACAGCAGCCCGAGGGCGGAGCCGCGGTAGCGGACCCGCAGCTCCTTGCGCACGAGCAGCTTGAGCAGGAACCGCCACCGTGGGATCTCCAGCAGACCGGCGGAGTGCCCGGGTGCCCGGAATCCCTGGGCGGTGATCACCGATGCCTTGTCCAAGGGGGAACGCTGGTCCTTACTGCTCGGGGTGCTGGTCGCGCGTGATGCCGAAGGTCTTCTCCCACGCCTCGAAGGACGTGATGCGGGGAAGCGCCTCGCGGTAGCTCTTCACCAGCTCCGGCCACCGGCGCACCAGCTCGGCGTGGTTGGCGGCGATCTGGGCGACCGCGGAGCGCGCGGCGGCGTTGTCGCGGACGTACATCGACTGGCCGACGCCGTCGGCGGTGGACACGACGGCGGAGTCGTACTGCGCCACCCGCCACCACTTGTTGTCCTTGTGGGCGATCCGCGCCTGCGGCGCCTCCCTGGCCATCTCGTCGACCGGCGTGAACTGCCGCAGCACCGCCTTGACCGCCATCGGCCACACGGTGCGCCGGGTCGGCTGGGCGTTGGCCCGCGACGGGCGGCGCGGCTTGCGCAGCCGCACGTCCGGGAAGGCGTCGACGTCCTTCGCGACCCGCGCGTCGGTGAAGTCGGCCGCCTCCTTGCGGATCTCCCCCAGCCTCGTGGGCAGGATCTCGTGGAGCCGGTCCGGGCCGTCGAGGACGTCCCGCTGCGCCTGCAGGCGACCCTTGACGGTGTAGTACTGCATGGACACCATGTGCCGCAGGTCCAGCATGGTCGAGTTGGTCAGCAGGTCACCGCCGCGCTGCACCGGTGAGTGGATCAGCGCGCTGATCATCCGGTTGCGCTCGTGGAAGTAGGCCTGCCAGCCCACCATGTCGTCCTTGTCGATCCAGGCGACGTGCCAGACGGCGGCGCCCGGGAGCGACACGGTGTGGTAGCCGGCCGCCTTGGCGCGCAGGCCGTACTCCGCGTCGTCCCACTTGATGAAGACCGGCAGCGACAGCCCCAGCTCGCGCACCACCGAGGTCGGGATCAGCGTCATCCACCAGCCGTTGTAGTCCACGTCCACGCGCTGGTGGAGCACGGTGTTCTCCCGCAGCCCCTCCTTGGCGAAGTCGTAGCGCTGGCGGGTGCCGATCCCGGCGTCCTTGGGGCCCCACAGCCACGGCTCGACGATCTCGCCGAAGGTGTGCAGCACAGAGCGGTGGTGCAGGTCGAACATGTGCCCGCCGACGAGAACCGGCTTGCGGGCCATGTCGGCGAAGGTCGTCAGGCGCGTGATCGACTCGGGCTCCATGAGGATGTCGTCGTCCAGCAGGATCACGTAGTCGCTGCGGCCCGCGGTCGTGGCTTCGTACATCCCCCGGGAAAAGCCCCCGGAGCCCCCGAGGTTGGCCTGGTCGACGATCCGCAACTGGTCCCCGAGCGCGGCCGAGGCCTCCTCGAAGCCGTCCTCCGCCGCGACCTTCTCGGTCCCCTGGTCGACGATGATCATCTCGTCCAGGACCGAGCGCAGCCGCTCGTCCTCGGCCACGACGGCGATGTTGCGCACGCAGTAGTCGGGCCGGTTGAAGGTCGTGACCGCGAGGCTGGCGGTCCCCACGGGCCGCCCCTGCGGGTCGATGGACCAGTGCGCCTCGTCCAGGACGACGCTGTCGCCGCCGGCGACGACCTCGAACCAGTACCACCCGCCGTCCCCGAAGGTCGCGAGCGGCAGGTCCCGGACCAACGTGCTGTCGCCCGAGACCCGCACGCTGTCGACCCGCTGCTGGTTACCCCGCGCGTTGGACCGGTAGATGATGATGCTCGCCGGCCCGGTGGTGCGGACCGTCAGGCGCACCGACGTGACGACGGTCCAGCGGCGCCAGTAGCTGGCCGGGAAGGCGTTGAAGTAGGACCCGAAGGAGGCCCGCTGGCCCGCACGCACCAGGAAGCTGGTCCGCCCCTGCACGTCCTCGGGGTGCAGCTCGACGCGGTGGTCGGCGTCCTCGCGGTCGACGTAGAGCGGGAGCACGTCCAGGTCGCCGTCCTGCGGGAAGACGACGCGCTGGGCGATCCGGTAGCCGTCCGCCGGGTTGGTGTCCGAGGCGGTCGGGGTGCCTGTGGTCTGCTCGGCCGTCTGGGTGCTCACGCGTCCACTCCTCCGCTGATCAGCGCCTCGCCCTGCTCGAAGTGCGGGGCGAGCTTGTTGTCGACCATGCTCAGCGCGGCGCCGATGGCCATGTGCATGTCGAAGTACTTGTAGGTGCCGAGCCGCCCGCCGAAGAGGACGCCGCGCTCGGCCTTCCCGAGGTCGCGGTAGGCCAGCAGCTGCTGGCGGTCCTCGGGGGTGTTGACCGGGTAGTAGGGCTCGTCGCCCTCCCCCGCGAACCGGGAGTACTCCCGGTGGATGATCGTCCGGTCCTTGGCCATGTCCCGCTCGGGGTGGAAGTGGCGGAACTCCAGGATGCGGGTGAAGGGCACCTCCGCGTCCGGGTAGTTCATCACCGGGCAGCCCTGGAAGTCGCCCACGTCGAGACGCTCCTCCTCCAGGTCGATGGTGCGCCAGCCGAGCCGCCCCGCCTGGTAGTCGAAGTAGCGGTCCACGGGACCGGTGTAGACGACCGGGACGTTGCCGACGACGTTGCCCTTGGAGCACTCGCCGGACCCGTCGAAGAAGTCGGTGTCGAGCCGCACCTCGATGTTGGGGTGGTCCGCCATACGCTCCAGCCAGGCCGTGTAGCCCTGGGTGGGCAGGCCCTCGTAGGTGTCGTTGAAGTAGCGGTTGTCGTAGGTGAACCGCACCGGCAGCCGGGTGATGATGTCGGCCGAGAGCTTCTCCGGGTCGGTCTGCCACTGCTTGGCGGTGTAGTGCGCGATGAACGCCTCGTAGAGCGGGCGCCCGATGAGGGAGACGCCCTTCTCGACGAAGTTCTCCGGCTCTTTGTCACCGAGCTCGGCCGCCTGCTCGCGGATCAGGGCGCGCGCCTCGTCGGGCGAGTAGGCCGCCCGGAAGAACTGGTTGATCGTGCCGAGGTTGATCGGCATCGGGAAGACCTCGCCACCGTGGTTGGTGTAGACGCGGTGCTGGTAGCCCGTGAACGACGTGAACCGGTTGACGTAGTCCCACACCCGTTCGTTGGACGTGTGGAACAGGTGGGCGCCGTACTTGTGCACCTCGATGCCCGTGTCCGGGTCGATCTCGCTGTAGGCGTTGCCCCCGACGTGGGACCGGCGGTCGAGGATCAGGACCTTCCTGTCGAAGCGCTCCGCCACCTGTTGGGCGACCGTGAGACCGAAGAGTCCCGAGCCGACGACGACGAGGTCTGGGTTCACGCGATGCTCCCGTGGGGTGGGTGTCCAGGTTTCGGTTCACCCTACTTCACGGGCCCGGGCTGGCCCGGAGCCCACGGGGGGTGTCGCCCGGGTCCGGGCCGCCCGCATGGCGCCACGGGCGGCACGGCCCGACGCCGTATCGTGTCCCGCGTGAACGAGAACGTCTGGCTGGTCGTGCCGCTCTACAACGAGGCCGCCGTCATCGGCGACGTCGTCGAGCACGCCCGCCGGACCTTCCCCAACATCGTGTGCGTCGACGACGGGTCCAAGGATGCGTCGGCCCGCCGGGCCCTGGAGGCGGGTGCCCGCCTGGTGCAGCACCCGGTCAACATGGGCCAGGGCGCGGCGCTGCAGACCGGCTTCGAGTTCGCCCTCAGCGACCCCCGCATGGACTATGTCGTGACCTTCGACGCGGACGGGCAGCACCAGATCGAGGACGTGCTGGCGATGCTGGACCGCATCCGCCGCGACGACCTCGACGTGATCTTCGGGTCGCGCTTCCTGGACGAGCGGACCCGGCCGAGCCTGCTCAAGCGGCTGATCCTCAAGCTCGCGGTCGCCTACACCAACCTGTCCACCGGCACCCGGCTCACCGACGCCCACAACGGGCTGCGCGTGCTCGCCCGACCCGTGCTCGAGCGGCTCGACATCCGGCAGAACCGCATGGCCCACGCCTCGGAGATCGTCGCCCAGATCGGCGCGATGTCGCTGGGCGGTCGGCCGGTCCGCTACGGCGAGGAGCCGGTGCACATCCTCTACACCGACTACTCCATGGCCAAGGGCCAGTCGATGTGGAACTCCGTCAACATCCTCGTGGAGCTGATGTTCAAGTGAAGGCGCTGATCCAGCTCGCCCTGAGCCTCGCCGTCCTCGTGGTGGTGCTGCGGCTCGTCACGGCCCGCGGCGCCCGCACCCAGGCGATCCGCCGGCTCGGGCTGATGGCCTTCGCGGCGTTCGCGGTGTTCTCGATCCTCTACCCGCGGGTGTGGACCTGGGTCGCGCGACAGGTCGGCGTCGGCCGCGGTACCGACCTCGTCCTCTACGTCCTCGTGATCGGCTTCCTCGGCTACATGGTGAGCACGCAGCTGCGCTTCCGAGAGCTTGAGGTCCGCCTCACCCGGCTGTCGCGCCGGATCGCCCTCGACGAGGCGCTGCAGCGACACCCGGAGGTGGCCTCCGGCGGCAGCAGACAACCCGACGCTACGGTGATGCGTCCAGAGGACGACCCCGACGACGCCGACCCAGAGGCTGCCCGCTGACATGACGCCCGACGAGCGCGACCGGCGCCACCACCCCCGCCCCGACGACGAGGCCCACGACACCGAGTCCTACGTCATCGACACCCGGCGGCGACGTGGCCGGGTCAGCTCGCCGCGCAGCCCGCTGGGAGGCGCGAGCCGTATGACGGGTGGTCGCCGCCGGGACGAGCCGCAGGACCAGTGGGACGACCGTGACGACCGGTACCCCCGTGACGACCGGTACGACCGGGGCGGCGCGCTGGAGCAGCGGCTGACGGCGCCCCCGTCCGGCGGGGGCGCGGCATACGAGCAGGACGCCCGGGACCGCTCCCCGTCGGGGACGCGGCAGATGCCGACCCGACCGGCCGGTGGGCCACCGCCGCGCGGCCCGGTGCCGGGGGGCGCTCGGCCGGTCCGGCCGACGCGTCGGGTGCACCGGGTGCGACGGACCGTGGCGCTCGTGCTCCTGCTGGTCGTGCTGTGGCTGGTCTTCCTGGTGGTCACGCCCTTCCACGCGTGGCAGTCCGTGTCCACGGTGGACGCGAGCCCGGCGGGCGACCGCCCCGCGCAGGTGAGCGGGCGCAACTACCTGCTGGTCGGCTCCGACTCCCGCGCCGGGTTGTCCGCGGAGCAGCAGAAGCAGCTGTCCACGGGTGACGACGCGGGCCAGCGCACCGACTCGATCATGCTGGTGCACGTCTCGGACAACGGCCAGAAGTCGGCGCTGATCTCGCTGCCGCGCGACTCCTACGTCCCGATCCCGGGGCACAACAAGAACAAGATCAACGCCGCCTACTCCATCGGCGGGCCCAAGCTGCTGGTCCAGACCGTGGAGCGGGCCACCGGGGTGCGGGTGGACGGCTACGTGGAGATCGGCTTCGGCGGCTTCGCCAACGTCGTGGACTCCCTCGGCGGGGTGACGGTCAACGTGCCCTTCGACATGAACGACGAGAAGGCCGGCATCAACCTCAAGAAGGGCGAGCAGGTCCTCGACGGACCGCAGGCGCTTGGGTTCGTCCGCTCCCGCTACACCGACCCCGAGGGCGACCTCGGGCGCGCCAAGCGGCAGCGGCAGTTCCTCGGCGCGATCATGCACAAGGCAGCCAGCCCGGCGACGGTGCTGCTGCCGTGGCGCTACTGGGGCTTCACGCACGCGGCGGCCGAGGGCGTCAAGCTCGGCGACGGCACCTCCCTGATGGACGTCACCCGGATCCTGCAGGCGATGCGGGCCTCGTCGAGCGGCGACGGCCTGTCGCTGGTGGTGCCGATCAGCAACCCCAACTACCACACGGCTGCGGGCGACGCGGTGAAGTGGGACTCCGCCAAGGCGTCGGCGCTCTTCGACAAGGTGAAGAACGACCAACCCCTCCAGTGACTGCAGTGACCGTCGTGACTGCCGTGACCTGATGTCGGCGGTCGCCGGCGTGCGACCCGTCAGCGGGAGTGCTCGCCCCGACGCGCCATGATCGCCCGGTAGGCCACCTTGCGGATCCCCTCCGGCACCAGCCGGTAGACCCCCCGCACCAGCACGTTGCGGGCGCACTGCGCCGGCGTCGTGAACCCCATCGCGAGGAACCTCCGCTGCAGCGCCAGCTCGGTCCGCAGCATCGACCACCCACCGCGGCGGGCATACGCTCCCTCGCCCACCCGGTAGCACAGCAGCGGCTCCGCCACGTTGGCCACCCGCGCCCCGCCCTGGATCATCCGGGCGAAGAGCAGGTAGTCCTCCATCTGCTTGAAGTCCTGGTAGCCGCCGGCCGCCGCCACGGCGCTGCGGCGGTAGACGACCGTCGGGTGGTTGAAGGGCTGCGCCATCCGGGAGGACGCCACGATGTGCTCCGCGGTCAGCGGGGGCACCCGCCGCCCCACCACGTCGTCGCGCCCCCGGCCGATCTCGAGCATCCCGGACCCGACGACGTCGACCCCCTGCTCGACGATCGGCACCTGCACCTCGAACCGCCGCGGCAGCGCGATGTCGTCGGCGTCCATCCGCGCGACCACGTCGTGGCGGCACCGGGCGAGCCCCGCGGTCAGCGCGACGCCCAGGCCACGGTTGTCGGGTAGGCGCACCAGGTCGACCGGCACCTGCGAGCCCGCCACCAGCGCCTCGATGGTCGACGCCAGGCGGGCGGGCACGGGCCCGTCCTGCACCAGCACGACCTGGTCGGGGCGCCGCGTCTGCTCGACGGTGACCGAGCGCAGCGCCTCCCCCAGGTGCTCGGGGTCGTCGGCGCGGTAGACGCACATCAGGACGCTGAAGCCCTCGGTCACCGGCGCTCCCCCACGGCGTCGTCGAGCACGGCCTCGGTCGGGCGGGGACCGCGCGAGACGCCGTCCCGCAGGCCGCGCCGCAGCCCCGCGAGCAGCACCGCCCGGTCCGTCGAGCGGGCCACGGTGCGCCCCCACCGCAGCAGCGACGAGCCGCCGTAGACCGCCTTCTCCCACGGCGACAGCGACCGCGAGCGGGTCCACATCCAGACCTTGTTGCGCACCTCGAAGTAGAAGCGCGGCCCCGGGTCGGCGTCGGTGGACCCGAAGGTCTTCGTGTTGTGCACCACCACCGAGCGCGGGCAGGCGATCGCGTGCCCGCCCCGGACCAGGCGGGTGGAGTACTCGAAGTCGTCGTTCCACAGGAAGTAGTCGGCCACCGGCAGCCCGCGCTCCCGCACCACGGCCGCGTCGCACAGCACCGACACGAAGGACGCCGACCGCACCGGCACGCACCCGATCGCGGCGGCCGCGGCCCGCTCCCTCGGCGTCGCGAAGGGCGACGGCCGCGGGGTGTTCATCGGGTGGTCCCGCCCGTCGGTCCACACGACCCGGCTCGCCACCACCGCGGGCGTCCCCAGCGGATGCGTGTCGCGGGCGCGCACCAGCTCCGCGAGCGCCGTGGCGGTCGGGACCGTGTCGTCGTCCATCAGCCACAGCGCGTCGCAGGCCGTCCCCGCGTCGCCCAGCGCGTGCCGTATGCCGAGCGCGAAGCCGCCCGCCCCGCCGGTGTTGTGCCGCGCGGTGACGACCTCCAGATCGCCTGTCCCCGCGGCGAGCTCGTCGCGCAGCAGCTCTCCGGTGCCGTCGTCGGAGGCGTTGTCCACCACGACGACCCGGGCGAGCCGGTGGGTCTGGGCACGCAGCGCGGCGAGCGTCTCGCGCAGCAGCTCGCGGCGGTTCCAGGTGACGACGACCGCGACGACGGTGGTCGCGTCCGGCATACGGGCCTCAGCCCTTGAGGATCTGGCGGGCCATGACGAGGCGCTGGACCTGGTTGGTGCCCTCGTAGATCTGGGTGATCTTGGCGTCGCGCATCATCCGCTCGACGGGGAAGTCCTTGGTGTAGCCGGCTCCGCCAAGGGCCTGCACCGCGTCGGTGGTGACCTTCATCGCCATGTCCGAGGCGAAGCACTTGGCGGCGGCGCCGAAGAAGGACAGGTCCTGGTCGCCGCGCTCGGACTTGGCGGCCGCGACGTAGACCATCTGCCGGGCCACCTCCAGCTCCATGGCCATGTCCGCGAGCATGAACTGCATGCCCTGGAACTCCGCGATCGCCTTGCCGAACTGCCTGCGCTCCTTGACGTAGGCCAGCGCCGCGTCGAGGGCTCCCTGGGCGATGCCGACGGCCTGGGCGCCGATGGTGATGCGGGTGTGGTCGAGGGTGCGCAGCGCGATCTTGAGGCCCTCGCCGACCTCCCCGACGCGGCGGTCGTCGCCGATGCGCACGTTGTCGAGGTGCAGCTCGCGGGTGGGGCTGCCCTTGATCCCGAGCTTCTTCTCCGGCTCGGAGAAGCCGAAGCCCTCGTCGCCCTTCTCCACCACGAAGGCGGTGACGTTGGCGCCGCGGCGGCCGTCGGGGTCGCTGACGGCGAGCACGGTGTAGTACTCGGAGACGCCGGCGTTGGTGATCCACGCCTTGGTGCCGTTGAGGATCCAGTCGTCGCCGTCACGGCGGGCGCGGGTGCGCATGCCCGCGGTGTCCGACCCGGCCTCCCGCTCGGACAGGCCGTAGGAGAACATCGCCTCGCCGCGCGCCATCGGCGGCAGGTAGCGGCGCTTGACCTCCTCCGAGCCGGCCAGGATCACCGGCATGGAGCCGAGCTTGTTGACCGCCGGGATCAGCGAGGACGAGGCGCAGCCGCGCGCGACCTCCTCGATGACGATGCAGGTGCCGAGGGCGTCCAGGCCCACGCCGTCGTACTCCTCGGCCACGTGCGGCGCCTGCAGGTCCACCTGGCACAGCGCGTCGTAGGCGACCTGGGGGAAGATCCCTTTCTCGTCCACCTCGGCGGCGGCGGGGGCGATCTTCTCGTCGACCACCTCGCGCAGCATCGCGCGGAGCTCCTCGTGCTCGTCGGAGGTCTTGAAGAGGTCGAAGTCGGTGTTGGAAGCCACGGGCCGAGCCTACCGGCCGAGCGGGCGGGGCACCCGCCGCCGGAGCGTGTCGACCGCGACCTCGACGGGGGATGTGACGTATGCCGCACCGACCGGCTCGGTATGGTCCGAGGTGGACACACCCCACCACGCAAGGAGGCGCGTCATGACCGTCGACGAGAGCACCGACCCCACCGCCACCGACACGGGCTCGGTCTTCGAGCAGGCGCAGGACGCCGACGCGGGCCAGGTGTCCCGCTCCGGCCTGTACCCCACCCTCGCCGGCGACGAGGACCCGCGCACGTCCGGTGACGAGGGCGGCGACGGCGGGGGTGGCGGCGGCGACACCGACACCGACGACCCCGAGGTCGCCGACGCGGCCCTCGAGGAGGACCAGGAGCACGGCCGCGGCCCGACGATCGAGCCGGGCGCGTGACGGAGGCCGTCGACCGTCCCGCGCTGCGCCGGCTCGTCGGGGACACCGAGGAGTTCGCGCGCGATGTGTGGGGACGGCGTCCCCTGCTGCGCCCGCACGCCGAGAGCGGGTCCGACTTCAGCGACGTCTTCGGCCCTGACGCCGTGGACGAGCTGGTGTCGCGACGTGGGCTGCGGGCGCCCTTCCTGCGCCTGGCCAAGGACGGCACCCCCCTCTCGGACGACCTCGTCACCACGGCGGGGGGCATCGGGGCGAGCGTGCGCGACCAGGTCGACGACGACGCCCTGCACCGGGAGTTCGCGGCCGGCGCGACGATCGTCGCCCAGGGCCTGCACCGCACCTGGCCGCCCCTGCTCGAGCTGGCCCAGCAGCTCGCGGTGGACCTCGGCCACCCAGTGCAGGTCAACGCCTACATCACGCCCCCGCAGAGCCAGGGCTTCGCCGACCACTACGACGTGCACGACGTCTTCGTGCTGCAGACCTCGGGTCGCAAGCGGTGGGTGCTGCACCAGCCGGTGCTGCCCGCGCCGCTGCGGCACCACCCGTGGGCGGCCCGCCGCTCGGAGGTGGAGGAGGCCGCGCGCGCCGAACCCGTCCTCGACGTCACCCTCGAGCCCGGCGACGTGCTCTACCTGCCGCGCGGGACGATCCATGCCGCGTCGACCTTCGGCGAGGTCTCCTCGCACGTCACCATCGGGGTGCACACCTGGACGCCGTATGCCGCCGCCGAGGTCATCACCGACCTCGCCCTCGCCCGGGTCGCGGCGGACCCCGAGGTGCGTCGCTCGTTGGCTCTCGGCGTGGACATCACCACCGACACCAGCGGCTTCGAGACCGCCCGCGACGCCCTGGTCCGCGCCGTGCAGCAGCTCGACGACGCCGCCATCAGCCGGGCCCTCGCCAAGCGCGACGAGTCCAGCAGGCGCCTGTCGCCCATCTCGCCGATCGCCCAGGTGCAGGCCGCGCTGGACCTGGCGCCGGGCACGACGCTACGGCTGCGCCCGCACCTGCAGGTGCGGGTCGAGCCGGTCCCGGCCGACGATGAGCAGCTCATGCTGACCAGCCGCCTGGGCATGCAGCGCCTGCCGGTGGCCGTCCGCGACGCCGTGGACCGGGCGCTCGCCGGCGACGCCATCAGGGCCGACGAGCTCGGCGTGGAGGTCGCGCGCACGCTGCTGCGAGCCGGGGTGCTCCTGCCCGCCTGAGGCAGGTCAGTACAACCGGCGGTCGTGGGGGCCGTGCACGCCGTACCACCGGAAGCCGTAGCCGTCGAGGACCACCTGCAGCCGGCCGTCCTCCTGCAGCTCGCAGCGGTCGCCGCCGAAGATGTCCACGAGGACCGAGCCGGGCTCCTCCTCGATGGTCAGCTCCACGGTGGCACCCTCGGCGCCGAGGTTGTGCACGGTCACCACGCTGCTGTCCTCGTGGCGGATGCGCAGCGCCAGGACCGAGCGGTGCGGCTGCTCCAGCACCTCGTGCCGCCCCCACCCGAGCTCGGGGTGCTGGCGGTAGCGGAAGATCAGCTCCCGCATGAAGGCGTACAGCGACTCGCGGTCGTACCTCTGGTCGGCGACGTTGACGTGCTCCGGGGAGTAGCCGTCCTTGGGCAGCGGCGCCACCAGCTTGCGGACCGGGGCGGTGGAGAAGCCTGCGCTCGACTGGGAGGTCCACTGCATGGGGGTGCGCACCGCCATCCGGCCCTCCTCGGAGAGGACCTCGCCCATCCCGATCTCCTCGCCGTAGAAGAGGGACGGGGTGCCGGGCAGGGAGAAGAGCAGCGAGTAGGCCATGCGGATCCGGCGGGGGTCGCCGTCGAGCATCGACGGGAGCCGGCGCTTGAGGCCGCGGCCATAGACCTGCATCTCGGGCTCGGGGCCGAAGGCGTCGAAGACCTCCTGACGCTCGGAGTCCGACAGCTTGTCCAGCGTCAGCTCGTCGTGGTTGCGCAGGAAGTTGGCCCACTGGGTGCCGTGGGACAGCGTCGGGCGGGCCTTGAGGGCCGTGAGCAGCGGCTCCGGGTCCTGGCGGGCCAGGGACAGGTAGGTGGCCTGCATCCCGATGAAGTCGAACTGCATCGTCAGGCCGTCGCCGTGCTCGCCCCCGAAGTAGGTGTACTGGTCGGGGTAGGGGATGTTGACCTCGCCGAGGATGATCCCGTCCCCGATCCGACGCCCGACGAGGGCGCGGATGTCGCGCAGGAAGTCCTGCGGGTCGCCGAAGGCCTTCTTCTCCTCGGGCCGGTTGCCCTCCGTGGAGAAGATGAACGGCACCGCGTCGATGCGGAAGCCGTCGACCCCCAGCTCGGCCCAGAAGCCGATGATCTTGAGGATCTCGTCGCGGACCTTGGGGTTGGCGATGTTGAGGTCGGGCTGGAACCTGTAGAAGTTGTGGAGGTACCACTCCCCCGTCTTGTCGTCCTTCTCCCAGATCGAGTCCTCCTGGTCGGGGAAGACCACCTTGTCGGAGGTGTCCGGCGGGGTGTCCGAGCGCCAGACGTACCAGTCCCGGTAGGGGTTGTCCGTGCTCTTGCGGGACTCCGTGAACCACGGGTGCTGGTCCGAGGTGTGGTTGATCACCAGGTCGATGATCACGCGGATGCCGCGGTCGTGGGCGGTGCGGGTGACCTCCACGAAGTCGCCCAGGCTGCCGAGCCGCGGGTCGACGCCGTAGAAGTCGGTGATGTCGTAGCCGTCGTCCTTGTCCGGCGAGGGGAAGAAGGGCATGAGCCACAGGCACGTGACGCCCAGCTCGGCGAGGTAGTCGATGCGGCCGGCCAGGCCGTTGAAGTCACCGACCCCGTCACCGTTGCCGTCGTTGTAGGCCTCGACGTCGAGGCTGTAGATGACGGCGTTCTTCCACCACAGGTCGCCGGTCTCGGTGATGCGCATGGGTCCACCTGGTCCCGGGGGCCGTATGCCGGTCAGCGCCCGGCCACGACCTCCCGCTCGAAGAGCTCGATGCCGCTGCGGTCGTAGGCCGCCTCGGCGAAGTAGGTGATGGCGTAGGTCATGCCGAGCCGCTCCAGGCGGTCCAGCGTCTCGTTGATCTGCTCCGGGGTGCCCACGAGCGGCTGCCCGGCCTGGTCCTCGCGCATCCTGTCGGCGCGGTCGGCGGGCACCCCGGCGCGCAGCATCTGGTCACGGTAGCGGTCGAGCCGCTCGCGCACCTCGGCGTCGTCCCGTCCGACGACCACGTTGTAGTTGGCCGAGCGCACGATCTCGTCATACGGCCTGCCGAGGTCGCGGCAGTGCCCCTGCAGGACCTCGCTCTTGTGGGCGAAACCCTCCTCGGTGCCGTCGAAGTTGGTGGCGTCGGCGTGCTCGGCCGCGATCCGCAGCGTCTTCTTCTCGCCACCGCCGGCCACCCACATCGGGATGCCGTTGTGCGCCGACCCGGGGTGGGAGGTGCCCTGCAACGGTCGCGGCGCGCACAGCGCCCCGTCCACCTGGACGTGGGTGCCGTGCAGCGTGGCGCGTCCCTGGGTCCACATCTGGCGCATGACCTCGACCCCCTCGGCCAGCGCGGCGATCCGCTCGCCGGCGCGGGGGAAGCCGTAGCCGTAGGCGCGCCACTCGTGCTCGTACCACCCGGCGCCGATGCCCATCTCGACCCGGCCGCCGGAGACCACGTCGACGGTCGCGGCGACCTTGGCGAGGTAGGCCGGGTTGCGGTAGCTGATGCAGGTGCACATCTGCCCGAGCCGGACCCGCTCGGTGACCGCGGCGAAGGCCGCCATCAGCGTCCACGCCTCGTGGGTCGCCTCGTCCGACGGCTGCGGCACGGTGTGGAAGTGGTCGTAGACCCACAGCGACTCCCACGGGCCCGCGTCCGCGTGCTCGGCCAGGCCCTTCATGGTCTCCCACTGGTCGGCCGGCGCGATCCCGACGAGGTCCATGCGCCAGCCCTGGGGGATGAACAGTCCGAACTTCACGATGGTCTCCTCGGGGGTCGCGACCCGCGTCGCCCAGGCCGTATGCCGACGCGTGGTCGCCGCCATCCTAGGCGCGGCCCGGTGACTCGGCGTCTCGATGGTGCGCGACGTTCCTCCCACTTAGTGGTTGCTTGGAGTAGTTTTCTGATTACCCACTGTGAAATCTCCCCCAGGAGCCGAGGATGCTTCCCTCTCAGTCCCCCCACCGGCGCCGACGCCACCTCCTGGCGACGGGAGCGCTCGCCGTCGCACTGGGTGCCTCGGCGGCTGCCGGGCCGATGGCCGCGAGCCCGGCGACCGCCGCCGGCAGGCCCGGTCCCGACCGGGCGCAGGCGGCGACCTCCGACCTGCGACCCACCGCCCGGCTCGCGCACGCCCCGCTGCCCGCCGCCACGGGACGCCCGCGCACCGTCACGGCCACGCGCACGGGCATGACGTCGAGCACGAGCAAGCGCACCTCCTCGACGCAGGGCCGGCTGCAGGCCGCCCCGGTCAAGCCCGCCGCGACCACCGCGTCGGCGGCGTGCGACTCCCTCGGCTTCCAGACCAACCAGCTGCGCGACCGCACCTGGCTGCTGTGGGACGGGACCAAGGCCACGGGGACCACGACCGTCACCCGGCTGCGCGAGGGCAGCTCCACCTGGCAGACCGTGGGCAGCGCGCCCGCGACCGCCGGCGCGGTGCTCGACACCAACCAGAACCCGGCCGGGCCCGCGTCCTACCGCCTGCAGACCACGGTCGGTGGCGTCGCGACGACCTGCGACATGACCGACGGCAACGGCGGGATCGTGACGGGGCTGTCGATGTTCCCCGACGCCGGCCCGGGGATCCCGGACTTCGCGGTGGCCACCAACGCCGCGGCGAGCCTGCAGATGCAGAACGACCTGTCCCTCGCGACGCCCGTCAACCCGGCCTCCGCGCCGAGCGACACCGTGACGCCGGCATACTCCGCCGACGGGCAGTGGGTCGCCTTCGGCCGGTACACCTCGAGCACGACCTCCGACCTCGTGGTGCAGCGCGCCGACGGTCGCGGCGCGGCGACCGTCCTGGCCGCCAGCGCCACCACGGGCCCGATCAACGCCGAGCCGAGCTACTCCCCCGACGGCCGCTACCTCGCCTGGGCCCGCTACCGTCCCGGCGCCACCACGGGCTCCCCGCTCGTCCCGGTGGACATCCAGGTCCGCGACCTCTACACCGGAGCGACCCGCACCCTCGCCGCGCGCTACGGCTCCCCCACCTGGACCCGCGACAGCGCCTCCCTGGTGGCGGTCGACCTGAGCGGGACGGCGGCCGGGCTGGTCCTGGTCAACGCCGCCACCGGCGCCGCGACCCCGCTCAGCGGCACCGCGGGCGGCTACGACCCCACGGTGATGACCAACGGCGCGGTCGCCTTCGCCACCCGCAGCGCCGCCGGCGTGGCCAGCCTCATGGTGCGCACCAACGCAACGGCCACGGGCACGGTGTCCACGCGCTACACGGGCGCGGCGGGCTCGATCATCGCCAACCCGCGGGCCACCCGGGACCGCAACGCCTTCTACTTCGTCATGGACACCGACGGGGACGGCAACCCGGCCAACGGGCCGGAGAACACCGCGGTCTACCGCCTCACCGGCACCACCGCGGAGATCACGAGCATCGGCGCGGTCGCCGGCGCACCCGCCGCGGTGGCCCGCGGCTTCGACCTGCGCGAGGCGTCCGGCAAGGGCACCTCGGACTTCGACGGGGACGGCTTCAACGACCTGGTCGGCCGGGACGCCAACGGGGTGCTCTGGCTCTACCCCAACACCCGGACCGACGGGGCGCCGCTGGCCACCCGCCGCCAGATCGGCACCGGCTGGGGCGGCATGACCGCTCTGATGACCCCCGGCGACCTCAACGGCGACGGGATCGGCGACCTGCTCGCCCGCGACGGTGCCGGCGACCTGTGGCTCTACCCCGGCGCAGGGCAGGGCGGCTTCTCCTCCCGCGTCAAGGTCGGCGTGGGCTGGAACGGCTACACGCTCGTCTCGGTCGGCGACTGGGACGGCGACACCCGCGCCGACATCGTCGCCCGCGACGGCAGCGGCAACCTGTGGCTGTACCAGGGCACCAACCGCATCGACGCCCCCGGCGTGCTGGTCAGCGGGCGCGTCCGGATCGGCGTCGGCTGGGGCATCTTCAACGTCATCGCCGGCGTGGGCGACGCCAACTACGACAACAAGCCGGACCTGGTGACGCGCCGCACCGACAACGGTCGGCTCATGCACTACTGGGGACCCGGCGGGGCCAACCTGCCGTGGAGCGGGACCCTCAGCAACGTCCCGGACTCCTTCGCCGCCTTCCCCCAGATCATCGGGGCGGAGCGCTACTCGTCCTACGCCACGAGCCTGGTCATGGTGAACTCCGCCGGCAACCTCGTCGACGTGCTCTTCACCGGGGACGGCCAGCTGGTCTACCCCTACAGCCAGACCCAGATCGCGGTCGGCGCGGCGAGCTTCCGCTGGGCGGGCTGAGCACCGACGTGACGCGGTGAGGGGGGCCGGCGCGTGTCGGCCCCCCTCACCGCGTCCTCAGCCGCGGCGCGCGCGCAGCCGCTCCCCCTTGGCGTGGGCCTGGTCGCGCAGGTCGGCCTGGAAGCTCACCATGGCCGCGCGCACCCGCTCCGCCTCCGGGCCGTCCCCGGCGGCGATGATCCGGGCGGCGAGCAGCCCGGCGTTGCGGGCCCCCCCGATCGACACCGTGGCGACCGGGACCCCCGCCGGCATCTGCACGATGGACAGCAGCGAGTCCATCCCGTCGAGGTGCTTCAGGGGCACGGGCACGCCGATGACGGGCAGCGGCGTCACGGCCGCGAGCATCCCCGGCAGGTGCGCCGCACCACCGGCCCCGGCGACGAGGACGCGCAGCCCCCGGGAGGCGGCGGACTCGCCATAGGCGATCATCTCGGTGGGCATCCGGTGGGCCGAGACCACGTCGGCCTCGTAGGCGATGCCGAACTCCTCGAGAGCCTGCGCCGCGAGCTCCATCACGGGCCAGTCCGAGTCGGAGCCCATCACCAGGCCGACGACGGGGTTGGTCATGCGGTCACCACTCCTTGCAGGTAGTCGCACGCGTGGCGGGCGCGCTCACGCAGGTCCTCGAGGTCGTCCCCGGAGACGTTGACGTGCCCGATCTTGCGACCGGGACGCACCTCCTTGCCGTAGAGGTGGAACTTCATCGCGGGGTCGCGGGCCATGAGGTGGCGGTAGGTGCCGTAGAGCTCGGGGTAGTCGCCGCCGAGGACGTTGCCCATGACGGTCCAGCGCGCGTGGGCGCGGGTGGAGCCGAGCGGCAGGTCCAGCACGGCCCGCAGGTGCTGCTCGAACTGGCTCGTCACCGACCCGTCGATGGTCCAGTGCCCCGAGTTGTGCGGCCGCATCGCGAGCTCGTTGACGACGTATGCCGCCCGCCCGCCGCTCCCCTCGGCGCCGTCTCGCGCGGCCTCCAGCTCGAAGAGCTCGACCGCCATCACCCCGGTCACGTCGAGCTCGCCGGCGACCCGCAGCGCCGCCGCGCTGATCTCGGAGGCGAGGGTGGGGTCGAGATCCGGTGCGGGAGCGAGGACCTCGGTGCAGATGCCGTCGGTCTGGACGGTCTCGACGATCGGCCACACCGCGGCCTGCCCGGAGCGGGAGCGGGCGACCAGCACGGCCAGCTCCCGGCGGAAGGCCACGGCCTCCTCGGCGAGCAGCCCGTCGGACAGGCCGCCCTCCCCCGCCTCGACCTCCCGCGTCATCTCGGCCAGCCAGCCCTCGGCGGCGTCGATCCCGTCGACGACCAGGACCCCCTTGCCGTCGTAGCCGCCGCGCGGCGTCTTGAGGACGAGCGGCCAGCCCACCTCGGCGCCGAACGCCTCGAGGTCCTCGCGGGAGCGCACCTGCGCCCACCGGGGGCAGGGGATGCCGAGCTCCGTGAGCCGCCGGCGCATCACCAGCTTGTCCTGGGCGTGGACGAGGGCCTCGGGGGTGGGTTCGACGGTGACACCGGCGGCCTGGACGGCGCGGATGACCTCGGTGGGCACGTGCTCGTGGTCGAAGGTCACGACGTCGCACCCCCGGGCGAACGCCACGACGTCCTCGACGCGCGTATGGTCCCCGACCGGCGACGACGGCACCACCAGGGCGGCGGCGGCCTGCGGCGACTCGGCGAGGACCGAGACGGTGACCCCGAGACCCACCGCGGGTGGGGCCGTCATACGGGCCAGCTGTCCGCCGCCGATGATGCCGACGACGGGAAATCCACCGGGTGCGGTGCGGGGAGAGCTCACGGGGGACAGCCTACGGCGCACGGCGAGACGGTCGTGCCCAACAATGCCCGGGTGACCGTCCACCCGACCACCCGAGCCGCGCGGCTCCTGTCGACGCTGACCGGTGCGCTCCTGCTCGGGGTGGCGGTCGCGCAGGTCGTGGCACCCGTCCGGGTGCTGCGCCCGCACCGGGGCTGGCTCGTGGTGGCGACCGTCGTGGTGCTGCTCGCGGCGGTGACGTGGCTGGCCCGGCGGCCGACGGCGAGCGCCCCCGTCCCTGGCGGCAGCCTGCCGGGCGGGCTGGTGGGCGCGGCGGTGGCGGGCGTCACCTCGTGGGGCCTGCACTACGACACCGGGTGGGACGCGGGGACGCTGCGGTGGATGGCTCAGCGGCTGCAGGCGGGCGAGGGGCTAACGCCCGAGCAGGCCACCTACCTCGCGCACTACCCCAACAACCTGCCCGTGCTCGCGGTGCTGCGGACGATCGAGGGCGTGCGGGCCCAGGTGCCGATCCCGCCCGAGCTGCCCGTGGCGGCCGTCGCGGCGGTGGCGGCCGGCGTCAGTGTGGCGCTCGTCGGGTCGCTGACCTGCGGGCGCCCAGGGCTGCTGCGCTCCGCGGCGACGACCCGCAGCGTGCTCGCGCAGGTGGTGTGCGTCCTGCTCGTGGCGGCCTCGCCGTGGACGACCGTCCTCTACAGCGACCTGCTCGTGCTGCCGCTGCCGATCCTCGGGGTGTGGCTCATGGTCCGCGCGGCCCGGGCGCCGAGCCGACGGGCCGCCTGGTGGTGGGTGGCGGCCAGCGTGGTCGTCGGCGTCGGGGCCGCCGTCAAGGCGACCGTGCTGGTGACCGCGCTCGCGGCACCGCTGCTGGTGCGGCGCGGCCGGCTCGACCTCCAGCGTGGGCGTCGGTGGATCCTGCCCCTCGTGCTGTGCGCGGTGGCCGCCGCCTGCGCGTATGCCGCCACCACGGTCACCGCCACCCGGGTCGCCACGCACGACGTGGCGCTGGACCGCGACCTGGCGCTGCCGGTCGAGCGCTGGATCTGGCTGGGGCTCACCCCGGTCCATCGCGGGGACGGCACGCTCGTGCCGGGCGGCTACACGGCGGCGATCGACCAGCAGATCGGCGACCGCACCACGACGCAGACCCGCGGGCTCGCGCGGGGCGAGATCGCCGCGCGGGTGCGCGCGCTCGGGCCCGGCGGCCTCGCGCTGTGGACGCTGGACAAGGCCCGCTGGAACCTCGGCGACGGGACGTTCTACGCGTATGGCGAGGGCTGGGACCGCGACGCGGCGCCCCGCGCCGTGGCTGCGGCACCGGCATGGAGCGGACCGCTGCGGCAGCTGTCGACGCCGGGTGCCCCCGCGGCGGCGGTGCGCGAGGGCCTGACCCAGGGGCTGTGGCTCGCGACCTTAGCCGCCGCGGGGATCAGCGCGCTGCGGGTGGGTGTGGACGGTGCTGCACGACGACGCGGTCCGGGGCGCGGCTCGTCGAGGAGCGAGCTCTCGCCGGAGGCGTCCCGCGTGGCGGGCGCCGTGGCAGTCGCCGTGGCAGTCCCGGTGGCCGCCGCCGTGGCCGTCGTCGTGCTCGGCGCGGTCGCGTTCACCTGCGTGATGGAGACCCGGTCGCGATACCTCTTCGACTTCGCGCCCCTCGTCGTCGTGCTCGCGGCCGGCGGCTCGGCGGCGCGCCATACGAGGGGTCGGCGCTCGGGGCCGCAGGCGGATCCGTCAGGTACCGTGCACGGGTGCCCACCACCGCGTTGAGCGCCCGAGCCCAGCACCTCGTCGACGCCCTGTGGCGGGAGGTCGCGAGGTTCGGCGTGGTCGGTCTCGCCGCCTTCGTGGTGGACGTCGGGATCTCCAACTGGCTGTGGGGCACCGCCTCGCACCCGGGGCCGATGCACGACAGCGCGACCAAGGCCAAGTGCCTGTCGGTCGCCGTCGCGACGGTGGTGGCCTACCTCGGCAACCGCTGCTGGACCTACCGGCACCGCCAACGCCCTGCGGTGGCGCACGAGTTCGCGTTGTTCGTCCTCTTCAACGTCGTGGGCATGGCGATCGCTGCGGCGTGCCTCGTCGTCAACGACTACGTGCTGGAGCTGCGCAACGCGCTGGCCCGCAACATCGCGGGCAACGGGGTCGGGCTGGTGCTGGGGACGGCCTTCCGGTTCTGGGCCTACCGCACCTTCGTCTTCACCCACGACCGGGGCGGCGACCCGGAGCTGGCGGCGGACCTGCCGCAGGCGCAGGAGCCGTCGCGGTCGCACTGACCGCGGCCCCGACGGACCGGGGCGAGGTCGTGGCGACCTCGACGGCGGCGTGACCCGGGATCGGGGAACCCCGCGTGCAACTGGCGCCACCACGGTTCCCCGATCATCGGCAGCAGCCGCGCGACCTCCCGGTCAGACGCCGGGCCAGCGGGGCGCCCGCTTCTCGGCGAAGGCCGCCACCCCTTCGCGCCGGTCGCCGCTGAAGGCCGTCGCCCGCCAGCAGCCGTCCTCGATCTCCAGCCCCGCCGCCAGGTCGACGTCGAAGCCGAGCCGCATCGCCTTCTTGGCGTTGCGGACCCCCACCGGCGAGTGGGTGGCCATCGAGGCCGCCAGCCCCAGCGCGCGCTCGCGGGCGCTGCCGGCCGGCACGACCTCGTCCACGGCGCCCAGCGCGAGCGCCTCGGCGGCCGTCATCTTGGCCGCACCGAAGATGATCCGCGCGGCCCGGGACCACCCGACGCGCCGCGTCAGCAGCTGGGTGCCGCCGCCGCCGGGGATCACGCCGACCGACACCTCCGGCAGCCCGACGGTCGCCACCTCGCCGCACACGACGAGGTCGCACGACAGCGCGATCTCGAAGCCGCCCCCCAGCGCGAAGCCGTCGACGGCGGCGATCGTGGGGACGGGGAGCGCCAGCACCCCGCCGTACGCCGCTCGCGCGACGGGTCGCTGCGCCATCAGGTCGGCGTCGGTGAAGCCGTTACGCTCCTTGAGGTCCGCCCCGACGCAGAAGGCCTTGGGGTGGGTCGAGGTCACCACGACCGCCCTCACCGCGCCGGACTCGGCCAGCGCCGCGAGCGTCGCGGTGGCGGCGCCGAGGTCGCGCGCGAGGGCGGTGGACACGGCGTTCATGGCCTCGGGGCGGTCCAGGGCGAGCTCGGCGACGTGCTCCTCCTCGCCGTGGCGGGTGATGGTCACGTGCTCATAGACGCTCATGGGTCCTCCTGCGTGCTGGGCATGGCTCGGTCGTGGTCGAGGGGTTCCAGGTCGTCGAGCGACGCCTGCACCACCGCCCGCTGCAGCAGCGAGGGGGTGACGACACCCACGCCGCGCAGGGTGCGGGTGCGCTGGCGGACGGTGGCCAGGTCGGGCACGTCCGCCACCAGGCGGGCGAGCTGCTCGTCCACCAGCACCTTGCCCGACGGGGCGACGGCGGTGAGCCGGGCGGCGCGGTTGACGGTGGTCCCGAAGACGTCACCCAGCCGCGACACGACGTGCCCGTGCGCCAGCCCGACCCGCACCGGCGGCAGCAGGTCGTCGTAGCGGATGGCGTCGGCGAGGTCGAGGGCGATGCGCGCGGCCGCGGCGGGGTCCTTGGCGACGTAGAGCACCTCGTCGCCCACGGTCTTGATGACGCGCCCGCCATGGCTGGTGATCACGTCGGAGCACAGCGCCTCGAACCGCTGCACCACGTGGGCCAGCTCGCGCTCGGAGAGCCGCCGCACGAGCGAGGTGAAGGACACCAGGTCGGCGAAGCCGACGCACCGCCGCAGCCCCTGGTCGCTCACCGAGGGGTCGGCGTCAGCGACCATGCGGGCGGTGGCGGCGGCCAGGTGCCGGCGCCAGGCGTAGACGAGCAGCGGCTCGAGCTCCTCGGCGAGGGCGGCGACCTTCTCGGCGGTGGCGAGCGCGGTGGCCTCGTCTGGCTCGGCCCGCGTGGAGTCGTGGCCCTCGTCGGCGACGGCCGAGCGCTGCAGGTGCACGTCACCCTGGGCCCATGGCGACAACGACTCGGCGAGCACCGAGCACTGCCACACGGACAGCCGGTCGGCGGTCCGGGCGAAGGCCCGCGTCAGCGCCAGCGCGGTCTCCTCGTCGAGGTCGCCCCGGCGCACCAGGGTGGCGACGGACCGCAGCGCGGTCAGGTCGCCGTGGGAGAAGACCGCGGCGCCGTCCTCGTTGGCGGGGAATCCCAGTGCGTGCCAGAACCTCTCGGCCGTCCGCAGAGAGACCCCCACGGTGCGGGAGACGTCGCGGCGGTCGAGGTCGAGGGCGCCGCCGAGGATCTCGCGCTGGGCAGCCTCGACCCGCGGGTCGAGGCGCGCGTTGGCCTGCGACAGGGACGTCGGCCGGTCGGTGGGCTCGCTCATGCGCTCCTCCCCGGTCACGTCGTCGCTGTCGGTCCCCGCCATGATGCCTCAGCCCGTGAGGGTCGCGTGCACCACGTCCCCTGCCGCGTGGGTCAGCTCGCGCCCGAGGGTCCGTATGACGATCCGGCCGGCGTCGTCCACCCGCACCGCCTCGCCGGACTGCACCGCGCCCGTGGGCAGCGTGATCGCCACGCGCCGGCCCAGCGTCGTGCAGGCCTGTCGGTAGTCCTCGACCAGCGTCGGCATCCGTGACGGCGACGCCCACTGGGAGTGCCGGTGCGCCAGGGCCTGCAGCACCGCCAGGACGACCTCCTCGCGCCCCACGTCGATCCCGCACAGCGCCAGCGACGTCGCCGTCTCGACCGGCAGCTCGGCCCGGCCCTGGTGCACGTTGATGCCCATGCCGAGCACCGCGAGGCTGGAGGCCGGGGCCAGCTCGCACAGGACCCCGCAGACCTTGCGGTCGGCGTCGGTGCGCACCAGCACGTCGTTGGGCCACTTCAGCACGACGTCACCCGCCCGCCCGGGCCCGGCCAGCGCGGTCAGCGCGTCCCGCACCGCGAGCCCGGTGAGCAGCGGCAGCCAGCCCACGTCGGCGGTGCGGGCGGGGGGCACGGGCACCGTCGCGGAGAGGGCCACCGCCATACCGGCCGGGGTCTGCCAGGAGCGGGCGAGCCGGCCGCGGCCCGCCACCTGGTGGTCGGTCGTGAGCACGTGCCAGGGGCGCGGGTCGGCGAGGAGCTCGGCGTTGGTGCTGCCCACGGCGTCGCGGACCTCGACCGACGCCCAGGGGGACATGGCGTCCGTCACAACGCTGGTCAGACGGCTTGGTCGCAGAGCGGAGGTCACGCGCCCAAGGCTATGGTGTCGCCATGGCTGACGCTTCCACGACGACGGTGGACTCCTTCGACCTGGCGACGACGGCAGGGCGGCTGGCCGACCTGCACCACCGCAACGACCAGGTCCGTCACGGGGCCTCGGACAAGGCCGTGGAGAAGCAGCACGCCCGCGGCAAGCAGACCGCCCGGGAGCGGGTCGAGGCCTTCCTGGACGAGGGCTCCTTCGTCGAGCTGGACCAGTACGCCCGGCACCGCTCCTCGGCCTTCGGCCAGGACAAGAACCGTCCCTACGGCGACGGCGTCATCACCGGCTACGGCACCGTCGACGGGCGCCAGGTGTGCGTCTTCGCGCAGGACTTCACCGTCTTCGGCGGCTCCCTCGGCGAGGTCTTCGGCGAGAAGATCGTCAAGGTCATGGACTTCGCCATGAAGATCGGCTGCCCCGTGGTCGGCCTCAACGACTCCGGCGGCGCCCGGATCCAGGAGGGCGTCGCCTCCCTCGGCATGTATGGCGAGATCTTCCGCCGCAACGTCCTCGCGTCCGGCGTCATCCCGCAGGTCTCGCTCATCATGGGCCCCTGCGCGGGCGGGGCGGTCTACTCCCCCGCCATCACCGACTTCACGGTCATGGTCGACCAGACGTCGCACATGTTCATCACCGGCCCCGACGTCATCCGGACCGTCACTGGGGAGAACGTCGGGATGGAGGAGCTGGGCGGCGCGATGGCGCACAACTCCAAGTCCGGCTGCGCCCACTACATGGGCTCCGACGAGGCCGACGCGATGGACTACGTCAAGGAGCTGCTGAGCTACCTGCCGAGCAACAACCACGAGGACCCGCCGGTCTTCGAGTCCTCGGTCGACCTGGACATCACCGACCTGGACGTCTCTCTCGACACGCTCATCCCGGACTCGCCCAACATGCCCTACGACATGCACGAGGTCTTCACGGCGGTCCTGGACGACCAGGAGTTCCTCGAGGTGCAGCCGCTCTTCGCACCCAACATCCTCACCGGCTTCGGCCGGGTCGAGGGGCACAGCGTCGGCATCGTCGCCAACCAGCCGATGCAGTTCGCCGGCTGCCTGGACATCGACGCCTCGGAGAAGGCCGCCCGCTTCGTGCGCACCTGCGACGCCTTCAACGTGCCGGTCCTCACCTTCGTGGACGTGCCGGGCTTCCTGCCGGGCACCGACCAGGAGTGGAACGGCATCATCCGCCGTGGCGCCAAGCTCATCTACGCGTATGCCGAGGCCACCGTCCCCCTCGTCACCGTGATCACCCGCAAGGCCTACGGCGGCGCCTACGACGTCATGGGCTCCAAGCACCTCGGCGCCGACGTCAACATCGCCTGGCCGACCGCCCAGATCGCGGTGATGGGGGCGCAGGGCGCCGTCAACATCCTCTACCGCAAGGAGATCGCGGCGGCGCAGGCCGAGGGGCGCGACGTGGAGGCGACCCGCGCGGCCTTCATCAAGGAGTACGAAGACCACCTCGCCAACCCCTACATCGCCGCCGAGCGCGGCTACATCGACGCGGTCGTGGCCCCCCAGGAGACCCGCCGCAACATCGTCCAGTCGCTGCGGGCGCTGCGCACCAAGCGCGAGCAGCACCCGCCCAAGAAGCACGGCAACATCCCGCTGTGAACGGCGGCCCCGGAGGAGCACCGATGAGCGAGACCAGCACCCCGGCGGACGGCATACGGCCGTTGCTGACCGTGACCAAGGGCGACCCGACCGACGAGGAGCTCGCCGCGCTGCTGCTCGTCGTCGCGGCGGCCCACGCGTCCGGCGACACCGACCCGGACCCCGAGCCCCACGGCATCTGGGCGAGCCGCGCGCGCAACCTCGGCGTGTCGTCGCTGGGGTCCCGACGCCGTCGGGCGGGCGCGTGGGGCTGGCGAGCCGCCCGCTGACCGGTCGCCGGGTGGGTTAACGTCGACGGGTGACCAACGACGCCACCCACCCCCAGGACGTGGCGGCCGGGCCAGCCCGACCGACCGCCGTCGACCGGATCGCCGAGGACTTCGTCCACGAGAGCCTCGAGCTGAGCCCCCTCACGGCCACGTACGTCGGCGCCCCCGGCTACGACGACCAGATCGACGACTTCTCGCCCGAGGGCCTGCGTCGCGGCTCCCAGCTGCGGCAGCGCACCCTGGCCGCGCTGGCGTCGGTCACCCCCGAGACCGACACCGACCAGGTCACCGTCGCCGCCATGACCGAGCGGCTCACCCTCGCCGAGGAGATGCACGCCGCCGGCCTGGACGAGTCCTCTCTCAACGTCATCGCCTCGCCGCTGCAGGACATCCGCGGCGCCTTCGACCTCATGCCCACCGAGACGGTCGAGCACTGGGCCACGATCGCGCTGCGCATGGCGCGGGTGCCGCTCGCCCTGGAGCAGTACCAGGAGTCGCTCCTGTCCGCCCGCGACAAGGGCGACGTGTCCCCGCGCCGCCAGGTCGAGGCGTGCATCCAGCAGTGCCACGACCTCGTCGAGGACGGCGGCTACTTCGCCACCTTCCTCGCCGGTGCGCTCGAGCCGAGCCGGTCGCTGCCCACCGAGCTGCGCGAGCGGCTCGCCCGCGAGGTCGGGGCGGCGCGCGACGCCTACGCCCGGATGGCCGACTTCCTGCGCGACGAGCTGCTCGAAGCGGCTCCGCACGAGGACGCCGTCGGCCCCGAGCTCTACTCCCTGTGCTCGCGCTACTTCCTCGGTGCGGAGGTCGACCTCGCCGAGACCTACCGCTGGGGGCAGGAGGAGCTGGCCCGGATCACCGCAGCGATGGAGCAGGTCGCGGACCAGATCCGGCCCGGCGCCACCGTCGCCGAGGCGATCGCGGTGCTGGACGCCGACCCCGCCTACACGCTGCACGGCACCGACGCGCTGCGCGAGTGGATGCAGGGCCGGGCCGACGAGGCGTTCGCGCTGCTCGACGGCGAGCACTTCGACATCCCGGCGCCGGTGCGGCAGATCGAGTGCTGCATCGCGCCGACGCAGACCGGCGGCATCTACTACACCGGCCCCTCGGAGGACTTCTCCCGGCCCGGGCGCATGTGGTGGTCCGTGCCCAAGGAGGTCACCGACTTCTCGACCTGGCGCGAGCTCACGACCGTCTACCACGAGGGCGTGCCGGGCCACCACCTGCAGGTCGGACAGGCCGTCTACCGGCGCGACACCCTCAACCGGTGGCGGCGGCAGTTCTCGTGGACCTCGGGTCATGGCGAGGGCTGGGCGCTGTATGCCGAGCGCCTCATGGCGGACTTCGGCCACATGGACGACCCCGGCAACCGGCTCGGCTGGCTCGACGGCCAGTCGCTGCGCGCCGCCCGCGTTGTCATCGACATCGGCGTGCACTGCGGCTTCGAGGCGCCCGAGGAGGTCGGCGGGGGCGAGTGGACTTACGACAAGGCGTGGGCCTTCCTGACCGCCCACTCCACCATGGAGGAGGCGGTGCTCCGCTTCGAGCTCGACCGCTACCTCGGCTGGCCGGGGCAGGCGCCGTCCTACAAGATCGGCGAGCGCCTCTGGATGCAGCTGCGCGACGAGGTCCGCCGCCAGCAGGGGGACGCGTTCTCGCTCAAGGACTTCCACCGCCGCGCCCTCGACCTCGGCGGGGTCGGGCTGGACGTGCTGCGCCAGGCGGTGCTCGCCGCCGACTGACCGGCCCCGCACTCCCCCTCCCCCGGGATCCCCCTCCCCCGCGATCGTGGTCCCTTTTGGTCGCCATACGGCACAAACCGCCCACGATCGAGAGGGGGGTCCCGCGATCGTGGTCCCTTTTGGTCGCCATACGGCACAAACCGTCCACGATCGGGAGGGGGTGGGGGTCCACGATCGGGAGGGGAGGGGGTGCGGGCGGCGGCGAGTGGGAGGATGTGCGCCGTGGAGATCCTCACGCTCGTGGTCGGCCTCGCCCTGACCGTCCTCGCCGTCACGACCCTGTCCAACCGCTGGGGCCTGTCGGCGCCCTTGGTGCTCATCGTCGTCGGGCTCGTCGGGTCCTACCTGCCGTTCATCCACGAGCCGACGCTGTCGCCCGAGCTGGTGCTCGTCGGGATCCTCCCGCCGCTGCTCTACACCGCGGCGCACAACACCAGCCTGATGGACTTCCGCGACAACCTGTCCGCCATCGGCTGGTTGTCCATCGGGCTCGTGCTCTTCACCGCGGCCGGGATCGGCCTGCTGGCCTGGGGCCTGCTGCCGCTGCCGTTCGCCGCGGCGTTCGCCCTGGGGGCGATCGTCGCCCCGCCCGACGCCGTCGCGGCGACCGCCGTGGCCAAGCAGATCGGCCTGCCGCGCCGGGTCGTCACCATCCTCGAGGGCGAGTCGCTGGTCAACGACGCGACGGCCCTGGTGTCGCTGCGCACCGCCACGGGGGCGCTCACCGCGGCGGTCACCGTCGGCGCGGTGCTGCTGGACTTCGCCAAGGCGGTGGTCGTCGCCATCGTGGTCGGCGTCGTGGTCGCCAAGGTGGCGGCATACGTGCTCAAGCGCACCAGCGACCCGGTCGCCACCACCGCGCTGTCCTTCCTGCTGCCGTTCATCGCGTTCGCGCCGGCGGAGCAGTTCCACGCGTCCGGGGTGCTGTCCGTGGTCGTCGCCGGGCTGCTGATCGGGCACATGGCGCCGGTCGTCGAGACCGCCCAGTCGCGCGTCACCACCCGGATCAACTGGAAGACCATCACCTACCTGCTCGAGAACTCCGTCTTCCTGCTCGTCGGGCTGCAGACGCGATCGATCGTGTCGGGCGCGTCCAGCTCGCCGCTCGGGTGGGGCCGCATCGTCGCGGCGTGCCTGCTGGTGCTGCTCGGCGTGATGCTGCTGCGCGTCGTGTGGATCATGGCGACGAGGTTCGTCGTGCGGGTGCGGCAGCGCCAGGGGGTGACGCCGTGGCAGGAGTCGGCGCTGATCGCCTGGGCCGGCATGCGCGGCGTGGTCACCCTGGCCGCCGCGCTCACCCTGCCGCTCGCCACGCCCCACCGGGCCGTTCTCGTCCTCATCGCCCTCGTGGTGACCGCGGGGACGCTGCTCATCCAGGGCCTGACCCTGCCCGTCCTCGCCCGGCGCCTCGACGTGCACGGCCCCGACCCCCGCGAGGACGCGCTGCAGGAGGCCACGGTCTACGCCCGGGCGGTCGAGGCCGGCCGGCGCGCCATGGAGGCCGAGGCCGGGCCGGACGACGCCGCCACCATCGCGACGCTCCGCGACCAGGCCGAGCGCCGCGTCAACGCCATCTGGGAGCGGCTCGGCCGCTCCGACGACCAGAAGGAGACGCCCAGCCAGACCTACCGGCGGCTCCGCACCGCCGCGATCACCGCCGAGCGCGAGGAGGTCTTGCGGGTGCGCAGCGAGGGTGAGGTCGAGTCCGAGGTGATCTCGGCGGTGCTGGCGGCGCTGGACTTCGAGGAGACCTCGCTGATGCGCGTCGAGCAGCGGGTGCGCCGACTGCGGGCCCTGTCCCCCGCCCTGCCGGAGGCGCCGTGCGAGCACCTCGCAGACTCCCCCACCTACGTCGAGCCTCGCACCCACGGCGAGTGCATCGGCTGCCAGGCCGAGGGCACCACGCCCGTCCACATCCGGTTGTGCCTGGCCTGCGGCTACGTCGGCTGCTGCGACTCCTCCGAGGGCCGGCACGCGACCCGCCACTACGAGGCGACCGGGCACCCGACGATGCGCTCCTTCGAGCCGGGCGAGTCGTGGCGCTGGTGCTTCGTCGACAACCTGCTCGCCTCCGGCGACTGACCGCGGGCATGGCGTCATGACGGCACCCACCCTGGTCCTGCTGCACGGCACCCGCATGCGCGGCAGCTTCTGGCGCGACTACCCGGCGCTGCTGCCCGGGGTCCGCGTCGTCGCGCCCGACCTGCCCGGCCACGGCGACCGCGCGGGCGAGGACTTCACGTGGGAGGGCGCCCTGGCCACGGTCGAGGCCGCCCTCCCGGACGGTCCGGTCGTCCTGGCGGGTCACAGCCTCGGGGGCTACGTCGCCATGGCGTATGCCGCAGCCCACCCCCACCGCCTCGACGGGCTGGGGCTGATCGGGGCCACCGGCGTCCCCACGGGGGCCGGGGCTGCGGTCTACCGCGGCTTCGCGCGCCTCGTGCCCCGGCTCGGCGAGGAGCGGGTGGCCCGGCGCGTCAACGCCCTGATGCGCCGCCTGGCCGGAGGCCGCGACGTCAGCCACGTCACCGACGAGGGGGCGGGCTACGCCGCGATGCCGGCGGCGTGGGCCGCGGTGATGAGCGAGTGCGGCCCGGGCCTGCTGGGCGGGCTCGACATACCGGTCCTGCTGCTCAACGGGGGGCTGGACCAGATGCGGCTCGGGGTGCGGGCCTACGCCGCCGCCTGCCCGGGCGCCCGGGTGGTGACGGTGCCGCGGGCGACGCACTTCCTGCCGCTCACGCACCCGGAGGCCTGCGCGCGCGAGCTGCGGAGGCTGCTGGACCGCGCCCTGCAGACCTACCGCCGGTAGGAATATCAGCCTGCGCAAGGAAGGCCGGTCGATGCGGCGGCCGCCGGTAGGGTCGTCGCCATGGCCGTCCAGCTCGTCCTCGCCTCCGCCTCGCCGGCCCGCCTCGCGACGTTGCGGGGGGCAGGGCTAGCGCCATACGTGCAGGTGTCGCGGGTCGACGAACCCGCCGTGATCGCCGACCTCGAGTCCCGTGCGGGGGCCCTGCCGCCGGCGGATCACGCGCTCGCCCTGGCGCGCGCCAAGTGCGACGACGTGGCGAGCAGCGTTGCGGCGCAGGACGGTCCGCAGGTCGTGCTGGGGTGCGACTCGGTGCTGGAGATCGCCGGGGAGGTGCACGGCAAGCCCGAGACGCCCGAATTCGCGATCGAGCGGTGGCGCCGGATGCGCGGCGGCTCCGGGGTGCTGCACTCCGGACACGCCCTCACGGATCTGCGCACGCGCCGGCAGGTCTCGCGCACCGCGTCGACGGTGGTGCACTTCGCCGACCTGTCCGACACGGAGATCGAGGCGTATGTCGCAACCGGCGAACCCCTCTGGGTGGCAGGAGGTTTCACGGTGGACGGGCTGGGCGGGGCGTTCGTCACGGCCATCGAGGGCGACTACCACAACGTCGTGGGCGTCTCCCTGCCGCTGCTGCGGGAGCTGCTGCTGGAGCTGGGCATCGGCTGGTGGGACCTCGAGCGGTCGCAGCCGGGGTCTTGACCTTCACACCGTGGCAAGGCCTGGACTGAGGTCATGATCCACATCGGAGAGTTCGCCCGGCTCGGTCAGGTGTCGATGCGCATGCTGCGGCACTACGACCAGCTCGGCCTGCTGACGCCCGACCACGTCGACCCGTGGACGGGCTACCGCAGCTACTCCGCCGGCCAGCTGGCCCGGCTCAACCGGATCGTGGCGCTCAAGGACCTCGGCTTCCCGCTCGCGCAGGTGGCCGTGCTGCTGGACGGCGACCTCGACGGGGACGAGCTGCGCGCCATGCTGGGCGAACGGCGGCTGGAGCTGGAGCGGGAGCACGAGCAGGCGCGGCAGCGCCTGGCCGGCGTCGAGGCGCGCCTCCACCTCATCGACAAGGAGCACGACATGTCCATCGAGTACGTCACCAAGTCCCTGCCCGCCGTCCGCCTCGCCGCCCGCAGCGCCGACCTCGAGGAGGGGCAGGCCATCGGCCAGGTCGTCGGCCCGCTCTTCCATCAGGTGGGGGCCGCGGTGGCCCGCGCCGGCGGCAGCCTGCGCACCGCCATCGCGTCCTACGACGTGCGACCTGACAGCATGCACATCACCGTGGGTTACGCGCACGACGGCCCGGCCCCGGAGGGCACCACCATCGTCGAGCTGCCCGCCGTCGAGCAGGCCGTCTGCTGCGTCCACCTCGGCGCGATGACGGGGATCGGGGCGGCCTGGCAGTCGCTCGTGCAGCACGCCGAGACCAGCGGCTGGGAGCTGCTCGGCCCCTGCCGCGAGGACTACCTGCAGGCCGAGGGCGAGGACCAGACGGACTGGGTCACCGAGCTGCAGCAGCCGGTGCGCCGCCGCTGACGGCCCCGCCTGCCGCGCCAACCATCGTCCACCTCCATCGACGGGTGGAGACCCCCACCGATGACGGTGGTGGTCTCCACCCGGTGTCGCCAGCGCCCTAGCCAGCGCCTTCGCCGGCCCCCTACCCGCACCGGCATGCTCGCCACCTGACCGTCGTCAGACCGGCGAGATGCCGGTGTGGCGCTCCGTGAAGTGGCGGGACCGACCGCCGGCATAGCTGAGGCGGTGGATGATGCTGTCCCGCAAGGCTTCCGGCTCGACGATGTCGTCGATGACCAGGTCGGCGGCAAGGCGCTCGAGGTCGATGTCCTGCTCGTACTCCTCCCGCTTGGCCTGCACGAACGCGTCGCGCTGCGGCCCCTCGGGGACCTCGGCGATCTTGTTGGCGTAGACCGCGTTGACGGCCGCCTCCGGACCCATGACGCCGATCCGGGCGGTCGGCAGCGCGATGGTCGCGTCCGGCGCGAAGCCCGGGCCTCCCATGGCGTAGAGGCCGGCGCCATACGCCTTGCGCACCACGACGCACAGCTGCGGCACGGTCGCGGCCGAGACGGCATACACCATCTTGGCGCCGTGCCGGATGATGCCGCCGCGCTCGACCTCCGAGCCGATCATGAAGCCCGGCACGTCGGCGAGGTAGACCAGCGGGATCGAGTAGGCGTCGCACGTGGTGATGAATCTCGTTGCCTTGTCGGCGGAGTCGCTGAACAGCACGCCGCCCTTGACGGCGGAGTTGTTGGCGACGAAACCCACCGTCTGCCCGGCCATCCGCCCGAAGCCGACGATCAGCTCCGCCGCGAACATCGGCTTCACCTCGAAGAACTGCTGGTCGTCGACGAGCCGGTCGATGACCTCGTGCATGTCGAAGGGCACCGACTCGATCTCCGGGACGTCGTCGCGCGTCAGCGGCGCCGTCGGCTCCTCGGGGTGGAAGTGCGGGGCCGGCTGGCGCCACGACAGGGGCATGTAGGAGAAGTACTCCTTGGCCAGCTCGATGGCCTCATCGTCGCTGCCCGCCAGCAGGTCCCCGACGCCGGAGACCGTGCAGTGCATCCGGGCGCCACCGAGGTCCTCCAGCGAGACCTTCTCCCCCACGACCATCTCGGCCATGCGCGGCGACCCGAGGTACATCGAGGCGTTGCCGTCGACCATGATCACGATGTCGGTGAAGCTCGGGATGTAGGCCCCGCCGGCCGCGGACGGCCCGAAGAGACAACAGATCTGGGGCACCTTGCCGGACAGCGCGACCTGGTTGTGAAAGATGCGACCGGCGCCGCGCCGCCCCGGGAACATCTCGACCTGGTCGGTGATCCGGGCGCCCGCGGAGTCGACGAACCAGAAGACCGGGAGCTCCTCGCGCAGCGCGCTCTCGGTGGCGCGCACGATCTTTTCCACGGTCCGCGCACCCCACGAACCCGCTTTGACGGTGGGGTCGTTCGCGACGACGATGGCCGGTCGGCCGTCCACGAGACCGCGTCCGGTGACCACCCCGTCGGCCGGCAGGCCGGTCGCCATGGCGTTGGCGTAGCGCCCGTCTTCCACGAAGCTCCCCTCGTCGAACAGCAACGAGATTCGGTCGCGCACATACATCTTGCCCTGGGAGGCGAGCTTGGCCGCGGCCTTCTCCGGCGGGGTGGCCGAGGCCTCCAGCGCCGCCTCGAGCCGCGCCCGGACGTCAGCGACCTTCGGATCCGGTTGGTGGGCCATGGGATTCCCTTCGGTTGGTATGACGAGAGCGCGGGGCCGGTGACCGGGCGTCAGGCCGGCAGACCCAGGCCGCGGGCGATGAGCATCCGCTGGACCTCCGAGGTGCCCTCCCCGATCTCGAGGATCTTGGCATCACGGTAGAACCGGGCGACGGGGTACTCCTCCATGAAGCCGTTGCCCCCGAAGATCTGCGTCGCCACCCGGGTCGAGGTCACGGCCGCCTCGGAGGTGTAGAGCTTGGCGATGGACGCGGCCTGCTTGACCTCGGCGAGGCTGCGCCGCCCGGCGTCCATCTCGTCCTTGAGCCACGCGGCCTTGTAGGTCAGCGACCGGGCGTTCTCGAGCATCACGGCCAGGTCGGCGATCTGGAAGGACACGCCCTGGTTGACGGCGATGGGGCGGCCGAACGCCATACGCGTCCTGGCGTAGGCGATCGACTCCTCCAGCATGCGGGCGATGCAGCCCACCGCGAGGGCGGCGATGGCGATGCGGCCGTCGTCGAGGGTGGCGAGGAACTGCCCGAAGCCCTTGCCGCGCTCGCCGAGCAGGTGGTCCTCCGGGACGCGCACGTCGCTGAAGGACAGCCCGTGGGTGTCCGAGATGTTCCACCCGAGCTTGTGGTAGGGCGGCGCGACCTCGAATCCCGGTGTGCCCGAAGGGATCATGATGGCGCTGATCTCCGGCTTGCCGTCCTCGCGGGTGCCGGTGCGCGCGGTCGCGGTGACCACGGAGGTGATCGGGGTGCCGGAGTTGGTGATGAAGGCCTTGGCACCGTTGACGACCCACTGGCCGTCGACGAGCTCGGCGCGGGTCTTGGTGCCACCGGCGTCGGAGCCGGCGTCGGGCTCGGTCAGGCCGAAACCGGCGAGGGTGCGGCCGGCCGCCAGGTCGGGCAGCCAGCGCTCCTTCTGCTCCTGCGAGCCGAAGGTCAGGATCGGGTTGATGCCGAGGCCGACCCCCGCCTCCAGGGTGATGCCCATCGACTGGTCCACCCGGCCGAGCTCCTCGATGGCGAGGCAGAGGTAGGTGAACTCGCCGCCCTCGCCGTCGGCGGACTTGTGGCCGCCGAGCTCCTCGGGCACGACCAGGCCGAAGAGCCCCAGCTCGCCCATCTTGGGGATCAGGTCGGCCGGGAAGTGGTGGTCGCGGTCCCACTCGGCGACGTGCGGGGCGATCTCGCCCTCGGCGAAGTCGCGCACGGTGCGACGGAAGTCCTCGTGGTCCTGGGAGAGCTCGAACACGGTGGGGCCTTTCGACTTCGACGGCGAAGGTGGTCGGACCGGGCCGGTGGACCGGGTCCATGCTTGACGTTGACGTAAACGTAAAGCACGATGGCGCTCATGACAACTCCGCAGGAGTGGACGATCGCGCAGATCGCCGAGGACTTCGGGGTGACCCATCGCACGGTCCGTCACTACGAGGACCTGGGGCTGCTGTCCCCCGAGCGTCGGGGCACCCAGCGCATCTACCACCGCCGCGAGCGCACCCGGCTCGCGCTCATCCTGCGCGGCAAGCGGCTCGGCTTCCCCCTGGAGGAGATCCGGACCATCGTCAACATGTATGACGAGGCCCAGGGCCCCACCTCGCAGCTGCGCTACGTCCTGGAGCAGATCGACGACCGACGCACGGACCTGCAGCGGCGGCTCGCCGACCTGCAGGAGGCGATGCAGGAGCTGGACGCCTTCGAACGGCGCTGCCGCGAGGAGCTGGGCCGCCGCGAGGGCTGACCACGCCGGCCACGCGTGCCCGCCCCACGGAGTGGTCGCACATCCGACGTCAGGGACGCCCAGACGTGGGATCTGCGACCGCTCTGTGACGAGGCGGGTCGGCCCAGACCGGAGCGGTGCACCCCTTCGGTCTAGTCCCAGCACGTTAAGTGATCAAATGAACAATCCCTTCGAAATCGTTCGAGAGATTCGCCGACGACCGAAGGACGCGCATGCCGCAGCCGAGCGCCCGCACCGCACTGGGATCCACCGTCCTGCTCCTCGCACCGACGGCGGCCAGGACCACGCCCGCTCTGGCGGCACCCGGTCCGGCGACCCCCGCTCCCGCGATGCCCTAGTCCTCGTCCTCGGCACCGTCGCCGTCAGCCCCGTCCCCCCGTGCAGCGTCCCCGGTCGCGCCGCGGAGCAGCGCCGCACCGGTCGCCCCCTACGCCGGTGCCGCGCCCGCGCCCGCGCCCGTCGCCACGCCCGTCCCGGCCCCGCCGGTCCGCACCCCCGGCACGCCCGGCACCCCCGGCCCCGCCGGCCCCGCCCGCCCCGGCGCCCGCCGTCGCCCTGCCCCCGCCGACGCCGCGCTGCAGCCCACCCTGCCCCAGGGCGCGAGCCCCGTCACGATCGTGCTGCCGGGGACCGGTGAGCGGCATACGGTGCTGGCGCTGCCGTACTCCCTGGACCGGGACCACGACGGGGTCCGCGAGTCCGTGGCACTGGTCATGGAGCCGGACCTCGCGGTGCCCACCAGCGCGAGCGTCGCCCTGGGCGTGGAGCAATCGTGGTCCAGCAGCTCCTCCGTCCGAGTCGTCCCCGACCCGGCCGAGTGGGACCGGATCAGCGGGCGCGTCGCCGGCATCGCCCGCGCCGTGGTGGACCGCCCGACCCGCGCCGCGCTGGCACGCCGCGTCGGCATCGACCCCGCGTCCGCGACCCCCGCCGAGGTGGACCAGCTCGTGCTGCAGGCCGCCCAGCTCGCCGTCTGGCAGCTGTCCTCGGGCGTCACGGCCGTCCCGGACCCGGCGACCCCCGACGACGCCGGGCGCGTCGCCACCCTCGCCGCCGTGAGCGCGCGGCTGGTGCAGGACGCCATCGTGACCACGCCCGGCCCGGTGGACGTCTACCGCGTCACCGCACCCGGGGGCGCCACCGCCTCGTCCGCGACGCTGCGCATCACCGGTGGACGCAGCCTGGTCGCGGCGGCAGCCGCAGCGACCCCGACCCTCGTCGTCGCCCGGGCTCAGGGTGCGGCTACCCCGCCACGCGCCGCCCAGCCCGTCCCCGCCCAGGCCCCCGCCGCCCCCGCCGCCCCCGCCGCCCCCGTACCCGCCGCACCTGCGCGCCCGGCCGCCGCGCCCAAGCCTGCCGACCGTCCCGCCATCAGCGGCCCCAACGCCCCCGCGCCGGCCGCCGCACCCGCGAAGGCGCCCTCGACCGACGTGAGCTCCTGCGTGGCCCTCGGCCGCACCGACGTCGCCGAGGCCGACGCCGACTACCGCACCCCGCTGGACCTGGACCGCGACGGGATCGCCTGCGAGAGCAACGGTCAGGACGGGCCCGTCGCGCGGGGCGGCACCGCCCCCAGCCCGGCGCCCGTGGTGGTCAACGGCCCCACGGTGACGAGCTCCCAGCCGGTGACCAGCAACGGCTCCCCCACCTGCGCCCAGCTGGGACGACGCAACGTGCTGGCCGCCGACCCGCAGTACCACCCCGGCCTCGACTCCGACCACGACGGGATCGGCTGTGAGTGGGGCAAGGACCCGGGCACCCCCCTCAACCCCGGGCACCAGCTGGCCCAGACCGGGTTCGACGCTCCGCAGCTGTCGGCGCTGGCCCTCGGCACCATCGGTCTCGGCGGGCTGCTCATGCGGCTCGGTCGGCGCCGCGCCCGCCCCTGACCCGCCTCCCCCCACCCCCCGCGGGCCCTGCCCGACCCCCGGCTGGCACAGTGGCCCCATGGACAACGACGTCGCCGAGCCGACCTTCCGCACCGTCATCGAGCCCTTCCGCATCCACAGCGTGGAGCCGCTGCGGATGACCACCGCCGCCGAGCGGCACGCCAAGGTGGCCGCGGCCGACTACAACCTCTTCCAGCTCCACGCCGAGGACGTGCTCATCGACCTGCTCACCGACTCGGGGACCGGCGCGATGAGCCGGGACCAGTGGGCAGCGATCCAGCGGGGCGACGAGTCCTACGCCGGCTCGCCGTCCTACTACCTCTTCAAGGACGCGGTCCAGCACCTGTTCCCCTACGAGCACGTGATCCCCACCCACCAGGGGCGGGCCGCGGAGAAGATCCTCTTCGGCGTGCTCGGTGGCCCCGGCAAGGTGGTGCCGAGCAACACGCACTTCGACACGACCCGCGCCAACATCGAGTTCACGGGCGCCGAGGCGGTCGACCTGGTCGTCGCGGAGGCCCACGACCCCGGCCTGGTCCACCCCTTCAAGGGCAACATGGACGTGGAGCGGCTCGACGACTTCCTCACCCGGCGCGGCGCCGACGTGCCCGTCGTGATGCTGACGATCACCAACAACTCCGGCGGCGGCCAGCCGGTGAGCCTCGCCAACATCCGCGCCGTCTCCGAGGTCGCGCACCGCCACGGCAAGCCCCTCTTCCTCGACGCGTGCCGCTTCGCGGAGAACGCCTGGTTCATCAAGCTGCGCGAGGAGGGCCAGGCCGACCGCGACGTCGTCGACATCATCCGCGACATGGCGGCCTGCGCCGACGGCATGACCATGTCGGCCAAGAAGGACCCGATGGGCAACATCGGCGGGTGGCTGGCGCTGCAGGACGACGAGCTCGCGATGCAGTGCCGCAACCTGCTGATCCTCACCGAGGGTTTCCCGACGTATGGCGGGCTGGCGGGGCGCGACCTCGAGGCGCTCGCCCAGGGACTCGCCGAGACCGTCAGCCACGACTACCTGCGCTACCGCATCCGCTCGACGGCCTACCTCGCCGACGCCCTCGAGCACGCAGGCATCCCGTGTATCAAGCCGGCGGGAGGCCACGCCGTCTACATCGACGCCAAGGCGATGCTGCCCCACATCGAGCCGCTGCACTTCCCCGGCCAGGCGCTGTCGGTCGCGCTCTACGAGACCGGTGGGGTGCGGGCCTGCGAGATCGGGTCGGTGATGTTCGCTCGCCAGCCCGACGGCTCCGAGAAGCCGGCCGCCATGGAGCTCGTCCGCCTCGCCATCCCCCGACGCACCTACACCCAGAGCCACATCGACTACGTCATCGAGGTGTGCGAGCAGGTCAGGGCGCGGGCCGACGAGCTGCGCGGCTACCGCATCGTGGAGGAGCCGCCGGCGCTGCGGCACTTCACGGCGAGGTTCGCGCCCCTGACCTGATCGTGACCCTGGCGGTGCCCGATTCGTCACCTTCCTCCGGGCACAATGCTCCGTATGCCGAGCCCCCGCCTGCCCGCCCACCGTGCGCTCTCCGCGCTGGCGGCCTGCGTCCTGCTGGGCGGCTGCGGCGCGAGCATCCGCACGACGACCACCACGACGAGCGCTGCCCCGGCCGGTCCCGCGGCCGGTGGCAGCGGGGTCGGCGGAGGTCAGGCGGTCCAAGGTAGGGCGGACGCAGGTCAGGCCGGTCGGCTGCTGCTCGTCCTCGACGCCTCGGGGTCCATGGCGGCACGCGACGACGCGGGCCGCACCCGGATGGAGGGCGCGCAGGAGGCGCTGCGCTCGGTGGTGGCCGACCTGCCGAGCGACGCGCTGGTCGGGCTGCGGGTCTACGGCTCGCGGGTCAAGGTGCGCGGGCGCGCCGCCCCGGGCTCGCCGGCGTGCACGGACAGCCGCCTGGTCGTGCCGGTGGGTCCGCTCGACCGGCGCGCCCTGACCACGGCGATCGGCGGGTTCCGGCCTCACGGCGACACCCCGATCGGCTACACCCTCGACCAGGTCGCCGGGGACCTCGGCGGGTCGGGGACCCGCGCCGTGGTGCTGGTCTCCGACGGCGAGGAGTCCTGCTCGGCCGACCCCTGCGCGGCCGCGAAGGCGTTGGCGGCCAAGGGGATCGGCCTGCAGGTCCACACCGTCGGCCTGGAGGTGCGGCGCGCCGCGCAGCAGCAGCTGCAGTGCGTCGCCGACGCGACGGGCGGCACCTACCACGACGCCACGAGCCAGGACCTGACCCGCACCATCTCTGACGTCGTGACCCGCGCCCGCCAGGCCGGCGCCGGCTGGTCGGTGCGCGGTCTCGGTGCCCCGGGCGGTGGCGAGGTCAACCCGGGCTGGATCGGTGGCGGCGTGCTGCTGCTCCTGCTGCTGTGGCTGCTCGGTCGACGCCGGCCCGAGCGGCGCCGACGCTGAAAGCCCCCTCGACGGCACCCTGCGTGACAGGATGTCACCCATGACTACGCTGCACGCCGCCCTCGCTGCTGCCCCCGCCGTCTCGGCCGCCGGCCGCGACGTCGCCGTCGCCGTGCTCCTCGTCCTGTTCCTGATCTGGCTGCTCAGCCGCTAGGGCGTCCGTTCGCCCGACCCGACCACCGGACGCACGGCACCGCCCGCCTGACGCAGATCACACCCCCACGGGCAGGCCGCCGCTCGCGGCCCGTAATAGAGTCCGAGCCATGGCGTCCATCACCAAAGTCCTGATTGCTAACCGGGGCGAGATCGCGGTCCGCGTGGCCCGAGCCTGCAAGGACGCAGGCATCGCTTCCGTCGCCGTCTACGCCGAGCCCGACCGTGACGCGTTGCACGTCAAGGTCGCCGACGAGGCCTACGCGCTCGGCGGGTCCACCCCCGGCGACTCCTACCTCGTGCAGGACAAGCTGCTGGAGGTGGCCCGGCAGGCGGGTGCCGACGCGGTCCACCCCGGCTACGGCTTCCTGTCCGAGAACGCCGACTTCGCGCAGGCCGTGATCGACGCCGGGCTGATCTGGATCGGGCCGCCGCCCGCCGCGATCGACGGCCTCGGCGACAAGGTCAAGGCCCGCCACATCGCGACCAAGGCCGACGCGCCGCTGGTGCCCGGCACCAAGGAGCCGGTCGGCGGGGCCGACGAGGTGGTCGCCTTCGCTCAGGAGCACGGCCTCCCCGTGGCCATCAAGGCCGCGTATGGCGGCGGCGGGCGCGGCCTCAAGGTCGCCCGCACCATGGAGGAGATCCCCGAGCTGTTCGACTCCGCGGTGCGCGAGGCGGTCACGGCGTTCGGGCGCGGCGAGTGCTTCGTCGAGCGCTTCCTGGACAAGCCGCGGCACGTCGAGACCCAGTGCCTGGCCGACCAGCACGGCAACGTCGTCGTGGTGTCGACGCGCGACTGCTCCCTGCAGCGCCGCAACCAGAAGCTCGTCGAGGAGGCCCCCGCGCCGTTCCTCAGCGACGAGCAGAACGCCGAGCTGGTCCGCGCCTCCAAGGCGATCCTGCAGGAGGCCGGTTACTACGGCGCCGGGACCTGCGAGTTCCTCGTGGGCCAGGACGGCGTCATCTCCTTCCTCGAGGTCAACACCCGCCTGCAGGTGGAGCACCCGGTGTCCGAGGAGGTCACCGGCATCGACCTGGTCCGCGAGATGTTCCGCATCGCCGAGGGCCAGGAGCTGGGCTACGACGACCCGCCGGCCCACGCGCACTCCATCGAGTTCCGGCTCAACGGCGAGGACGCCGGCCGCAACTTCCTGCCCGCCCCGGGCACCGTGGCGGTCTTCGAGCCGCCGGCCGGGCCGGGCGTGCGCCTGGACACCGGGATCGTCGAGGGCGACGTCATCGGCGGCAACTTCGACTCCATGCTCGCCAAGCTGATCGTCACCGGCCGCACCCGTCAGCAGGCGGTGGAGCGTGCCCGCCGCGCCCTGGACGAGTTCGTCATCGAGGGCATGCCGACGGTTCTTCCCTTCCACCGCAAGGTGGTTCGCGACGAGGCCTTCGCCCCGAGCGAGCCGGACGCGCCGTTCACGGTGCACACCCGGTGGATCGAGACGGAGTTCGACAACGACATCGAGCCGTTCGGCGGCGGCGGGGCCGAGGCCCCCGAGACCGAGGAGCGCCAGAAGGTCGTCGTCGAGGTCGGCGGCAAGCGGCTCGAGGTGTCGCTGCCCGGCACCCTGTCGCTCGGTGGCGGCGGGGGCGGCGCCGCCCGCAAGAAGGCTCCGCGGCGTGCCTCGGGCGGTCGTGCCGGCGGCGGCGCGGCGTCGGGCGACTCCCTCACCGCGCCCATGCAGGGCACGATCGTCAAGATCGCCGTCGAGGAGGGCCAGGAGGTGCAGGCCGGCGAGCTCGTGCTCGTCCTCGAGGCGATGAAGATGGAGCAGCCGATCAACGCCCACAAAGCCGGCACCGTCGCGAGCATCTCGGCGGCCGTCGGCGAGACCGTCTCCAACGGCGCCGTGCTCATGGAGATCAAGGACCCCGCCTGACCTACCGGCGGTAAGGGCATCGACCGGCCTTCGTTCGCCAGGTCGATGCCCTTACCCCCGGCGGGTCTGTGGGGCGGGCGTCTCCGAGGCGTGGCGGGGGCGTCTCCGCATGGCCGCGCCGAGGCTCGGGGGCGCGTCGCTCGGCCGCACCGAGGCGGGGTGACGGTGGCTGGTTGTGCAACGGGCCTGTCGGCATACGAGCCCCGAGAGGTCGTATGCCGACAGGCCCGCCGTCGGACGGGGTGGCTCAGCCCGCCAGCGCCGCCACGACGGCCTTGTTGAACGCCGGGATGTCGTCGGGCTTGCGCGAGGTGATGAGGTTGTCGCTCGTCACGACCTCCTCGTCGACCCACTCGCCCCCGGCGTTGCGGATGTCGGTCTGCAGGCTCGGCCAGGACGTGAGCCGCTTGCCGCGCACGACGTCCGCCTCGATCAGGGTCCACGGGGCGTGGCAGATCGCGGCGACCGGCTTGCCCGACCCCATGAACTCCTTGACGAACCCGACGGCGTCCTCGTCCATGCGCAGCGCGTCGGGGTTGGCGACGCCGCCGGGGAGCACGAGAGCGGCGTAGTCGCCGACCGCGGCGTCGGACACCACGACGTCGACGGCCTGCGTCGCGGCCTTGTCGAGGTGGTCGAACGTCTGGACCTCGCCCGGCTCGGGGCTGAGCAGGACCGGCTCGTGGCCTGCATCCTTGACGGCCTGCCAGGGGTCGGTCAGCTCCACGCGCTCGATGCCTTCGCCGGCGACGAGGAATGCGACCTTGGACATGCTGCCTCCTAGGGATGATGACGGGGGACGTGATCCGTCCCCCGCCGGTTGTCCCTACCCGGGTCGGGGCGGCGCGATACCCGAGGTCCAGCAGGAACCCTCGCGTGCCTAGACTCGCTGAGCATCACGACACCGCCGTCGGCGGTCCGGACGAGGAGCGAGCATGGTGAAGTTCAACGACATCGTCGGCAAGGCCGGCAAGGCGGCCAGCCAGGCTGCGGGCAAGGCGAAGCAGTACATCGAGGACAACCCGGACAAGGTGTCCGGCGGGCTCGACAAGGTGGGCGGCCTCGTCGACAAGGGCACCAAGGGTCGGTTCAGCCGCCAGATCCAGCAGGGCCGTGACCTGGCCAAGGACAAGCTGGTGCACGGCAGCTCCGGCACCTCGCCGGCCGGTCAGCCCGCTGGCACCACCGATCCCACGGTCCGGCCGACGACCGGCGAGACCTTCGACACGACCACGGTCCGTCCCGACGCTGACACCACGGGACGCGGACCCGGCCAGGTCGGCTGACCGAGCAGACCTACCAGGGGCGGGATCATCAGCCTGGCGAACGACGCCCGGTCGATGCACTTACCCCCGGTAGGTCACTCGTTGGTGTGCAGGCGGCGGGCGGCCTCCGCGAGCGACCCGCTGATCGAGGGATAGACCGTGATGGTCTGCGCCATCTGGTCCACGGTGAGGCGGTTCTCGACGGCGAGGGCGACGGGAAAGATCAGCTCCGACGCCTTCGGCGCCACGACCACGCCCCCCATCACCAGGCCGGAGACCTTGCGGGCATAGAGCTTGATGAATCCGTCGGTGAAGCGGTCCATCTTGGCGCGGGCGTTGGTGGCGAGTGGCATCGTGACCTCGCGCACGTCCAGGTGCTGCTCGGCCACCTGCTGGGCCGAGACCCCCACGGTGGCGATCTCGGGGTCGGTGAAGATCGTGGCCGACACGCCCGTCAGGCTGATCGGGTGGACGGCGTCGCCGAGGGCGTGCCACATGGCGGTGCGCCCCTGCATGGCGGCGACCGACGCAAGCGGCAGCGCCGAGGTGCAGTCGCCGGCGGCGTAGATGCCGTTGACCGAGGTGCGCGAGACCCGGTCGACCTCGATGTGCCCGGAGTCGGCCAGCTGCACGCCGACCGACTCGAGGCCGAGACCATCCGTGGCGGGCACCGACCCGACGGCCATGATGCAGTGCGAGCCCTCCACGGTCCGGCCGTCGGTGAGGGTGGCCACGACGCGGTCGCCGTGCCGCTCGACGGAGGCGGCACGGGAGCGGTTGAGGACGTTCATGCCACGGCGGCGAAAGACGTCCTCGATGACGCGGGCCGCGTCGGGGTCCTCCCCCGGGAGCACCCGGTCGCGCGAGGAGATCAGCGTGACCGCGCTGTCGAGCGCGAGGTAGGCGTGCGCCAGCTCCGCGCCGGTGACGCCGGAGCCCACCACGATGAGGTGCTCGGGGATGTCCGGCAGGTCCCAGATCTGCTTCCACGTGAGGATCCGCTCGCCGTCGGGCTGGGCGGTCGGCAGCACGCGCGGCGTCGCTCCGGTGGCGACGAGGATGACGTCGGCGGTCAGCTCCTGCTCGGCCGAGCCGTCCGCGGGCGTGGCGACCACCCGGCCCGGGCCGGCGACGCGGCCGACGCCGCGCACGATGGTGATCCCCTCGCTGACGAGGCGGGCCTCGATGTCCTCGCTCTGCTTGCGGGCCAGCGCGAGGATCCGGGCGTTGACCGCGGGCAGGTCGGCGACGGTGACGTCATCGCCCTCCAGGTCGGACTCCCGGTGGGTCCTCGGGTCCTGGTAGTGCACGCCGAGGGCCCGCGAGTCCTCCATGCGGGTCATGAAGCTCGCGGTCGAGATGAGGGCCTTGCTGGGGACGCAGTCCGACAGGACGGCCGCGCCACCGAGTCCGTCACGGTCCACGACGGTGACCGTTGCTCCGAGCTGGGCGGCGACGAGGGCGGCCTCGTAGCCGCCGGGCCCTCCACCGAGGATGACGACTGACTGGTTGCGTTCGATCACGGCCCCCATCCAACCATCCCGGCTGGTCCTCGGCTCACCCGAGCAGACGCCGTATGACGGACCGCAGCTCCTCCTGCGCCGTCGCCGGGCGAGCACCCCCGGTGGCGAGGGCGGGGTGGCGGCAGCGCGGAGCCCGCTCGATCGGGAAGGTCCACCGTGGTCGACGCGGTGGAGCGGGCCGCCCTCGACGACCTCCCCCGTACGCGCTACCTCATCGGCCGGGGTGCCCGCCTCGCGACGACGCTCCCCCGCCTCGTCCCCGACCGGGCCTGGGTCGCGATGACACGCCGGCAGGTCGGGCTGGGCCGGGGCTCGGACGCGCGGCAGCCGTCCCCGTAGGGTGAGCCCATGAGCGAGACCCGCATGGACCTGAACGACCCCGACGTCGACCCCTTCGAGGTGGCTCGGGCGGCCGCCGCGGTCATCGCCGAGCGCACCGGCGTCGAGCGGCACGACGTCGCGCTGGTCCTCGGCTCCGGGTGGGGCGGTGCCGCCGACCTGATCGGCGAGACCCGCACCGTGATCGACAACGCCGACGTGCCCGGCTTCTCCCGCGCCGCGGTGGTGGGCCACAGCGGCACGATCCGGTCGGTGCAGCTGGGCGACACGGACCGCCGGGCCCTGGTCTACGGCACCCGCACCCACTTCTACGAGGGCAAGGGCGTGCGGGCGGTCGTGCACGGCGTCCGCACCGCCGCGGCGGCGGGGTGCGCCCAGGTGGTGCTCACCAACGGCTGCGGCGGGCTGCGCCCCCAGTGGCCTGCCGGGACACCGGTGCTCATCAGCGACCACCTCAACCTCACCGCCGCCTCCCCCCTCGAGGGGGCGACCTTCGTCGACCTCACCGACCTCTACAGCTCGCGGCTGCGCGCCATCGCCCGCGAGGTGGACCCCGGCCTCGACGAGGGCGTCTACGTCCAGTTCCGCGGGCCGCACTACGAGACGCCCGCCGAGGTCCGGATGGCCGGCACCCTCGGCGGCGACCTGGTCGGGATGTCCACGACGCTCGAGGCGATCGCCGCCCGCCACGCCGGCCTGGAGATCCTCGGCATCTCCCTGGTCACCAACCCCGCCGCCGGCACCAGCGACCAGGCCCTGTCCCACCAGGAGGTCATCGAGGCCGGTCAGGCCGCGGCCGCCCGGTGCGGGCGCCTGCTCGCCGACGTCGTCACCCGCATCGCCACCGAGGACTGAGCCGTATGCCGACCCCGCCCACCTCCCCCGCCGCCGGCTCGACCTCCGGACCCGCCACCGACGAGCTGCTCGCAGCGGCCCGCGCCTGGCGCGACGACGACCCGGACCCGGCCACCCGCGCCGAGCTGGACGCCCTGATCGAGGCTGCCGCGGCGGGCGGGGACCACGGCGAGACGGCGCGCGCCGACCTCGCGGACCGGTTCGCCGGGATGCTGGAGTTCGGGACCGCCGGGCTGCGCGGAGCGCTCGGCGCGGGCCCGCGCCGCATGAACCGCGCCGTCGTCATCCGCGCCGCCGCCGGGCTCGTCGCCTACCTGCAGGCCGAGGGCGGCCGACCCGACCCCGCCGTCGTCATCGGCTACGACGCCCGCCACAACTCCGACGTCTTCGCGCGCGACACCGCAGCGGTCGTCGAGGCCGCCGGCGGGTCGGCCATGGTGCTGCCCCGGCCGCTGCCGACGCCGGTGCTCGCGTTCGCCATACGGCACCTGGGGGCGGACGCCGGCGTCATGGTGACCGCCAGCCACAACCCGCCGCAGGACAACGGCTACAAGGTCTACCTCGGGGACGGCTCGCAGATCGTGCCGCCGGTCGACGCGCAGATCGCCGCGCACATCGCCGCGGTCGGGTCGGTGGCGTCGGTCCCGATGGCCGACGACGGCTGGGACACCCTGGGCGACGAGCTGCTGGAGGCGTATGTCGACCGCGCCGCCGCCGTCTTCTCCCCCGACGCCCCGCGCGACGTGACCGTCGTCCACACGGCCCTGCACGGGGTGGGTTCCGAGACGCTGCGGCTGACCTTCGAGCGCGCGGGACTCCCTGCGCCGCAGGCGGTCTCGAGCCAGGAGCAGCCCGACCCGGCGTTCCCGACGGTGACCTTCCCCAACCCCGAGGAGCCCGGCGCCATCGACGCGGCCCTGGCCCTCGCGGCCGAGGTGCACCCCGACGTGGTGGTCGCCAACGACCCCGACGCCGACCGGTGCGCCGCCGCGGTCGACGACCACGGCACGTGGCGGATGCTGCGGGGCGACGAGCTCGGCGCGCTGCTCGGGCACGCCGTCATCGAGCGCCTCTCCGGCCCCGCTGCCCGGCCGGACACGTCGCGCCGGGTGCTCGCCAGCTCCATCGTCTCCTCGCGGCTGCTCGCCGCCATGGCCGCCGCGGCCGGGCTGCCGCACGAGGAGACGCTGACCGGCTTCAAGTGGATCGCCCGGGTGCCCGGCCTGGCCTACGGCTACGAGGAGGCGCTCGGCTACTGCGTCGCCCCGGACGCCGTGCAGGACAAGGACGGCGTGTCCGCGGCGGTGCTGCTCGTCGAGCTGGTCGCCCGCCTCAAGGCGACGGGCCGCACCCTGCTCGACGTCCTCGACGACCTCGCCGTCGCTCACGGCGTGCACGCGACCGACGCCTTCTCGGTGCGCGTCCGCGACCTCGCGCTGATGCCCGCCCTGATGGAGCGGCTGCGCGCCGAACGCCCCGAGACCATCGCCGGGTCCCCCGTGGAACGGCTCGACGACCTGGCCGCCGGCGCCGGTGGGCTGCCGCCCACCGACGGGCTGCGCTACCACCTCGCCGACGGCAGCCGGGTCATCGTGCGGCCGTCGGGCACCGAGCCCAAGGTCAAGGTCTACCTCGAGGCCGTCGAACCCGTCCGCGGCCCGAGCGATCTCGCGCGGGCTCGTGAGGTCACGGCCGCGCGCCTCGCGTCGATCCGCCGCGACATGGCCGCGCTGACGGCGCTGTGACCGACCCGGAGACGGCAGCCCCGCAGGACGGCGGCAGCGGCATACGGCGCGAACGCACGCGAGCGGCAGCCTCGGGACCGGCAGGCACGGGGCGAGGAGGCACGGGGCGAGGAGACCTCGCGCGGGTGGTCGTGGTGTGCGGGCCCAGCGGCGCCGGCAAGTCCCGGCTCGCCGACTGGCTGCGCCACGAGCTGGGCTGGCCCACGCTGCGGCTCGACGACTTCTACCTCGACGGCGACGACCCCCGGCTGCCGCTGCAGGGCGAGCTCGGCATCCCCGACTGGGACGACCCCCGCTCCTGGGACGCGCAGGCCGCGCTCGCGGCCCTGGCGACGCTGTGCCGCGACGGGCAGGTCGACGTGCCGGGCTACGACATCGGCGCGTCCCGGCGGGTGCCGGGCGTGCGGATCACGTTGCCGCCCGGGCGGTTCGTGGTGGCGGAGGGGATCTTCGCGGCCGAGCTCGTGGGGGCGCTGCGCGACGGGGGCCTGCTCGCGCAGGCCTGGTGCGTATGCCGTACCCCGTGGGTCACCTTCGCCCTCCGGCTCGCGCGCGACCTCAAGGAGCGCCGCAAGCCGCCGCTGACGCTGGTGCGCCGCGGGCTGGTGCTGCGACGCGCCCAGCGCGACATCGTGGCCCACCAGGTCGCCCTCGGCGCCACGCCGATCACGCCTGGGGACGCCCGGCGACGTGCCGCGGACCTGCGCTGATACCGTGTCGGCGAGCACGGGTGGGGACGCTTCGAGGGGGCAGCATGACCAACGACCAGTGGGCGGCACCGGGCCGCGGCGACGGGGAGCACCACGGGGGTAGCACCCCGCTGCCACCCCCACCGCAGCCGCCCTACGACCCCACCGGCGACGCCCCTCCGCCCGCCCCTCAGCCGGGGTACGCCCAGCAGACCGGGTACGCCCAGCACCCGGGGTACGCCCAGCACCCGGGGTACGCCCCGGCCCCCGGATACGGGCACGGTCCGGCATACGGCCAGGCACCCCCACCGGGCGCGTATCCCTCGATGGCGATGGTCGCCAGCCCGGGCATCGTGCCGCTGCGGCCGCTGCAGCTCGGCGACATGCTCGGGGCCGGCTTCAAGATCCTGCGGTTCAACCCCCGCGGCACCATCGGGGTGTCCCTGATCCTGCAGCTCATCGGGGTGGTGCTCGTCATCCCGTTCGTCGGGTGGCTGCTCAGCGGCGGGCTGGACCGGCTCGGCAGCCTCACCGCCCCCGACAACGGTGGCGGCCCCAACCTCGTCGTCAACCTGCTCCAGGTGCCCTCCAGCCTCCTCGCGCAGGTCGCGACGCTGGTGCTGTGCGTCGTCGTGTCCCGCGCCGTCATCGGCGAGCGTGCCACCCTCGGGGAGGCCTGGCGCGAGGTGCGTGCGCAGATCGGCCGGTGCCTGCTCTACGTGCTGGTCACGACCCTGCTGTGGGTGGGTGGGGTGGGTCTGGCGCTGCTGCTCCTCTTCGCCCTCGCCCAGATCGACGGCGCCATGGTCGTCGTCGGCGCGCTGGTGCTGGGGCCCGTCCTCCTCTTCGTCTTCGTCCGGCTGGGGCTCGCCGCGTCCGCGCTGGTCCTGGAGCGCATCGGTGTCGTCGCGGCGCTGAGGCGCAGCTGGGCGCTGAGCCGAGGCGCCTTCTGGCGGCTGTTCGGCATCCAGCTCCTCACCTCCCTCGTCGTCGGCTTCGCCAGCCTTGCCCTCATGCTCCCGCTGATGATGATCGGCATGGTCGCCGTGTTCGCCACGAGCACGACGAGCCCCCAGGGCATGACCTCGAGCCTCGTCGTCCTGGCCGTGATCTACGCCCTGGCACAGATCCTCGTCGGCGCCGTCACGACGCCGATCACCTCGACCGTGAGCACGCTGCTCTACATCGACCAGCGCATCCGCCGCGAGGGCCTGGACGTCGAGCTGGCGCGGGCCGTGGACCGGCGAGCGAGCCAGGAGCGCTGACGGCGTGCCCGGTGCGGGCGGTCTGCCCCTGCCCGTCTCCTCGGTCCCCGTCGAGCCGGGGTCGGACGAGGCGCGTCGGCTGCTGGAGCAGGAGCTGGCCCGCCCCGGATACCCCCACCCGTCGCTGCTCGACATCGTCCTGCGGTGGTTCGACGACCTCTTCTCCGGCGCACCGGGCGCCCCGTCCGGCATCGGCCTCGTGGTGCTCGTCGCGGTGCTGCTCCTGCTGCTCGCCCTGCTCGTGTGGAAGCTGTGGGACCTGCGGTCCGTGGTGCAGGAGCGCCGCCGCCGGGCCGGGGGCCTGACCGACCCGACGCGGTCGGCGGTGGACTACCTCGCCGAGGCGCGGGCCCACCTGGACCAGGGCGCCCACGACCGGGCGGTGGTGGCGGGGTTCCGGGCGCTCGTGGTCGGGCTCGACGACCGGGACGTCGTCCATGACGCCCCCGGGCGCACCGCCCAGGAGGTCGGTCGGGCTGCCGCCCACGCCCTGCCGTCGTATGCCGAGCGCGCCCGCCGCTGCGCCCTGGTCTTCGATGCGGCGTGCTACGGGCATCCCGACGGCCCGGTCCCCGGCGCGGACGAGCCGCAGCGGACCACGGCCCAGGACGCCGCCGACACGCTGGCCCTGGCCTCCGAGCTGCAGGGGGCCCGATGAGCCTGGACGTGATCGTGGGGCCGCGCGAGCGTGACCGTCGCACCCCCGGTCGCCGCACCCGGGTGGGCCTCGGCCTGGTGCTGCTGGTGCTGCTCGCCGTGGCCGTCTGGCGCAGCCTGCCGCAGGGCGAGGGCCTGCCCCTGGACCCGGACGCCGCGGGAGACAAGGGCGCCAAGGCGGTTGCGGAGGTCCTGAGGCGGCAGGGCGTCGAGGTCGACGTGGTGCGCACCCGGGCCGACCTGGACGACGCCCGGGTGGACGCCGACACGACCCTGGTGGTCTCGGAGACGGGCGCCGTCACGGCCGAGGCGATGCGAGCGGTGAGCGAGCGCAGGGTCGACGCCGGCCGGCTCGTGCTGCTCGGGCTCGGCCGCAGCGCGCTGCACGACCTCGACCTGCCCGTGACGCTGACGCGGCCACGCGGCGACGAGCCCGGGGGCCCGGGCTGCACCGACCGCGTCGCCGCAGCCTCGCCGTCCCTGTCCCCGCTCGGCTCGGGATACGCGCTGATGACCCCCGCGCAGGTCGCCGCGGCCGCCAAGGAACCCTCACGCCTGCCGCCCTTCCCGGGCAGCGGGCCGGGCGAGGACGGCGACGGTCCCGAGGACGTCACCGACCTCGGGCGCTCGTGGACGCTGACCGGCGCCGGCGGCTGCTACCCCGTCGGAGAGGGCCACGCCCTGCTGACCATCCCCGCCGCGCACGGCCAGCCCCGCACCGACCTCCTCGCGCCCGCCCTGATCATCACCAACGGCACCGTGACCGAGGAGGACGACGCCGCCCTCGCGCTGCGCCTGCTCGGCAGCGAGCGTCACCTCGTGTGGTTCGCGCCCACGTATGCCGACATCGCCGAGGGCGACATCCCGCGCGGCGAACCCCCCATCGCCCCACCGTGGTTCATGCCGCTGCTGCTCCTGCTCGGCGGCGCCGTCGCCCTCACCATGTGGTGGCGCGGCCGACGCCTGGGCCGCCTCGCCGTGGAGCCACTCCCCGTCGTGGTGCGAGCCTCCGAGACCGCCGTGGCCCGCGGCCGTCTCTACCGCCGGGCCGCGGGGCGCGGTCACGCCGCCGCCGCCCTGCGCGACGCCACCAGGCGCCGCCTCGCCGCCCGGCTCGGGCTCCCCGTGGGCGCCGACGCCGAGGCCGTCGTCGCGGCCGTGGCCCAGGCCACGGGGCGCGAGCGCGACGGCATACGGGACCTGCTCGCCGGACCCGACCCGACCACCGACGCCGACCTGGCCGCGACCGCGGCCGACCTGGCCCAGCTCGAGGAAGAGGTACGCCACCCATGACCGACCACACCAGCGCCCGCGAGGCCCTGCAGGCCGTGCGCTCCGAGGTGGCCAAGGCCGTCGTCGGGCAGGACGCCGCCGTGACCGGGCTGCTCATCGGCCTGCTCAGCCGCGGGCACGTGCTGCTCGAGGGCGTGCCCGGCGTCGCCAAGACCCTGCTCGTGCGCTCGCTCGCCACCGCGCTGGACATCGACACGCGGCGCGTGCAGTTCACCCCGGACCTGATGCCGGGCGACGTGACCGGGTCGATGATCTTCGACGCCCGCACGACGGAGTTCGAGTTCCGGCCGGGGCCGGTCTTCACCAACCTGCTGCTGGCTGACGAGATCAACCGCACCCCGCCCAAGACGCAGGCGGCGCTGCTCGAGGCGATGGAGGAGCGGCAGGTGACCGTCGACGGCACGTCACGGCCGCTGCCCGAGCCGTTCCTCGTCGCGGCGACGCAGAACCCGGTCGAGTACGAAGGGACCTATCCCCTGCCGGAGGCCCAGCTCGACCGGTTCCTGCTCAAGGTGGTGCTGCCGGTGCCGCCGCGCGACCAGGAGATCGAGGTGATCTCGCGGCACGCGCACGGCTTCGACCCTCGCGACCTCGCCGGCGCTGGGGTGCGGCCGGTGGCGTCGGGGACCGACCTGCTCGCCGGGGCCGCGGCCGTGCGGACCGTCGGCGTCGCCCCCGAGGTCGTCGCCTACGTCGTCGACGTCTGCCGCGCCACCCGCACCGCCCCCTCCCTGTCGCTGGGCGCGTCGCCGCGCGGCGCGACGGCTCTCCTCGCGACCTCGCGGGCGTGGGCGTGGCTCAACGGGCGCGACTTCGTGACGCCCGACGACGTCAAGACCCTCGCCCACGCCACCCTCGCGCACCGGCTGTCGCTGCAGCCCGAGGCCGAGCTCGAGGGCGTGTCCGTGGGTGCCGTCCTGCAGACCGCCCTCGACGCCGTGCCCGTCCCCCGATGACCCGCGCCCGATGATCCTCACCGGCCGCGCCGTGGTGCTCGCCCTGCTGGGCGTGGTGCCGGTGCTGCTGCGCCCCGAGCCGCTCACGGCCACGCTGTGGCTGGTGCTCGTGGTGGTCGTGTGCGTGGTCGACGCGCTGCTCGCCGCGTCCCCGCGACGGCTCGTGCTCACCCGCGACCACGTCGGGACCATCCGCGCCGAGGCGACGACCACGACGCGGCTGCAGGTGCACAACCCCTCGCGCCGCACGGCTCGCGGTGTGCTGCGGGACGCCTGGCAGCCGTCGGCCCGGACCAGCGGCGAGCGGCACCGGATCTCGGTCGCCCCTGGAGCATCGGTGCAGGTCGAGACCTCGCTGACGCCGGTGCGGCGCGGGGACCGGCATACGGACCTCGTCACGGTCCGCACCCTCGGCCCGCTGCGGCTGGCCGGGCGCCAGGCGTCGGTGGACGTGCCGGGGACGGTGCGGGTGCTGCCGCCCTTCCACTCGCGGCGGCACCTGCCGAGCCGGCTCGCGCGGCTGCGGCAGATCGACGGTCGGTCCGCGGTGCGGGTGCGGGGGCAGGGGACGGAGTTCGACTCCCTGCGCGAGTACGTCGAGGGCGACGACGTCCGCTCGATCGACTGGCGCGCCTCGGCGCGGCGCAGCGAGCTGGTCGTGCGGACCTGGCGGCCCGAGCGCGACCGCCGCGTCACCCTCGTCGTCGACACCTCGCGCCTCTCGGCGGGGCGGGTCGACGACACGACCCGCCTGGACGCCGCCATCGAGGCGTCGTTGCTGCTCACGGCCCTGGCCGCGCACGCAGGCGACCACGTCGACCTCGTCGCGGGCGACCGCGTCGTGCGGACCCAGCTGGCGGCGGTGGCCCGCCCCGAGATGCTCGCCGCGATGTCCGACGCCCTCGCGACCGTGCAGCCCGCCATCGTCGAGGCCGACTGGCAGGCGCTGGCCGCCGCGGTGGCCCGGCAGGCCCGCCGCCCGTCGCTCGTGGTGCTCCTCACGCCCCTCGAGCCCGCCGCCGTCGCCGAGTCCCTGCTGCCGGTGCTGCCGCAGCTGACCCGGCGGCAGCGCGTGTGCATCGCCTCGTGCGCCGACCCCGAGCTGGACCGTATGGCGACCGCCCGCCGCACCACCGACGACGCCTACCGCGCGGCTGCGGCCGAACGCACGCGGACCCTGCGGGCCCGGACCGCCGACGCGCTGGCCGGGCTGGGCGTGACGGTGGTGGACGCGCCGCCGGACGCCCTGGCGCCGGCCCTGGCCGACCACTACCTCACGCTCAAGTCCCGCGGCCTCCTCTGACCCCCCGCCGGCAGAGGCATCGACCGGCCTTCGTTCCCCAGGCTGATGCACCTACCGCCGGCGAGTCCTGGGCCCGGCGCCTCGCTGACACGGCCCGTATGGCGCCCGACGCACCACCCTGCCCCGCGCCATTGGTCACCAACGACGTTGTGGATCGTTCATCACGCCCTGGAAAGCGTGATTGGTCACCAATGACGTCTTGGATCGTTCATCACGGCCCGGAAAACGTGATTGGTGACCAATCGCGCCGGGGAGGGGACGGGGGCGGGACGCCGGGGCTGGCGCAGGACGCCGGGACGGGGTGGGGCCGGAGGGCGGGTCAGAGGGTCGCGACGGCCTCGTCCTCGCGGTCCGCGGCGTCCACGTCACCCGTCACGCCACGCCGGGCCGCCCGTCGCCCCACCACGAAGATGTACGCGAAGAACGCCGCCTCGGCCAGCACCCCGATCGCGATCCGCGCCCAGGTCGGCAGCCCCGACGGCGTCACGAACGCCTCGAGGATCCCCGACACGAGCAGCACCACCACCAGGCCCATCGCCACCCCGACGGTGGTGCGGCCGGCGGCGGCGAGGGACGCCATACGGGTCCTGGGTCCCGGCTCGACCCACGACCAGAAGAGCCGCAGCCCCACCCCCGCCGCCACGAACACCGCCGTCAGCTCGAGCAGCCCGTGCGGCAGGATCAGACCGAAGAACAACGCGCCCCGCCCGTGACGCACCATGAGCGCGCCGATGACGCCGACGCTGACGACGTTCTGCAGCAGGACGTAGACCACGGGGACGCCGAGCACACCCATCGCGATGCACTGGGCGGCGATCCAGGCGTTGTTGGTCCACACGCGCGCCGCGAAGCTCGTGGCCGCGTGCTCGGAGTAGTAGTGCTCGAAGTCCGTGTTGACGTACCTCGCGACCTCGGCGGGGCTCATCAGGGAGTTCTCCAGCGTGGGGTTCTGGTAGAACCACCACCCGGCCCCCAGCGCCACGAGCAGGCTCACCATCGTCGTCGTCAGCCACCACCAGCGCAGGTGGTACAGCGTCGCGGGGAAGGTCTCGCCGAAGAAGCGCGCGATGTCCCGCGCCGAGCCGGTCCGGGTCCCCGAGGCCCGTCGTCGAGCGCGCGCCAGCACCCCCGAGAGCCATTGCACGACAGCGGGATCGGGCGCGCTCGTGCGCACGACGGCGAGGTGCGTGCCGACCCGCTGGTAGAGGTCGAGCAGGCGGTCGGCCTCCTCCGCGGAGAGCCGCGACCGACGCGTCAGCGCGTCGAGCTCGTCCCACTCCCCCCGGTGGGCCGCGACGTAGGCGTCCAGGTCCACGACGCCACCCTAGCCGCCCCCGCCGGGCCCGCCCGCTAGGCTGCCGGTCATGCAGCCGCCCAGGTCAGCGCGCCCCACCATCGGCGTGGGCGAGGACGACCTCGTCACCGGTGACGCCGTGGCGCTGCGGGTGCCCGCCGCGGGCCCGGGGCTGCGTGTGCTGTCCGGCGCGATCGACGTCGCGGTGGGTGGCCTACTGCTCCTGGGGCTGTCGATGGCGTTCGGCGGGGTGCGGGGCGGCCTCGACGAGGCGGCCGGAGCGGCGCTGGTCCTCACCACCGTCGTCACGGTCCTCGTGATCCTCCCCGCCGCCGTCGAGACCCTTACGCGCGGCCGGTCGCTGGGCCGGCTCGCCACCGGCACGTGCATCGTGCGCGACGACGGCGGGCCGGTCGCGTTCCGGCAGTGCCTGACGCGGGCGCTGGTCGGGGTGCTGGAGATCTGGGGCACGAGCGGCGCGGTCGCGTTCTGCGCCGTGGTGCTCACCGCGCGTGGCAAGAGGCTCGGTGATCTCGCGGCAGGCACGTATGCCGTCCGCGACCGCCTCCGCCTGCAGCTGCCTCCCCCGGTGCCGCCCGTCCCCGAGCTCGCCGCCTGGGCCGCGGGCGCCGACATCGCGCCGCTGTCCGACACGGTGGCGCTGGCCACCCGGCAGTTCCTGCACCGCCGCGAAGGGCTCGAGCCCGGGCCTCGCGCCCGCATCGCCGCGGAGCTGGCGGCCACCGTGGCGCAGCAGGTCATGCCGCAGCCACCGCCGGGCACGCACCCCGAGGCGCTGCTGCAGGCGGTCGTCGCCGAGCGGGGCCGCCGCGACGCGCAGCGGCTCTCCCGCGACGCCGCCACCCGGCACCGGGTCCTGCCCCACGTCTGAGCCACGTCTGAGCCGGGTCTCGGGACACCGGCCGGGCATGCCGGGGGGACCGGCATACGGCCTGGTCAGACCAGCTGGGCGTATGCCGGCTTGATCACCTCGTCGATGAGCGCGAGCCGCTCGTCGAAGTGGAGGAAGGACGACTTCATCGCGTTGATCGTCGCCCACCGCAGGTCCGAGACGGTCCAGCCCGCGTCGCGGACCAGCAGCGTCATCTCCTTGCCCATGCTGGTGTCGCTCATCAGCCGGTTGTCGGTGTTGATCGTCACCCGGAACCTCAGGTCCTTGAGCAGCGTGATCGGGTGCAGCGCGATGCTGGCCGACGCGCCGGTCTGGACGTTGCTGCTGGGGCACATCTCGAGCGGCACGCGCTTGTCGCGCACGTAGGCCGCGAGCAGCCCGAGCTGCACCTGGTCGACCGCGGGGAGCCGGTCGTGCATGGCCATCCACTCGGGGACGGGGGTGCCGTCGACGGTGATGTCGTCGACGATGCGCACGCCGTGCCCGAGCCGGTCGGCGCCGCACCAGGTCAGCGCCTCCTGGATCGACGGCAGCCCGAAGGCCTCGCCGGCGTGGATGGTGAAGTGGGCGTTCTCCCGGGCGAGGTACTGGAAGGCGTCGAGGTGCCGGGTGGGCGGGTAGCCCGCCTCGGCCCCCGCGATGTCGAAGCCGCTGACCTCCTGGTCGCGGAAGGCCACGGCGAGCTCGGCGATCTCGCGGCTCATCGCGGCGTGACGCATCGCGGTCAGCAGCGCGGTGACGCGGATCTGGCGCCCCTCCTCGCGGGCCAGCGCCTCACCCTCCCGGAAGCCCTCGTTGACGGCCTCGACGACCTCCTCGAGGGTCAGGTCCCGCTCGAGGTGCAGCTCTGGGGCATAACGGATCTCGGCGTAGACCACGCCGTCGCGCGCCAGGTCCAGCACCTCCTCGCAGGCCACCCGGCGCAGCGCCTCGGGCGTCTGCATGACCCCGACCGTGTGCTCGAAGGTCTCGAGGTATCTGACGAGCGAACCGCTGTCCGCGCTCTCCCGGAACCACCGCGCGAGGCCGGCGGCGTCGTCTGCGGGCAGTCCGGCATACCCCGTCTCGTGGGCGAGCTCGAGCACCGTCGCCGGCCGCAGCCCACCGTCCAGGTGCTCGTGCAGCAGCACCTTGGGGGCCTGCGCCACCACAGGGTCGATGTCGTATGCCGAGGGGCTGCTGTCTTGACTGGTCACCCTCCCGACCCTACCGGGGGTAGAGGGATCGACCGGCCGTCGTTCAGCAGGCTGATTCTGCTACCCCCGGCGGGTCCTGGCCTTCGCCCTGGGCCGGACCCCAAATCAGCCTGAAGGGGGGTGACACTCCGACGACGGGTGCGATGGGATCGAGGCATGGACATGAACAAGGTCGACGCCACGACCCCCGCCACCGAGTTCAGCTGGATCCGCGCCTGCGTCTACGGCGCGATCATGATGGTCGCCTGGGTCGTGATCACGCTGCTGATCCGGATGCTGACCTCCTGGGAGGACAGGGTCACGACCCCGGGGATCGGCTTCGGCATCGCGATGGGCATCGCCTTCGAGTACATCCGGCGGGGCGACGCCCGCAAGAAGCAGCGCTGACGTCAGCCCTCGTCGCGGTGCACGCCCTCCGGGGTGAAGGCCGGAGTGCAGACCGCCAGGTATGTCGCCCCCTCCGGGCCCACCCGATAGCGGATCCGCTCGCCGGCGCGCGTCACGACGCTCTGACCTGCGAGGACGCTGGTGGGGCCACCGTCGTGGTCGACGATGACCTCACCGCCCAGCACCACCGTGACCTCGTCGAAGTCCGGCGTCTGGTAGGGCTCGGACCAGCCCGCGGGCGCCTCCATGCGAGCGACCGAGATCGTCCGATCGCGGGTGGACGCGGCGCCGACGTGCTCGTCGATGATCTTGCCGCCGGGGACGGGGATGCGGACGGGATCGGTGATCAGCTCGGGCATGCAGCGAGCCTACCCAGCAGGCCGGGCGCCGGCGCTTGACGCAATGTCTGTAGCCGCCGGCAGCCCGAGGTCAGCGCTTGGGCTTGCGGGCGTTCATCGCGAGGACGACCACGCCCGTCAGCACGAAGACCAGGGCCGGCAACCCGATCCTCACCGGTTGCCACACGCTCATGATCGCCAGCGGCACCAGCACGATCAGGCAGATCAGCACCGCCAGCACCTTGCCGGTCGTCCGGTCGCTCATGGGGTCTCCTTGTCGCGGTGGAGGCCGTGCCAGCGGTCCGCGGTGATGGCGAACCGTCGGTAGCGGGAGGGGATCCCGCAGTAGACATGATCCTCTCCCCTGCCCGTCTCGCTCATCCCGAGGCCCTGGAGGATGCGCACGGACGCGGGGTTGGCGTCGACCGCCTCGGCCCAGGCCTCGAGGAGGCCCAGTCCCTGGAAGGCGTGGTCGAGACCGGCCCGGGCGACCGCCCCACCGAGCCCTTGACCCCACCGCTCACGGCCACCGACCAAGTAACCAAGCTCGCGCCGACCCACGTCGCTGCCGTGGAGGTCGACGTAGCCCACCAGGGTCCCGTGCGCGTCGGCGCCCAACCTGATCAGGTCCGCGCCCCAGCCGTCGACAATCCTGGTGCGCCACCGCTCCTCGTGCTGGTCGACCGTGAGCTCCCCTCTCCACTCGGCCGCCTCGCAGAACTCCCGGTCCGCGCCCCACGACGCCAGGACAGTGGCGTCGGACACGACCAACGGTCGCAGCCTGACGTCATGACGGTCGTTGGCGGGCGGCATACGGCTGGTCAGGAGACGGCTGAGCCGAGGCGACGAAGGCCCTCGGCGATGACCTCGGGGCCGGTGCCGACGTTGAGACGGATGTGGTCGGCCCACGCCGCGCCGAACTCGCGGCCGATCCCCACGGCCAGGCGCGCGTCCGCCAGCAGCCGCGCCGCCGGGTCCTGGCCCAGGCCGAGGCCGCTCGCGTCGATCCAGGACAGGAAGGTCGCCTGCGCCGGCACCGCGATCCGCGCCCCGGCGGGCAGGCCGTCGCGCACCTGCTGGTGGTGGGCGGCGAGGTCGGTCACCAGCGCGTCGAGCCACGGGTCGCCTTGCAGGTAGGCGGCCTCCGACGCCAGGTAGCCGAGCTGCCCTGCGTGCCAGGGCGTTTCGTAGGGAAGCCCGCGAGTCATCCTGTCCCGCATGGCGTCCGACGCCGAGACGATCAGGGCCGCCTTGAGGCCGGCGAGGTTCCAGGCCTTGGAGGCCGCGTGCACCGCGACCCCGTGCGCGCGGGCCGCGTCCGAGACGGTGAGGTATGGCGTGAACGTGTGGCCCGGCAGCGTCAGCGGGGCGTGGATCTCGTCGCTCAGCACGACCGCGTCGTAACCGGACACGAGATCGGCCAGCGCCGTGAGGGACTCGCGGGTGTGCACCCAGCCGACGGGGTTGTGCGGGTTGCACAGCAGCACGGCCTTGGCGCCCGCCCGCAGCTCGCGCTCGATGCCCTCGAGGTCCAGCGCGTAGCACGAGTCGGACTGCAGCAGCGGGACTTCCACGGTACGCATGCCCGTCTCGCCACCCCAGCGGAAGAACGGCGGGTAGACCGGCGGCATGATGACGAAGGTGTCCCCCGGCGACAGCAGCGCCGAGATCGCGGCCATCATCCCCACCGACACGTCGGCGCACAGCGTCACCTGGTCGGCGTCCACGCCCCAGGACCACCGTCGCCCCGCGAAGCCCGCGAACGCCTCCTGCAGCCCCCGCCCGAAGCTCGGGTAGCCCGTGTCACCCAGCGCCACAGCGTGATTCAGCGCCTCGGCGACGGGCGACGCCAGCAGGCAGTCCATCTCGGCGACCGGCATCGGCAGGACGTCGCGGTCGTAGAGGGTCCACTTGGCGCTGCGCCGCGCCCGCAGGTGCGGCAGGTCCAGCCACTCGACGTGGGTCATCTGTTCTCCTCCATCGCTCCGCGATTGGTGACCAATCGTGGAAATCGGGGTGGTTTGAACGGTCCAAATCTCGATTGGTGACCAATCGCGGCGGAAGGGGGCGGGCGTCAGGCGATCCGTTCCATCACGACGTCTGGGCGCTCGGGCTGCCCCTCCCCGATCGACCACGCACCCTCGAGGGAGGCCACGGCCCGCTCGAACCGCTCGGGGGTGTCCGTGTGCAACGTCAGCAGCGGCTGCCCCTGCGTCACGGGATCGCCGGGCTTGGCGTGGATCTCGACGCCCGCGCCCGCCTGGACCGGGTCCTCCTTGCGGGCGCGTCCGGCGCCGAGACGCCAGGCGGCGACGCCCACGGCATACGCGTCGAGGGACTGCAGCACCCCGCTCTCGGGCGCCGTGATGACGTGCTGCTCTGTGGCCGTGGGCAGCTCGGCGTCCGGGTCGCCACCCTGGGCGGCGATCATGCGGCGCCATACGTCCATCGCGCGGCCATCGGCCAGCGCGTCGGCGGGGTCGACATCGGATCGACCTGCGGCAGCGAGCATCTCGCGCGCCAGCGCGATCGTCAGCTCGACGACATCGGCGGGACCGCCACCGGCGAGCACCTCGACGGACTCCCGCACCTCCAGCGCGTTGCCGGCCGTGAGACCGAGCGGCGTCGACATGTCGGTGAGCAGCGCGACCGTGGTGACGCCGGCGTCCGTCCCGAGATCGACCATGGTGCGGGCGAGCTCGCGGGCGTCGTCCACGGTCTTCATGAAGGCGCCGGACCCGACCTTGACGTCGAGGACCAGCGCGCCGGTGCCCTCGGCAATCTTCTTGGACATGATCGAGCTGGCGATGAGCGGGATGGCCTCGACGGTGCCGGTGACGTCGCGCAGGGCGTAGAGCTTCTTGTCGGCGGGGGCGAGGCCCGAGCCGGCAGCGCAGATCACGGCGCCGACGTCCTCGAGCTGGCGCAGCATGGCGTCGTTGGACAACCCGGCCTGCCAGCCGCGGACGGACTCCAGCTTGTCGAGCGTCCCCCCGGTGTGACCGAGCCCGCGCCCTGACAGCTGCGGCACCGCCACCCCGCAGGCCGCCACCAGGGGCGCCAGCGGGAGGGTGATCTTGTCCCCCACCCCGCCGGTCGAGTGCTTGTCGGCGGTGGGGCGGCTCAGCGTGGAGAAGTCCATCCGCTCCCCGCTCGCGATCATCGCGGAGGTCCAGCGCGAGATCTCCTCGCGGGTCATGCCGTTGAGCAGGATCGCCATGGCCAGGGCCGACATCTGCTCGTCGGCCACCGCCCCCCGCGTGTAGGCGTCGATCACCCAGTCGATCTGGCTGTCGGTCAGGACCTGCTGGTCGCGCTTGGCGCGGATGACCTCGACGGCGTCGTGCTGCTCACTCATGCCCAGACCCTACCGGGGGCGCGGGCGGAGGATGGCATAGGCCACCACCCCGGCCACCAGCCCCCAGAAGGCCGACACGACCCCCAGCGCCTGCACCCCCGAGGCCGTGACCGCGAGGGTGATCAGGACGGCCTCGGTGACGCTGCGGTGGTGGTCACCCTCGTGCATGGTGTCGTAGATGGAGGCCTGCAGCGGCGACAGCAGCGCCACCCCGGCGAGCGCCGTCAGCATCCCCGCCGGGATCGCCGAGAACAACGACACGATCGTCGTCGCCGCGAACCCACCGAGCACGTAGAACACCCCGCACGCCATCCCCGCGACGTAGCGGCGATCGCGATCCGGGTGCGACTCCTCCGACGTGGCGATGGCCGCCGTCACGGCCGCCATGTTGAGCGCGTGCGAGCCGAAGGGCGCCGCCGCCACCGAGGCGACCCCGCTGACGCCGAGCAGCAGGCGGTCGTCGGCGTCATACCCGCTGTTGTGCATGACGATCAGACCGGGGGCGTTCTGCCCCACCGCCGTCACGATGAGCAGCGGCAGCGCGATCCCGAGGATCGCCTCCCAGGACCACGTCGGGGTCGTCCACGTCGGCGTCGTCAGCGCGAGACGCACCGCCATCGCCTGCGTCTGCCCCGTCACGACCGCGAGCACGCCCCCGACCGCGAGCGCCAGGAAGACGGCGTACCGCGGCTGCCAGCGCCGCCCCATGAGATAGCCGAGCACCAGGCCGCCCGCCACGATCGGCTGCCCCGCCACCGCCGCCGCCACCTTGAGTGCGAACGGGAACAGCACGCCCGCCAGCACCGCCGCCGTGATCGGGCGCGGGACCAGCTGGAGCAGCCGCCCGATCAGCCCGGTCGCCCCGAGGACCACGGACGCCACCCCGCACACGACATAGGCCCCCACCGCGTCCGAGAACCGGTAGACGCCGAGCGACGTGATGAGCAGCGCCGCGCCGGGGATCGACCAGGCCACCATGACCGGCTGCTTCGTCACCCAGGACATGACGAGGCACACCAGCCCCGAGCCCACCGAGATCGCCCACACCCAGGAGGGGGTGAGCTGCGGCGACAGCCCACCCGCCCGTGCTGCCTCGAGCACGACGAGCAGCGGGCCGGCATACGAGATCGCGACGGCGATGAAGCCGGCGACCACGGCGGAGGCACTGGCGTCGCGTCGCAGGTCGGGGCGAGCGGGGGTGGTGGCTGCTGTGCTCACGCGGGCCTCTCGTCGGGGGGCACCGGGACGGACCGCCCGGCGATGGCCGCCGCCACGCTAGCCCGTGGGCCGCCCCCTCGCCCCGGGGATCTGCCTAGGACTGGGCCAGAGGTATGGCGCCCCCGCGCCCTCCCCTGCGACGGAACGGTTCGGGATCGCTATGGCGACCTCACGCTCCCCGCTGTCGGGCCGAGTCGATGGCGTCGAGGTCGCGCACGGCGTAGCGGTGGTGCTCCCACTCCTCCGTGAGAATGACCTGCAGGCAGGACAGCACGGTCTCGGGGTGCTGCGGGGCCCACGGGTTCTGGCGAGGGGCAGCGAGCGCGGCCTCGTCGACGCCGGCCACGAAGTCCCGCACCATGGCGACCCGGTCGGCGCGGACCGCGAGCACCTCGGCATACGTAGGGGTCTCGGTGGCGAAGACGGACATGTCGTAGCCGTCGAGCTCGTACTCGTCGTTCGGCTGACCGAGGGGGTGGTAGGGCTGCTCGACCTGCAGGATCGCCCGCCCGAGCCACGTGTCGGTGGCCATCACCAGGTGCCGCAGCGTCTGCGCGAAGGACCACTCGCCGCCCACCGACTCGTCGACGGTGCCGGGTGGCATCGCAGCGACCCGCTCCAGGGTCGCCGCCCACGCGCTCTCGACGGCGGCCCACGCCGAGCGCAGCCCCTCCGGGTCGTCAGCACGTCGCAACGCCCGCCCGGGGAAGAGGCGGTCGAGCTCGGCGTCGACATACGGTGCGACGTCGATCCCGTTGACCAGCAAGGCATCTCCGTTACCCAGCAGCCAGGGCGCGTCGATCTCCATGCCAGCGACGTCGACGGCCCGCATCACCGCGCCGCTCAGGTCGACCTCCACGAACCGCGCACCTCTCAGACTCGTACGCACGAACTCCATCGGCTGCGGCTCATCGTCCATGGATCCACCCTCGTGGAGGACGGTCCCGACGACAACCCTCCCGCCCTTGTTGACGAATCGTTTAGTGGTTGTCAGTATGGCTACATGTCAACGAAACAGCATCCTCCCGTTCGGTTCACCAGGGCTGCTGCCGAGGCCGCGAGCGCACACCCGCAGGGCGTCTCGCGCACAGAGGGGTGGTATCTCGTCGGGACCGCCGCCCTCTTCGGCGCCTGCCACGCGCTCCTCTACCAGACGCACGGGATGGCGTGGGGAGGCATCATCCGCTTCGCCGCCCTCTTCCTCACCATCGCCGGGGTTACCTGGCTGCTGCGCGCCACGCATGCCCACCGCCAGGTGCATCCGCGAGGGCACCGGGCGGCCATGGTCGCAGCCCTCTCCTGGATGCTCGCGGTGGTCCTGGTCGCCGGCTGGGCCTGGATCGTCCCGGCCGCGGGGCACGACGTCGGATGGGCCTGGACCTCGCTCGTCGCGCTCACCGGCGTGCTGCCGCTGGCTCTGGTCGGACTCCGACTGGTCCGGGCGTTCCGGTGAGCCTCGCGCACGCCCGACAGTCGCTGGACGACGTCATCCACTCCCCCGTGCGGCTCACGGTCATGTGTGCACTGGCCAGCGTGGACTCGGCCGACTACCAGACGCTCAAGGACGCCCTCGACGTGAGCTATGCGTTGCTGTCCAAGCACGCGGCGATCCTCGAGGACGCGGGCTATCTCGTCTCCGAGAAGGTCTTTCGCGGCAAGACACCCCAGACGCACTTCCGGATCACGCGGGCAGGACGTGCAGCACTGGCGGCCCACCTCGAAGCGCTCGACGAGATCGTCAAGGGGCTCGCCGCGTCCTGACCGATGGGCGCTTCCTCGCGCCGCGACGCGGGCGTCGCCAGACCCGCCGGGGGTAGGAGCATCAGCCTGGGGAAGGACGGCCGGTCGATGCTTGCGCCGGCGGTAGGTCGGTGCGGTAGCGGGCGAAGGAGGGCACCAGCGCCGACGCCGCGAGCACCAGCACGACCACGAGCACGCCACCGGCCAGCGTCGCCCAGGCCGCCCCCACCAGCCCCGCCGCGTAGCCGTGCACCACGTCCGCGATGCGTGGCCCGCCGGCCACCACCACGATGAAGATCCCCTGCAACCGCCCCCGCACCTCCGGCGAGGCCGCGGACTGCAGCATCGCCTGCCGGAACGCCGCCGACACCATGTCCGCGGCCCCCGCGGCGGCGAGCGCGACCGCCGCCAGCCAGATCCACGGGTGCAGCCGACCGCCCGCCGGCAGCACCGCGGCGCCGGTGAGCGCGACTCCCACGCCCCACGCGACGATGCACAGCACCACCGCCCGCCCGTGCCGCGTCACCCGCGACACCCACCCCGAGAAGACCCCGCCGAGCACGGCACCCGCCGGGATCGCGGCGAAGAGCACCGCGAAGGCCAGCCCTCCCCCGACCTCGCCGCCGAGGTCGACGTGCGCGATCTCGGGGAAGAGCGCCCGCGGCATCCCGAAGACCATGGCGATCAGGTCCACCACGAAGCTCATCATCAGCACGGGATGCCCTCCGAGATAACGGATCCCGTCGACGACCGAGCGCAGCCCGGGCGCGGACGACGGCGACCCCGGGTGCCTCTCGGCGGGCAGCGGCGGCAGGCGGCGGACGGCATACAGGGTGGCGAGCAGGCAGATCGCGTCGGCGAGGTAGAGCCACGAGAACCCGACGAGCGGGATCAGGGCCCCGGCCACGAGCGGCCCGGCGATCGCGCCGGCCATGAAGAGCGTCATGTTGAGCGCGTTGGCCGCCGGGAGCAGATCCATCGGCAGGATCGACGGCAGCACCGCGGTGCGCGTCGGTTGGTTGACCGCGAAGAACGCCTGCTGGATCGCGAAGAGCCCCAGCAGGATCCACACGTTGCCCCACCCCAGCGCCGCCTGCAGCCAGAAGCCCAGCGTCGTCACGATCAGCCCGACCGTCGTGATGGTCAGCAACCGCCGCTTGTCGACGTGGTCCGCGAGCGCCCCACCCCACAGCCCGAAGACGACGAGCGGCACCAGACCGAAGATCCCGGTCAACCCGACATAGGCCGACGAGCCCGTGTCGGCGTAGATCTGCGCCGGCACGGACACGATCGTCAGCTGGGCGCCGATGACGGTGATGATGTTGGCCGTCCACAGCCGCCGGAAGTCACCGTGCTGCAGCGGGCGGGTGTCGGCGACGACGGAGCGGAGGTTCACCGGGACAGCCTAGGTGCTCCGGCCCGCCCGTCCGACCGGCGCCGGTCAGGGGCAGGATGGGCCGTATGACGAGCGCCCGCCGCCCTGACGACCGCTACCTCGCGCGGCTGCGGGACGGGACGGTCAAGCAGCGCAACCCGTTCACGGGGACGCAGGTGTGGACGGTTCCGGGGCGGGGCAACCGACCGCTCGAGGCCCCGGTCCCGGCGGCGGCTCCCGTGGCCGGGGACGAGCGGGACCGGCTGTGCGCGTTCTGCCCGGAGCGCTACGCCGAGACGCCGCCGGAGAAGGCGCGGCTCGTGAGATCCCGCCGCAGACACGGCAGATCCCGGGTGGATGACGCTGACCGACCTGTCCCGCAACGAGCTCCACGACACGGTCGCCGAGTTCCGGCGCGTGCCCAACCTCTTCGAGATCCTCAGCTACGACTACTGGCGGCTCAACCACGGCGTCACGCTGTCGCCTGCGGCACGGGCCCGCCGGGACGCCTACCTCGCCGACCCGGCCGGTCGCGCCCACGTGCTCGCCGTCGCCCGCGCCAAGGCGCTCGCGAGCGGCACGTCCGCGCAGGAGTGGGAGCGGCTGGACGACGCGGCCCGGCTCGCGGGGACGGAGGCCTTCTTCGGTGGTGGGCACGACGTGATCGTCGCGCGCCGTCACCTGGTGGACGGCGCCACCGAGACCGGCGGGCTCGCCTCGTCGGGGACCCTGACTCCCGAGGAGCACCGCGCCTACGTGAGGTTCACGGTCGACGCGATGGCCGACCTCTACGCGGCCAACCCGCACGTGCGCTACGTCGCGGCGTTCCAGAACTGGCTGAAGGCCGCCGGTGCCTCCTTCGACCACCTGCACAAGCAGCTCGTCGCCGTCGACGAGCTCGGCACCCAGGCCGAGCAGGAGCAGGAGCGGCTGCGCCGCGACCCCACCCTGTATGCCGACGCCGGCCCCGCCCTCGCCGAGCGCGCCGGACTCGTGGTCGCCCGCACCGAGCACGCGGTCGCCTACGCGGGGTTCGGGCACCGCTACCCCACCCTCGAGGTGCACTCCCTGTCGCCGACGCGTGAGCCGTGGCGGCAGCAGCGGGCGGAGGTCGACGGGGTCGCCGACCTGCTCCACGCGATGCACGCCGCCACGGGGCCCCGCGTGCCGTGCAACGAGGAGTGGCACCACACCCCGACCGGCGTCGACCTGCCCCTGCCCTGGCGGATCGTGCTCAAGTGGCGGGTCTCCACGCTGGCGGGGTTCGAGGGCGGCACGAAGATCTACGTCAACACCATCGACCCGTGGTCTCTGCGCGAGCGGGTCGCCGGTCAGCTGCGGGCCCTCGCCGACGAGGGGCGGTTGGCGGACGGCATACGGCTCGGGGGCTCCTGAGTCCCTGAGCCCCCCGCCCCTTTCCCCTCACGACAACGTGGTCGGTTTGGGCGCCTGGGCGACCCAAACCGACCACGATCGGAGGAAGATCAGAAGTCGAAGTCGCCGAACCCGTCGAAGCCCCCGCCCAGGTCCCCGCCGATGTCGCCGAAGGCGTCGCCACCGGCGAAGTCCGCGCCGCCGTCCCCGAACCCGTCGAAGCCGTCGAAGATCGCCCCGGCCACCGCGGTCCCGACCACGACGCCGGCGATCGAGCCCAGCATGGAGCCCATGATCATGCCGCCCATGCCCATGCCGCCGCGGCCCCCGCCACCACCGGTGCCGCCGAACGTCCGCTCCATGAACCCTGGCTCGCGCAGCTCGGCGCGGGTGGCCGCGCGGGCCAGCGAGCGCGGGTCGTCGCCGGCCGGCTTCTCCCCAGACTGGGCGAGCCCGGCCAGCACCTGCTGACGCTGCTCGGGCGTCAGCTTCGCGAACGCCTCGGCGTGCGCCTCCTCGACCTTCTCCGGCGGGGCGGTGCGCAGCAGGTAGCGGTAGCGCTCGATGGCCTGCTGGTCCTCCGCCGACGGCGCCGGCTGCCCCGCCTGACCCGGCTGCAAGGGCTGGCCCTGCTGCCCCGGCTGCGCGGGCGTCCCCACCTGCTCGTAGCCGGCGGGCGCCGGGGCGTACTGCGGCTGCGGCGGCTGGTAGCCCTGCGGCTGCTGGTGGTCCTGCCGCGGCGTCCGGCCCAGCAGTCGGTCGAGGAATCCCATGGTCACTCCCGTATGTCGTCGGTCGTCCTGCCCGATGCAACGTGGGTCTGACCCACGGCGTTCCCGGTGCACCCCGTGCGACGCCCGGCGGGGGCGGCGAGGTTGTGCCCGGCCGCAGGGTCGGGAGGGAGCTGCCAGCCGACGCTCAGCCGGCTGCCAGCCTCGCGGCCGCGTCCATCGCGATCCAGAAGACCCGCTCGTGGGCGTCGCCGGCACCCACCCAACCCCGGTGGTCCCACTCCTCGCCGGCGAGGGAGTCGGCGCTGAAGAGGATCTGCCCCAGCTCGACGCCGCGATGGGCCGCCACCGCGAGGAGCGCGCTGGCCTCCATCTCCACGAGCACGCACCCGGCCTCGATGCGCCGCGCCACGGTGGACCGGGTCTCGCGATAGATCCCGTCCGTCGTCCAGGTGCGGCCGCGCTCGTGCGCCGCCCCCACCGCCTCCAGGGCAGCGACGCAGGCCCGTATGCCGCCGGCGCCCGCCTCGACCACCGACGTGGTCGCCCCGTAGTGGGCGCTCGTCCCCTCGTCCCGCAGCGCCGACGTGACCACGACCGGGTGGCCCATGACGAGCGACGGCACCAGCACCCCCGCGGACCCGACGGCCACGAACCGGCTGATCCCCCGCGCGATCGCCTCCTCGAGGAACATCACGGCCCGCGGGGCCCCGATCTCGGGGAAGAAGAAGGCGATCCGCCGGCCCGCCACCTCCCGGACGTAGCAGGGCTGGCCGCCGATGATCGAGGTGAAGCTGAACGCGACGTCGCTGCCCTCGCGCTCCCCCACCGCGCGCACGGTGTCGGGGAAGAAGCAGATCACGGCGGCGTCGGGGACCTCCCCCTCCGGCAGCGGCGGGTACATCGCGGCGGGCTCGAGCACGCCGGGCTCGGCCAGGTCCTCGGGCCGGTGCAGGGCGGTCACGTCACGGCCGGGCACGTCACGGCCGGGCACGGTCGAGGTCGTCGGCGCCGAAGGCCTGCGGCAGCACCTCGCTCATCGGCAGCACCCCGCGGGGCGTCGCCAGCAGGCAGGCAGCGCCGCCGTGCTCCCAGAGCAGCTGTCGGCACCGGCCGCACGGCATCAGCGGCGACCCGTCGGCGTCCACGCACGCGACCGCGACCAGCCGGCCGCCGCCGGAGGCGTGCAGCGCCGAGACCATGCCGCACTCGGCGCACAGGCCGACGCCGTAGGAGGCGTTCTCGACGTTGCAGCCCACCACGACGCGGCCGTCGTCGACCAGGCCGGCGACGCCGACCGGGAAGGACGAGTAGGGCGCGTAGGCGTGCCGCATCGCGGCCACCGCGGCCTCGCGCAGGCTCTCCCAGTCGACGGTCGGCCCGGACCCGGGTCCGGGCGCGCGCCCGGGCGCGGCGGACGGCATACGGCTCATCCCACCTCGCCCTTGCGATAGACCTGGCCGTCGGCCGCGGGCATCCGCAGCGTCTGCGAGGCCAGGCCCAGCACCATCAGGGTCGCGACGTAGGGCGCGGCCCCGGCGAGCTCGCCGGGCACCTGGTCGGTCGCGAGGAAGATCCACACGGCCAGCCCGCCGACGACGAGGGCCACGATGCCGCCGGTGAGGTTGCGGCGGACGATCTGCCAGCCGCCGAGGGCCACCAGCAGCACGCCGAGGACGAGGAGCATCCCGTGGACCGCCCCGCCGCGCAGCTGGACCGCGTCGAAGTAGCCGAAGAGCAGCGAGCCGGCGGCCAGCGGGCCGGGTCGCCAGTTGCCGAAGATCATGGCGGCCAGACCGATGTAGCCGCGGCCGCCGGTCTGCCCGTCGCGGAACATGTTGGCCGCCACGAGCGCGAGGTAGCCGCCGCCGAGCCCGGCGAAGCCCCCGGAGATCAGCACGGCCAGGAACTTGTAGAGGTAGACGTTGACGCCGAGGGACTCGGCGGACCAGGGGTTCTCGCCGCAGGAGCGCAGCCGCAGCCCGAAGGTGGTGCGCCACAGCACCCACCAGGACACGGCGACTAGCACCGCCGCGATCAGGGTCAGCACCGACAAGTTGGTGATGAAGGCGGCGAGCAGCCCGGCGACGTCGGAGACGAAGAAGATGTGCCTGGACTCGAGGGAGGTCAGCGCGGGCGAGAGCACGGGCACGGTGATGTCCGGCAGCGGTGGCAGCGGCGGCGACTGCGTCGCGCCACCGCCCTCGGTGCCGGTGAAGGTGCGGGCGGCGAGGTACTTCGCACCGCCCATGCCGATGAGGTTGACGGCGACGCCGGAGACGATGTGGTCGACGCCGAAGACGACGGTGGCCAGCGCGTGGATGGCACCTCCGACGACCCCGAGCAGGATCGCGCCGACGACACCGGCCCACGGCCCCCAGTGGTAGGCGAAGAACGCGGCGCCCCAGGTGCCGAGGATCATCATGCCCTCGAGGCCGATGTTGACGACGCCGGCCCGCTCGGACCACAGGCCGCCCAGACCGGCCATGCCGATCGGCACCGCGAGACCGAGGGCCGCGGCGAGCGCCCCGGAGGACGCGAGGTCGTTCTCCCCGGTCACGACCCGCATCACGGAGACGAAGAGCAGCGCCAGCAGGGCGACGCCGGCGAGCTGCAGCGGGGTGAGCCGACGCCGGCGCCGGGGCGCGCGGGAGCGGTCGGGTCCGGGGCCGGCCGAGTCGGTGCCCGGCGCGGTGGCGACGGTGCTCATGCGCTCGCTCCTTGCGTCGTCGGGGCGGTCGGTGTCGACTGCGCCGCGAGATCCCGCGCCACCTTGGCCTGCTCGAGTCGGACGTTGGTGCGCCGCACGATCTCGTAGGCGATGACGACGGCCAGCACGATCACGCCCTGGATGATGGCGACCAGCTGGTCGGAGACGCCCGCCTTGATCTGCAGCGCGTTGCCCTGCTGCTCCAGGTAGGACCAGAGCAGCGCGGCCAGGCCCATCCCGATCGGGTGGTTGCGGCCGAGCAGCGCGATGCCGATGCCGGCGAAGCCGATGCCCGGCTGGAAGTTGGTGCCGTAGGCGTGGTCCTGCCCGAAGAGCAGCGGCATGCCGATGAGGCCGGCCACCGCCCCCGACAGCAGCATCGTCGTGACGACCATGCGCCGGGCGTCGACCCCGCTGGCCACGGCGGCGGTCTCGGACAGGCCCGAGGCCCGCAGGTCGAAGCCGAACCGGGTCTTGCCGAGCACCAGCCAGTAGGCGACGCCGACGAGCAGCGCCACCACCAGCAGCCCGTAGACCTTGGTCGTGGTGCCGGGGACCAGCGCCAGCCCGGGCACCCACGAGTCCTGCGGCAGCGGCTTGGTGTTGGTGACGTTGCTGCCGGCGCCGGCGGACGTGTCGCGCGCCTTGGTCAGCAGGAAGGCGACGACGCTCGTCGCGATGGCGTTGAGCATGATCGAGGAGATGACCTCGGAGATGCCGCGCTTGACCTTGAGGTAGGCGGCGATCGACGCCCAGCCGGCTCCGACGAGCATCGCCACGACCAGGGTGGCGACGACGTTGGCCCAGCCGGGCAGGTAGCCCTGGGCCCCGAAGACCGCGGCAGCGAAGACCGCGATGCGGTACTGCCCCTCGGCGCCGATGTTGAAGAGGTTCATCCGGAAGCCGATGGCCAGCGCCACCGCGGCGAGGTAGTAGACGACCCCGCCGTTGATGATGCGGGCCAGCAGCCGGGGGCTCGGCTGACGCAGCAGCTCGGCCCACACGGCACCGACCGGGTCCTTGGCGACCAGCAGGATCAGCGAGGTCACGACGAAGGCGACCAGGACCGCGAGCAGCGGCGCCGCGAGCGCGAGCAGGAAGGCGCGGGGCGAGAACTTCATCGGGGGGACTCCTCGGTCCGCGGGCCACCGGTCGTGGAGGCCTCGGCCGTATGCCGGGTGGCGCCGGCGCTGGGCAGGGTGCTGTCCGGGGCGCCCGGCACGGCCTCGTGCGGGGCGCCGGTGCCGGGGGCGCCGCCCGCCAGCGGGTCCAGGTCGTCGCCGTGCAGGCTGACCTCGCTCAGGTCGCCGCCCATCATGGCGGCGCCCAGGGCCTTGAGGGTCAGGTCGGGCGGCAGCGGCTCGGACAGCGTCCCGGCCACGATGGCGCGGATCGAGTCGGACAGGCCGCGCAGCTCGTCGAGGTCGGCGGTGATGAGAAGCACCGCCATGCCGTCGCGCCGGGCGCGTTTGATGTGGTCCCAGATCGCGGCCTGCGCGCCCACGTCGACGCCGCGGGTGGGGTGCGCGGCCAGCAGCAGCCGCGGCTCGTGGGCCATCTCGCGGCCGATGATGAGCTTCTGCTGGTTGCCGCCGGACAGCGCGCCCGCGGTCACGTGGATGGAGGGGGTGCGGACGTCGTAGTCGCCGACGATCCGTTCCGTGTCGGCCTTGGCCCCCCGCGCGTTGACGAACGGGCCGGCGGTGTTGGGCGGCTGGGTCTGGTGCCCGAGGATGCGGTTCTCCCACAGCGGCGCCTCGAGCAGCAGGCCGTAGCGGTGCCGGTCGGCGGGGACGTAGCCCACGCCCGCCTCGCGGATGCGCCGGGTGTGCCAGTCGGTGATGTCCTCCCCGCCGAGGTAGACCCGCCCCGAGGAGGGGTCGCGCATCCCCATGATGACCTCGACCAGCTCGTCCTGGCCGTTGCCCTCCACCCCGGCGATCCCGAGGATCTCTCCGGCGTGCACGCTCAGCGTGATGTCGTCGAGGACGTCGCGCCCTCCGGGGCGGGCGAGCCGGACGTGCTCGAGTCGCAGCACCACGCGGTCGGTGACGGTGGAGTCCTCGGTCTGCGGGCTCGGCATCTCGCGGCCGACCATGAGCTCGCTGAGCTCCTGCTTGGTGACGGTGCGGGGGTCGGCGGTCCCGACCGTGGTGCCGCGACGGATGACGGTGATGTCGTCGGCGACCTGGCGGATCTCGTCGAGCTTGTGGGAGATGAAGATGATGGTCAGGCCCTCGGCGGTGAGGGTCCGCAGGTTGTCGAAGAGCTCGGCGACCTCTTGGGGCACGAGCACGGCGGTGGGCTCGTCCAGGATGAGGATGCGGGCGCCGCGGTAGAGGACCTTGAGGATCTCCACGCGCTGCTGGTGCCCCACGCCGAGGTCCCCCACCCGGGCGTCGGGGTCGATGCCGAGGCCGTACTCCCTCGAGATGCGGCGGATCTCCTCGCGCGCCCCGTCGCCGATGCCGTGGAGCTTCTCGGCGCCGAGGACGACGTTCTCGGTGACGGTGAGGTTGTCCGCGAGCTTGAAGTGCTGGAAGACCATCCCGACGCCGGCGGCGATCGCGTCGCTCGGGCTGTGGAAGGTGACCTCGCGGCCGTCGATCTCGATGGTCCCCTCGTCGGCGCGCTGCACGCCGTAGAGGATCTTCATCAGGGTCGACTTGCCGGCGCCGTTCTCCCCCACCAGCGCATGGATGGTGCCCTTGGGGACCGAGAAGGTGATGTCCTTGTTGGCCACCACGCCGGGAAACCTCTTGGTGATGCCGCGCACCGCGACGGCCGGTGGCGCGTCCTGGTGCGTGGCGGTGGCTGGAGTACTGATGGTCCACGCTCCTTGCTCGGCTGCCCTGCCTGCTGCAGCTGTCCGGGTCACCCTACCGTCGGGTCGGCGCCGCGTCCGGGCGGCCCCGCGGATGCGTGCGGCCCGGCCCCTGCCCCGAGGGGGCGGTGGCCGGGCCGCGCGGCATACGCGCTGGTCGGTATGCCGGGAGCCGCGGGGCCACCGCGCTCCCGGCCACCGGGATCACTTGCTGGGGACGACGATCTTGCCGGAGATGATGTCGGCCTTGACCTTGTCGAGCTCGGCCTTGAGGTCGTCGATCTTGCCGCCGGTGGTGGCGAGCTCGACACCGTTGGACTTGAGGTCGAAGACGGCCTCGCCGGACTTGATCTTGCCGTCCTTGGCCTGCTTGACGAACTCCAGGACGCCCACGTCGACGCGCTTGACGACGGAGGTGATGATGGAGGCGCGCACGTCGGGCTGCGCGGTCTTGGCCTGGTCGGAGTCGACACCGATGGCCATGGCGTTCTTGGCCTTGACGGCGGTGAAGACGCCCGAGCCGGAGCCGCCCGCGGCGTGGTAGATCACGTCGGCGCCGGCGGACAGCATGCCCTCGGCGGCGGTCTTGCCGGCGGCCGGGTCGGCGAAGCCGGTGAAGTTGGGCGGCTGGGTGAGGTACTTGACCTGGGTCTTGATGTTGGGGTTCGTGGCCTTGGCGCCCGCAAGGAAGCCCGCCTCGAACTTCTTGATGAGGTCCGTCTGCACACCGCCGACGAAGCCGATGCTGCCGGTCTTGGACTTCTTCGCGGCGACGACGCCGGCGAGGTAGGAGCCCTCCTGCTCGGAGAACACGATGTTCTGGATGTTGGGGCCCTTGGCGTCGGTGGAGTCCACGATCGCGAACTTCGCCTCGGGGTTGTCCGCAGCGACCTTCTTGACGGCCGGGGCGTAGGCGAAGCCGACGGCGACGACGTTGGTGTAGCCGGCCTCGACGAGCTGCTGGAGCCGCTCCTCGCGGGCGGACTCGGGCTCGCCGGCGGTCGCGACGGACTCCTTGGTCTCGACGCCCAGCTCGGACTTGGCCTGGTCCAGGCCCCGGGCGGCCGCGTCGTTGAAGGACTGGTCACCGCGGCCACCCACGTCGTAGGCCATGCCGACCTTGGCGGCCTTGCCGCCGCCGGCGCCGCCGGAGGAGCCACCGGACGAGCCGGACTCGGAGTTGGGGCTGCCACAGGCAGCGAGGGCGAGAGAGGCGGCCGCCAGAGCGGTCGCGGCCTTGACGGTGCGGCTCAAGGGAGTACTCCTTTGTAGTGCGGGATGGGACAACCCTAGGACCCACCTCGTCGATGTCGAGGCCGGGTTACCCCGTACGCGACGAACCGACCACGAACTGTTATGTCGCGCGGTCGGGCGCCCGGTCAGGCCAGCGCCGCGAGGACCGTCCCCGCCAGGACCTTGACGCCCACCCCGATGGCGCGCTCGTCGACCACGAGGTCGGGGCGGTGCAGGTCGTAGGTGGCGCCGCCGGGGGTGCGCGTCCCGAGGCGCATCAGCGCGCCGGGCACGTCCCGCAGCATCCAGGAGAAGTCCTCGCCGCCCAGGGACTGCGGGGTCGGGCCGACGGCGTGCGGCCCGAGCATCGTCGTGGCGCCGCTGACGACGTGCGCCACAGCCGCCGGTGCGTTGACGACCGGCGGCACCCCCTGCCGGTGGTCGATCTCCACCTCCACGCCGTATGGCGCCGCCAGCTGCGCGACCACCTCCTCGCACAGCGGCCCGATGGCGTCCCACACGTCGGCGTCGAGGATGCGCAGCGTGCCCGAGGCGGCCCCGGAGGACGGGATGACGTTGGGGGCGCCGCCGGCCTCGATGGTCCCCCACACCAGCGCCAGCCCGGCCCGCGGGTCGACGCGGCGGGACAGGACGGCGGGCAGCTCCTTGACCACGGTCGCGAGGGCGTAGGTCAGGTCCTGGGTGAGGTGGGGCCGTGAGGTGTGCCCGCCCCGGCCGCGCAGGCGCACGGTGAGGATGTCGGTCGCGGCGGTGATCGGCCCGGTGCGCAGCCCGATCTCGCCGACGTCGACGGTGGGGTCGCAGTGCAGGGCGTAGGCGAGGTCCACGCCGCGCAGGTGCCCGGCCTGCACCATCGCGTGGGCGCCGCCGGGCATCACCTCCTCGGCCGGCTGGAAGAGCAGCCGGACGGCGAGCCCCTGCTCGCGCCACCGCTCGTGGAACGGCGCGAGCACGAGGCCGAGCCCGACGAGGCAGGTGGTGTGCACGTCGTGCCCGCAGGCGTGGCAGGCTCCCGCCACCGTCGACGCGAAGGGCAGGCCGGTGCGCTCGGTCAGCGGGAGCGCGTCGATGTCGGCGCGCACCGCGACCCGCCGCTGCGGCTCCGCCGCGCCGATGTCGACCACGAGCCCCGTCGGGTGCATCGGGGTGACGTGGAGGTCGGCGGCGCGCAGCCGCTTGCTGACCTTCGTGGTGGTGCGCTGCTCCGCGAAGCCCAGCTCGGGGTGGGCGTGGATGTCACGGCGCAGCGCGACCAGCTCGGGCTCCAGGGAGGCCAGGTCCGTCAGCACGTCGTGGTGGATCTGCCTGTCCTCATGCCCGGAGCCCATGAGCGGCAAGGTTACCGCCCGGGCGCGGGTCAGAAGGCGTCACGGGGGACGTACTGCCCCCACACGTCACGCAGCGCGTTGGACACCTCGCCGCCGGTGGCGCCCGCCTCCAGGGAGGCCTTCATGGGCAGCAGCAGGTTGGTGCCGGTGCCCTCGGCGGCCGTGCGCAGCTCGTCCAGCGCCGCCTCCACCCGGGAGCCGTCGCGCTGCTTGCGCAGCTCGGCGAGCCGCTCGCACTGGTCGACCTCGATCTGCGGGTCGACCCGCAGCGGGTCGTAGTGCTCCTCCTGGTCGATCTGGAACTTGTTGAGCCCCACCACGATCCGCTCGCCGGAGTCGGTCTTCAGCTGGGTCGCGTAGGCGGAGCGCTCGATCTCGGTCTTCTGGAAGCCCTGCTCGATCGCCGTGACCGCGCCGCCCAGCTCGTCGACCTTGCGCAGCAGGTCCCAGGCCGCCTCCTCGATGTCGTTGGTGAGCGACTCGACGACGTAGGACCCCGCGAAGGGGTCGACGGTCTTGCACACGTCGGTCTCGAAGGCGATGACCTGCTGGGTGCGCAGCGCCAGGCGGGCGGCCTTCTGCGTCGGCAGCGCGATCGCCTCGTCGAAGGAGTTGGTGTGCAGCGACTGGGTGCCGCCGAGCACGGCGGCCAGGCCCTGCAGCGACACGCGGATGAGGTTGACCTCGGGCTGCTGGGCGGTCAGCTGCACACCGGCCGTCTGGGTGTGGAAGCGCAGCATCTGCGACTTCGGGTTCTTGGCGCCGAACTCGTCGCGCATGATGCGCGCCCAGATCCGCCGGGCCGCACGGAACTTCGCGACCTCCTCGATCAGGGTGGTGCGGGCGACGAAGAAGAAGGACAGCCGCGGCGCGAAGGCGTCGACGTCGAGGCCGGCGTCGATCGCGGCCTGGACGTAGGCCTTGGCGTTGGCCAGCGTGAACGCGATCTCCTGCACCGGCGTGGCCCCCGCCTCGGCCATGTGGTAGCCCGAGATGGAGATGGTGTTCCAGCGCGGGATCTCCTTGTTGCAGTAGGCGAAGATGTCGGAGATCAGGCGCAGCGACTGGGCCGGCGGGTAGATGTAGGTCCCGCGGGCGATGTACTCCTTGAGCACGTCGTTCTGGATCGTCCCGGTCAGCTGGTTGGCGGCCACGCCCTGCTCGGCGGCGACGAGCTGGTACATCAGCAGCAGCGTCGAGGCGGGGGCGTTGATCGTCATCGAGGTGGACACCTTGTCCAGCGGCAGGCCGTTGAACAGCACACGCATGTCGTCGAGCGAGTCGACGGCGACGCCGACCTTGCCGACCTCGCCGCTGGCCAGCGGCGCGTCGGAGTCGTAGCCCATCTGCGTCGGGAGGTCGAAGGCCACCGACAGGCCACCGGTGCCCGCGCGCACCAGCTCGTGGTAGCGCTGGTTGGACTCCTTGGCGGTGCCGAACCCGGCATACTGCCGCATCGTCCACGGACGACCGGTGTACATCGTCGGGTAGACGCCCCGGGTGAAGGGGTAGGAGCCCGGGCGGCCCAACGACTCGTCGGGGTCGAAGCCCGCGAGGGACGACGCGTCGTATACCGCCTCCAGCGGCAGGTCCGACTCGGTGCGGGCGGTGGGCTTGTCGGTGCTGTCAGCCATGGTTCAAACCCTAGTGGGCGGACCCCCGCCGGTCGCGGGCACCCCCCGGTCTAACGCGTCGTGGATGGAACGATCCACGTCACGTGAGCTCGGGGTAGCCGCGCTCCTTCATCAGTTCCACGATCGACTTCACGTCCTGCGCCTGGCGCCTGGTCGTGACCATCAGCACGTCGGGCGTGTCCACCACGACGACGTCCTCGAGACCGAGCAGCACCACCTGGCGGCCGGAGCGGTTGACCACCACGCCCGAGGCGTTGCGGATGTGGACGTTGTCGGCGGGCCCGAGCACGGCGACGTTCTCGCGGTCCGGGGACTCCCCCGCCGCCGGCAGCAGCCCCGCGAGGGAGTCGAAGTCGCCCACGTCGTCCCAGCCGAAGTCGCCGGGGATGACCGCGACCCGACCGGCCGCGGCGGCCGGCTCGGCCACCGCGTGGTCGATGGCGATCTTCTCCAGCTCCTTCCAGGTCTGGTTGAGCACCCACGGGTTGGCGGCGATGGCGCGCAGCCCCGCCGCCAGCTCGGGGTGGTACTCCGCGAGCAGGTCCAGCAGCACCGAGGCCTTGACCACGAACATGCCGGCGTTCCACCGGTAGGTGCCGAGGGACAGGTAGGCCGCGGCCGTGCCCGCGTCGGGCTTCTCGACGAACTCCGACACGAGCCGCGCCCGGGGCGCGCCCTCGACGGCCAGCTCGTCACCCTCCCGGATGTAGCCGAACCCCGTTGCGGGGAAGGTCGGCTCGATGCCGATGGTCACGACGTAGCCCTGCTCGGCGACGGCCACGGCCTCGCGCACGCAGGCGTGGAACCGGTCCTCGCCCTCGATGACGTGGTCCGCGGCGAAGGACCCGAGGATCGCCTCGGGGTCACGGCGCTCGAGCACCGCCGCGGCGAGCCCGATGGCCGCCATGGAGTCCCGCGGGCCGGGCTCGACGAGGACGTCCCCGGCGGCGACGTGGGGCAGCTGGGCGGTGACCGCCGCCTCGTGCCGGGCGCCGGTCACGACCAGCACCCGCCCGTCGCAGAGCGGCGCGAGCCGGTCGTAGGTGGCCTGCAGCAGCGAGCGCCCCGACCCGGTCAGGTCGTGCAGGAACTTCGGGCGCCCGGACCGCGACAGCGGCCACAGCCGGGTGCCGGCTCCCCCGGCGGGGATCACGCAGTAGAGGCGGGGGTCGGCACGGCGGTCGCTGTCGTCGGAGGCCATGGTCAGCACCGTACCCAACAGTCACCTCCCGGATGGCCGCAACGGTGCAGGTCGGGGGCGCGGCATACGGCTGGACACCCGCCGGACACCTGACCGCCACCCGACACACCCCGTCAGGTCGCCGCCGCCTCACCGGCCCCGGGGATGGTGGCCACGTGCGCATCGCGATCGTCACGGAGTCCTTCCTGCCCTCGCTCAACGGCGTCACCACGAGCGTGTGCCGGGTGCTCGACCGGCTCCGCGAGACCGGGCACGACGCCATGGTCATCGCCCCCGCACCCGCCCCGCAGACGTATGCCGGATTCCCGGTCCGCGCCGTGACGAGCATCCCGGTGCGGCAGTTCCAGGTGGGGCTGCCGACCGGCGAGATCGAGGCGCTGCTGCGGGGATTCGCGCCCGACGTGGTGCACGTGGCGTCGCCCTTCGTGCTCGGCGCGCGCGGCCTGACCGCCGCCTCCCGGCTGGGCCTGCCGTGCGTGGCGATCTACCAGACCGACATGCCGAGCTACCTGGAGCAGCACGGCAACGTCGCCGGCGCCGCGACCGGGCGGGCCGCCGCCAAGGCCGCGTGGCGCTGGATCCGTCGCATCCACTCCCTCGCCGACCTGACGCTGGCGCCGTCGAGCGCGGCGCTGCGCGACATCGAGGCGCACGGCGTCCCCCGGACCGGCCTGTGGGGCCGCGGCGTGGACACCTCCCTCTTCCGCCCCGAGTGGCGCGACGACGCGGGCTCGCGGGCCCTGCGGTCGGCGCTCGCGCCGGACGGCCAGGTGCTGCTGGGCTACGTCGGTCGCCTCGCCCCGGAGAAGGAGGTCGAGCGGCTGGTGTCCTGCGCGCAGATCCCCGGGACGAGGTTCGTGATCGTCGGGGACGGCCCCTCGCGGGCGCCGCTCGCCGAGACCCTGTCCGAGGCGGTCGCGAGCAGCCCGGGGCGACCCAACCTGCCGCCGGTCTTCCTCGGGCGCCGGTCCGGCGACGACCTGGCGCGGGCCTACGCCGCCTTCGACGTCTTCGTGCACACCGGCACCCGGGAGACCTTCGGGCAGACCCTGCAGGAGGCCGCCGCGACCCGGCTGCCCGTGGTGGCGCCCGCGATGGGCGGCCCGCTGGACCTCGTGGACCACGGCACGACCGGGCTGCTCTTCGACCCCGCCTCGGCGACGGACCTCGCCGACTGCGTCCGCCGGCTGGCCCAGTCCCCCGCCGAGCGCGCCGCGATGGGCACCGCCGGGCTGGCGCGGGTCTCCACCCGCTCGTGGGCCGCGCTGGTCGACCAGCTGGTGGCCCACTACGAGTCCGCGATCGCCCGTCACGACGCCTCGGCCGCCTAGACACTCGGGCCCGGTCGGTAGGGTGCCCAGCAGGAGGGGCGCCCCAACCAGGGCGGGCGCCGGGGAGACAGGTCCGTATGCCGCACCACCGCTCGACACGCCGCCACCGGACGCGACTCACCGCCGTCGGCAGCACGCTGCTGGCCGGGGCGCTGGCCTCGGCGACGGCGCTGCCGGCTGCCGCCGTGCTGGGGGCCGCGGCGCCGGCGGTAGGCGCACCCGGACCGGCCCCCTCCCCCGCCCCGACCTCCACCGTGACCAAGGCGCCGTGCCCCGGGACGCTGATGCCCCCTCCGCCGTCCCCGGCCGGGTCCCGTCCCCCCAAGGGCTCCCCGACCCCCGCACCGACGGCCACGACTGCGCCCGGCCCGGCCCCGCGCTACCCGGCCCCGGCGGTCTCCGCGGGTGACCACCCGGTCGGCGGCGACCAGCTCGGCAGCAACGGCCTGGTGCTGTCCGTGCCCGCGGGCGTGCCCCGACCGCCCGAGCTCGACGCGACCTCCTACGTGCTGGCGGACCAGGCGAGCGGGCAGGTCCTGGTCGCCAAGGCCCCGCACGCGCGGCTCTACCCCGCCAGCACCCTCAAGACCCTCACGGCCCTGACGCTGCTGCCCGACCTGGACCCCCACCGCGTCATCACCGCCACCACCGCCGACCAGGCCGCCGAGGGCACCCGGGTCGGGATGGTCGCGGGCAACCCCTACCGCACCGACCAGCTCTGGGGCGCGCTGCTGCTCTTCTCGGCCAACGACGCGGCCTATGCGCTGGCGCGCAGCGGCCCCGGCGGGCTGGCGGGGACCTTGCAGCGGATGAACGCCACCGCCGCGGAGCTGGGGGCCCACGACACCGTCGCCGTCGACCCCTCCGGCCTGGACGCCCCGGGTCAGCGCAGCAGCGCCTACGACCTCGCCGCCATCGGTCGAGCGGCCATGCGGCGCCCGGACTTTCGCGCCTACGTCGCCACCCGGGAGATCACCTTCCCCGGGGCTCGCCAGCCGGACGGGACCGTCGTGGCGCCCTACCCGGTCAGCAACCTCAACCACTTCTTCACGCACTACCCCGGGGCGACCGGGGTCAAGACCGGCTTCACGACCGGCGCGCACCGCACCTTCATCGGCTCGGCCACCCGCGGCGGCCGGTCCTACGTCGTGAGCTTCATGTGCTCGGACACCGTCAGCTGGCAGCAGGTCGCGGGGCTGATGGACTGGGCCTTCGCCCACGGCAGCCAGGCCACCCCCGTCGGCACCCTGGAGGCGGGCGCCGGCGCCTCCGCCTCTGCCTCCCCGAGCCCGTCGAGCAGCGCCGCCACCCCCGGTGCCACGGCGGCGCCGCCCCCGTCGAGCTGGCCGACCCCCACCTCACCGGCGCTGCAGGGCACCGCCTCGCCGGGACCGCTGCAGCGGTGGTGGGGCGCGGGGGTGCTCACGGCCGTGCTGCTGGGGGCCGGAGCTCTCGTCACCCGTCGGCTGAGCCGGCAGGAGCGCCGCCCCCGGCGTCGAGACTGAGCCTCGCGGCCGAGCGCCGTCAGGCGGGGACCGGGAGACCGAGCCGGTAGCGGCGCACCGGGCGCCACACCTCGTCCTCGCCCTGGATGTAGAGGAAGAACTCCTCGACGGTGAAGGCGCAGGTGTAGTCCGCCAGCTCGGTGTAGGCGCGCTCCAGGGCCTCCTCGGGCACGCCGTGGGCCACGGTCACGTGCGGGTGGTAGGTGAAGCTGAGCTCGCGGTCCAGGAGCCCGTGCCGGACCTCGGCCTCCAGCTGCTCGCACGCCGGGATCCCCCGCGCCACCTGCACGAACACCACCGGCGACACCGGCCGGAAGGTGCCGGTCCCGCGCAGCTCGACGTCGAACGGCTCCACGGCCGCTGCGGCCTCCAGCAGGTGCTCGTGGACCCGCTGCAGGTCCTCCCCGCCGACCTCGGTGGGCGGCAGCACCGTGACGTGCGTCGGGATGCCGTGGGCCTGGTCGTCGCCATACGACAACCGGGCGCGCTGCAGCTGGCCACCCCAGGGCTCGGGGATGGCGATCGACACTCCGATGACGGTCACGGACGGCTCCTGGCGGTCAGGGACGACCCTGCGAGGTGGTCACGCGCGCTCCGCCGGCCTGAGCAGCCCGACCGCGTCGTAGACGCGCCCGATGGTCGCGGTGGCGACCTCCCGGGCCCGCCCGGCACCCACCGCGAGGATCCGGTCCAGCTCGGCCGGGTCGTCGAGCAGCTCCATCGCACGGGACCGCAACGGGGTCACCCACTCGGTGAGCACCTCGGCGGTCTCCTTCTTGAGATCGCCGTACATCTTGCCGTCGAAGTGGGCCTCCAGCTCGGGGATCGGCGTGCCGGAGAGGACGGAGTGGATCGTCAGCAGGTTGGAGACGCCCGGCTTGTGCTCCGGGTCATAGCGCACGACCGCCTGCGGGTCGGCGTCGGTGACGGCGGAGCGGATCTTCTTGGCGCTCTTGGCCGGGTCGTCGAGCAGGCTGATCAGTCCCTTGTCGCTGGCCGCCGACTTGCTCATCTTGGCGGTCGGGTCCTGCAGGTCCTGGATCTTGGCGCCCTCCTTGACGATGTGCGGCTCGGGCACCACGAGCGTCTCGCCGAAGCGCTGGTTGAACCGGATCGCGAGGTCCCGGGTGATCTCCAGGTGCTGACGCTGGTCCTCCCCGACCGGCACCCGCGCCGCGTCGTAGAGCAGGATGTCGGCGGCCATGAGGATCGGGTAGGTGAACAGCCCGACGTTGGCGACGTGCCCCTTGGCGGTCTTGTCCTTGAACTGCGTCATCCGGCTGGCCTCACCAAAACCGGTGATGCAGCTCAGGATCCACATCAGCTGGGCGTGCTCGGGCACGTGGCTCTGCACGAAGACCGCCGAGCGGGTGGGGTCGACCCCCGCCGCGAGGTACTGCGCGGCCGTCACCCGGGTCCGCTGCCGCAGCACCGCCGGGTCGACCTCGACCGTCAGCGCGTGCTGGTCCACGACGCAGTAGAACGCGTCGAACTCCTCCTGCAGCGCCACCCAGTTGACCAGCGCCCCGAGGTAGTTGCCGAGGTGCAGCGAGTCGGACGTCGGCTGCATGCCGGACAGGGTGCGGTGGCGGGTGGTCGCAGGGATAGACATGGGATCCATTCTGGCAGGTGGGAGGGGGTGGTCGGGACGCGTCCCCGGGCGCCCCGCGGGCGGCGCAAGGCGGTCGTATGGCGGGCGGTCGGGCCGCTCGGCATACGGGCCCCGCGGGGCTCAGCCCCGCAGCACGGTGCCGTCCTCGACGCGACGGGCCTCCCCCTCGTCGGGGAGCGTCACGGCCCCCTGCACGACCACGCGGTCGCCGAAGGTCCAGTCGCCCTCGACGGTCAGCGCGGTCGCGTCGCGCAGCGAGGGGACGTCCCCGGGGACGCGCTGCTCGAAGTCGCCGATCTTCTTGAAGTGGGCGCTGTCCAGGGATACGACCGGGGCCTTGTCCACCTGCATCTGCAGGGTGCCGTCCTCGCGCAGGTCGTAGACGTCCGAGCGCAGGAGCATCAGCTCGTTGGTGGTCTTGACCGGCAGGAACCGGGTGCGGGGCACGGCGATGGCCTGCGCGCCCTCGAAGACCTCGACCGCGGCGCCCATCGCCGACTCCACCTGGTAGACCTCGGGGCTGCTCGGGTCCTTGGGGTCCACGGTCTTGACGTTGCGGATCAGCGGCAGGCCGAGGACGCCGTCGCGCTCGGTCAGCACGTCGTGGAGGCGCTGCAGGTCCAGCCACAGGTTGTTGGTGTGGAAGAAGGGGTGACGGTGCTCGTCGGTGAAGAAGTCCATCTCCTCCTCCGCGGTCTGCGCGGTGTCGCGCAGGATCAGCTGGTCGTCCTCGACGCGGATCGCGAGGTGACCGCCCTTGCGGTCCATGGCGGTCCGGCGGCAGACCTCGGCGGCGTAGGGCGCCCCGGAGCTCGCGAACCAGCCGGCGAGGCGCGCGTCGGGGGCGGCCCCGAGGTTGTCGCCGTTGGAGACCGTCGCGTAACGGAAACCCTTGTCCAGCAAGGCCTCGAGGATCCCGGACGACAGCAGCGAGGGGTAGAGGTCGCCGTGCCCCGGCGGGCACCACTCCAGGTGCGGGTCGGCCGGCCACTCCACCGGCGCCAGGTCGTCGGTGCGCAGCTTGGGCTCCTGGGACTGCAGGAAGTCCAGCGGCAGGTCCTCGACCGGAAGGTCCGGGTAGCGCTCCAGCGCGGCCAGGGTGTCGGCCTGGGTGTTGAAGGAGTCCATCAGCAGCAGGGGCAGCCGCACTCCGTAGCGCTCCCGCGCCGCGAGCACCTGCTGCACCACGATGTCCAGGAACGACTTGCCCTCCCGCACCGGCAGCAACGACTTGGCCCTGGCCATGCCCATGGACGTGCCGAGCCCGCCGTTGAGCTTGATGATCACGGTCCGGGCGAGCGCCTCACGGGCGGTCTCCTCGTCGACGTCCGCCGACTCCAGCGTGGGAGGGTCGGTCAGCGGGCGGATCGAGTCCTCCCGGATGACACCGGTCTTCCCGGCCTCCAGCTCGCCGTAGTAGTGGCTGAACACCTCGATCGCCGTCGGGTTGACGCCGGCGTCGGTCATGACCTGCTTCGCGCGCGCGAGTCCTTCGTGGCTCATGGGGACAGACTCTCACGGTCACCGCGGGGGTGTGAGACTGGGAGCACACCGTCACGGACCGAGGAGACACCATGGCCCACCCCGCCCAGGACCGCGCCGAGCAGACCTTCCGGGAGACCTTCGGGCAGGCACCGCAGGGCGTGTGGGCCTCCCCGGGACGGGTCAACCTGATCGGGGAGCACACCGACTACAACGACGGCCTGTGCCTGCCCATCGCGCTCCCCCACCGGGCGTATGCCGCGACCCGGCGCCGCGACGACGACCGGCTGGTGCTCGTCTCCGCCGACCTGCCGCAGAGCCGCACGGAGGTGGACCTCGCCGACGTCGGCCCGGGCACGCCGGGCGGGTGGGCGGCATACGCCGCGGGTGTGCTGTGGGCGCTGCGCGAGGCGGGCCACGAGGTGCACGGGCTGGACGTCGTGGTGGCCTCGGACGTGCCGATCGGCGCGGGGCTGTCCTCGTCGGCGGCCCTGGAGGGGTGCGTCGGCGCGGCCGCGTCGGACCTCCTCGGCCTGGGGCTGCTGGAGTCCGACGAGGGCCGGGCCCGGCTCGCCCAGGTGTGCATGCGCGCCGAGAACGTCATCGCCGAGGCCCCCACCGGCGGGCTCGACCAGGCGGCCGCGATGCGCTGCGCGGAGGGTCACGCGCTGCTGCTCGACTGCCGCGACGGGTCGACGCGCCTCGTGCCCTTCGACCTGGACGCGCACGACCTGGAGCTGCTCGTCGTCGACACGCGGGCCACGCACGCCCTCACCGACGGGCAGTACGGCGAGCGGCGCAGTGCCTGCGAGGCCGCCGCGCGGACGCTCGGGATCTCCTCGCTGCGCGAGATCGCGCCGTCCGAGCTGGAACCGACGCTGGCGCGGCTCGACGACGAGGTGCAGCGCCGGCGCGTGCGGCACGTGGTCACCGAGATCCAGCGGGTGCGGGAGTGCGTGGCGGCGCTGGCGGCGGGCGAATTCGCCGAGGTGGGGCGGTTGTTCGACGCGTCGCACGAGTCGCTGCGGCACGACTACGAGGTCACCGGGGCCGAGCTGGACCTGGTCGCCGACACCGCGCGGGCCGAGGGCGCCCTGGGAGCCCGTATGACGGGCGGCGGCTTCGGCGGCTCCGCCATCGCGCTGGTGCGGCGCGGGAGCGGGGACCAGGTCGCCGCCGCCGTGGCCCGGGCCTTCGCGGAGGCGGGGCTGGGCGCCCCGCAGCACTTCGTGGCGACGGCGGCGGCGCCGGCGGAGCGGGTGGTCTGAGCCGCGGCGAGCCGGCGCGAGCCGCTGCCGCCGCGAGCGGCCAGAGCGGTCGCACATCCCACGCCAGGCGCTCGCTGGTGTCGGATCTGCGACCACTCTGGCGCCCGTAGGGACGGGTCGGCCGGGCCCCGGGAGGCGGGCGGTCCGTCATACGAGCCGGAGGAGCCGCTCCTGGGCGGCGAGCGCCCGGGTGACCCGCGCGACGACCTCGTCCGGCGCCTGCATGTCGAGCCGGGAGATCTCCTCGACCCGGTAGCCGTGGTCGCGCAGCCGCCGCACCCGGTGCATGTCCGCCAGCCGCTGCTGGTCGGTCTGGAAGTGGTGGCCACCGTGGCACTCGACGACGAGGCGATGGCGCGGCCAGAGGAAGTCCACGGTCGCCAGCCACGTCCGTCCTCGACGACCCTGGCGTTGAGCAGCGGCTCGGGCAGCCCCGCCTCGAGCAGGAGCAGCCGGACCCGCGTCTCCATCGGGGACGCCGACCCGGCCCGGACCAGCGCCAGCGCCGCCCGGGCCCGCGACGCGCCGACCGTGCCGGGGTGGATGGCCTCGGCCAGCCGTGCGACGTCGACACCGCTGCGCCACCCCACCACCGCATCCCCCAGGATCACCAGGTCGGTGAGCGTGAGGCTCGCCGCCAGCTGCGCGAAGACATCGGGCCCGCTCACCACGGGCGTGCGCAGCGCAGGCGTCCTGGTGCCCAGGATGGGGCCGGACCGCCGGTGCGTCCGCACGGTCCCCAGCCTGGTCCGCCCTGCGTCGTGCGCGATCACGTGCAGCCGCGGCCCGGGCCGCCACTCCCAGTCGCTCACGGTGGGCAGCCCACGCAGCTGCGCGGCCGCCTCGAAGCCGAACGCCCGCCTCCCCCGCAGGACGAGGTCGACGGCCTGCGCGTCCTCGAGCACCGTCGCGGGGGGACCGCCAGACGTCGGATGTGCGACCACTCTGCGAGCCGCCGCGCGCCGCCAGAGTGCTCGGCGTCACCCGACGGCGCTGAGGCCCCACCGGACCAGCCGGGTGCCCACCCCGCCCGCCGCAGCGGCGAGGACGGGCCGCTCCAGCTGCAGCTCGTCCCGCGCCCACCCCGGCAGGAGGTCGACCGCACCCCGCGCCAGCAGCTGGTAGCCGGGCCGCGCCGCGCGAGGCAGCGGCGGCTCCCGGAGCAGGAAGTCGGCTGCGTCCCGCGCCGCTAGGGTGGCCCGCAGCTCGGGCCGGTAGGAGGCGAGCGTCTCGTCCAGCTCGCGCACGGTGCCGGGCAGCCCCGTCGCGCCGAGGAGCGTTGCGGAGACGGCGGTCTGGGCGACATACGTGTCGGCCTCGTCGGGGGTGAGCGGCTGCGCGCCGTGCCGCTGGTGACCGGTGAGGAAGGACCACACCTCGGCGACGTGGACCCACCGCAGCAGGTGCGGGTCGCCGGCGCGGTAGGGGCGGCCGAGGTCGTCCTTGCCGCGGACCCGCTCGTGCACGGTCCGGACCGTCGCGATGGCCTGCTCGGCGTGCTCGATCGTGCCGTACGTGGTCGTCGCCAGGTAGTGGCTGGTGCGCTGCAGCCGGCCCCACGGGTCGCCGCGGTAGCCGCTGTGGCCCGCCACCCCGGCCATCGCCGACGGGTGCAGCGACTGCAGCAGCAGCGCGGTGATGCCGGAGGCGAACATCGAGGCGTCCCCGTGCACCCGCCAGATCGGGTCGGCGGGGGTGAACCACCGCTCGCCGGGGGTGTTCCAGATGCGGTCGTGCGCGGCCACGGCGTCCGCCCCCGCGACCTTCTCGCGCACCGCCTCGCCGATCCGCCGCTGCAGCAGCTGCAGGCCCTCCGCCATGGACGGTGCCACCTCTCCCCCGGCGGGCCGCCGGTGGCCGCCCGGTCGAGCGGGCCGCGACCCGTGACCACCATTGTGGGACCCCTGCCGCGACCACGGCGAGATGCGCCCGCACCGGATGCCGCGACGGCAACCCCCTCGGGCGCGGGCGGGCGACATACCTTGGGCGCCATGCCGATCCAGAACCTGTCCGACGCGGGGACGACGCCCGCCCCCACGCTGCGCCGCGCCGTCACCACGACCGGCCTGTTCCTCTTCATCCTCGGGGACGTGCTGGGCGCAGGCGTCTACGTGCTCGCCGGCAAGATCGCCGCGATCGCGGGCGGCGCCGTGTGGGTGCCGCTGCTGGGCGCGCTGGTCCTGGCGCTGCTGACCGCGTCGTCCTACGCCGAGCTCGCCACGAAGTACCCTCGTGCCGGCGGGTCCTCGCACTACGCGACCCAGGCCTTCGGTCCGTTCGTCGGGTTCCTGGTCGGGTTCTGCATGCTCGCGGCCGGCATCGTCTCGGTCGGGGCGCTGGCGCTCGGCTTCGCCGGGGACTACCTGCGCGCGTTCGTCTCGCTGCCGACCCCGCTGGTGGTGGTGGGTTTCCTGGCTCTGCTCGCGGCCCTCAACGCCCGCGGCATCGCCGAGTCGATCGGCGCCAACGGCGTCGCCACGATCATCGAGGTGAGCGGTCTGGTGCTCGTGGCCGTCCTCGGCGTGGTGGCCGTGGCCCGCGGCGACGGTGACCTCGGCCGGCTGACCCAGCTGGGGACCGCCGAGCACAGCCCGACGGCCGCGGTGCTCGCCGGCACCGTGCTCGCCTTCTACTCCTACGCCGGCTTCGAGACCAGCGCCAACGTCGCTGAGGAGGTCAAGGACCCGGCGCGCTCCTACCCCCGGGCGCTGTTCGCGGCGCTGCTGGTCGCCGGCGTCGTCTACGCCCTCGTCGGCGGCGTCGCGAGCGCGCTGGTCCCCACCGACCAGCTGGCGGCGTCGAGCGCCCCGCTGCTCGAGGTGGTCCGCATCGGCGGCGGCGTGCCGCCCGTGGTCTTCAGCCTGGTCGCCCTCGTCGCGGTGGCCAACGGCGCCCTGCTCACCGGCATCATGTCCTCCCGCCTCGCCTTCGGCATGGCGCGCGACGGGCTGCTCCCCGGGGTGCTCCAGCGGGTGCTGCCGCAGCGACGCACGCCCTGGGTCGCGATCGTCGTGACCACCGCGCTCTCGCTGCTGCTGGCGCTGACCGGCTCCATCGAGCTGCTCGCCAGCACGATGGTGCTGCTGCTGCTCGTGGTCTTCGCCGCGGTCAACCTCGCCGTGCTCGCGCTGCGTCGCGACGCGGTGGGGCACCGCCACTTCCGGGCGCCGGCGGTGCTGCCGGTCGCGGGCCTCGCCTCCTGCCTCCTGCTCGCCACCCAGGTCGAGGCGGACGTATGGCGGTACGGCCTGCCCTTCCTCGCGGTCGGCGCGGCACTGGGGCTCGTGGCGACCCGGCGGCGCAGGACGGTCTCGACCAGCAGCGAATGAGCACGGCTGGTCACCGGCGACCACGCTGGGCGATCGCGGACGGCGTCGTGGGAGCGGCCAGCTGAAGACTCCCACGGGCTGCCTTCGGGGTCACTGGGTTGGGCCAATTTCAGGCACCATGTGTTACTAGTGATGACTGAGCGTCGTAGAGTCCCGGCATGACCGACTTCTCCCCCTCCCGTCGGGCCCTGCTCGGCGGGGTCGGCGCGGCCGCCGCGGCGCTCGCCCTCCCCCTGTCCTCCGCCACCCCCTCCGCCTCCGCCGCCGCGGCCCGCAACATGCGCCTCTGGCGCTGCACCGGCAGCGCCCTCGCCGGCGGCGCCCGAGCCGGCACGCGGTACGTCAACGGCACCGTCGTCATGGGCACCCCCCAGGGACGCACCAGCTACACCGACCCGTATGGCGCCGGCACCGCCCGCACCTACGAGCAGGGCACCTGGACGACGGGCTGGTACACCCCGGAGTTCGCGATGACCCAGGTGGTCCCGTCGTGGCGGGCGCTCACGCCCGGCGGCACCTTCATCACCGTGTGGCTGCAGGCGATCACCACCACCGGCCGCACCACCTCGTGGTTCTCGCTCGGCCGGTGGTCGGAGATGACCGGGGGCTCGCCCCACCGGATGACCGTCGACGGCCAGGGCGACGCCTACGCGACCGTCGCCACCGACACGCTCAAGGCGCGCCCCGGCTACGCCTTCCGCGCGTGGCGGATGCAGGTCGCCCTCTACCGCCCCGCGGGCACGACCGCGACCCCCACGGTGACGGCCCTCAACGCCATGTCCTCGTCCGTCCCGACCGGGTCCGCCGTCACCGTCCCGATGTCGCCGGTGGGGGTGGGCCGCGGCCGGGTGCTCGCCGTCCCGACCTACAGCCAGATGATGCACGTCGGTCACTACCCGCAGCTCAACGGCGGCGGTGAGGCCTGGTGCTCCGGCACCTCCACGGCCATGCTGCTGGACTACTGGCGGGTGGGCCCGAGCGCCACCGACACCGCGTGGGTCAGCCCGCGCCCGCACACCAACCCCCAGGTCGACCACGCCGTCTCCAAGGTCTTCGACTACGGCTACGACGGGTCCGGCAACTGGCCCTTCAACACCGCGTATGCCGGCACCCGCGGCCTCGACGCGTTCGTCACCCGGCTGCGCTCGCTCAACGAGGCGGAGCGGTTCATCGCCGCCGGCATCCCGCTGGCGGTGTCGACGTCGTTCTCGAGCACCCAGCTCACGGGGGCAGGCTTCGGCACCAGCGGCCACCTGATGGTCATCGCCGGCTTCGACGGCGCCGGCAACGTCGTCGTCAACGACCCCGCCTCCGGGATGCGGGCGTCCAACGCAGCGGTGCGCAAGACCTACAACCGCGCACAGTTCGAGAACGCCTGGGCCCGCTCCGGCGGCACCACCTATGTCATGCGGCCGTTCTCCGTGGCGCTCCCGGCGCGCCCGGCGCAGGCCAACTGGTGAGCCGGTGACGGCGGACCCCCGCTGCCTGCACGCCCGTGGCCCCCGACTCCGCGAGTCGGGGGCCACGGGCGTGACGGCATACGGGCCGGGCTGTGCCCGCCCCGCTCAGATCGCGTCGATGATCGCGTTGAGCGTGGCGCTCGGCCGCATCGCCGCGGACGCCTTGGCGTCGTCGACCTTGTAGTAGCCGCCGAGGTCGACCGGCTCGCCCTGGACGCCGATCAGCTCGGCGTTGATCTGCTCCTCCTTGGCGGCCAGCTCCTGGGCGACCGGGCGGAAGCGCTCGGCCAGCTCGCGGTCGCTGGTCTGGTCGGCAAGCGCCTGGGCCCAGTACGTCGCCAGGTAGTAGTGGCTGCCGCGGTTGTCGATCTGGCCGACCTTGCGGGCCGGGGACTTGTTCTCGTCCAGGAAGCGCCCGATCGCCACGTCGAGGGCGTCCGCCAGGACCTGGGCCTTGGCGTTGTCGAAGGTCGAGGCGAGGTGCTCGAGCGAGGCGCCCAGCGCGGAGAACTCGCCGAGGGAGTCCCAGCGCAGGTAGTTCTCCTTGACGAACTGCTGCACGTGCTTGGGCGCCGAGCCGCCCGCGCCGGTCTCGAAGAGCCCGCCGCCCGAGAGCAGCGGCACGATCGACAGCATCTTGGCGGAGGTGCCCAGCTCGAGGATCGGGAACAGGTCGGTGAGGTAGTCGCGCAGCACGTTGCCGGTGACGGAGATCGCGTCCTTGCCCGCCCGGATCCGCTCGAGGCAGTAGGTGATCGCCTCGACCGGCGCGAGCACCTGGATCTCCAGGCCGTCGGTGTCGTGGTCCTGGAGGTAGCGCTCGACCTTGGCGATGACGTTGCGGTCGTGGGCGCGGCCCTGGTCGAGGTAGAACACGGCTGGGGCGCCGGTCGCGCGGGCGCGGCTCACGGCGAGCTTGACCCAGTCCTGGACCGGGATGTCACGCACCCGCGCCTGGCGCCAGACGTCCCCCGCCTCGACCTGGTGCTCCATGAGGGTGGTGCCCTCGGCGTCGGTGACCACGACGGTGCCGTCGCTGGGGATGACGAAGGTCGTGGGGTGGGAGCCGTACTCCTCGGCCTTCTGCGCCATGAGCCCGACGTTGGGGACCGTGCCGATGGTGGCGGGGTCCAGGGCGCCGTTGCGCTTGCAGTCCTCGATGACCGCCTGGTACATCGGGCCGTAGGAGCGGTCCGGGATCATCGCGAGGGTCGGCTGCAGCTCGCCTTGGGCGTTCCACATCTGGCCGGAGTCGCGGATGACGACGGGCATCGACGCGTCGACGATGATGTCGCTCGGGACGTGCAGGTTGGTGATGCCGCGGTCGGAGTCGACCATGGCGAGCGCCGGGCGGTCGGCATACAGGCGGTCGATCGCCGAGGTGATGGCGTCCTGCCGGTCCTGCGGCAGGCTCGTGATCTTGGCGTAGAGGTCGCCGATCCCCTGGTTGGGGTTGAAGCCGACCTGCTCGAGGTCGGCGGCGAACTCGTCGAGCACCGGGGCGTAGAACGCGCGCACCGCGTGGCCGAAGAGCACCGGGTCGGAGACCTTCATCATCGTGGCCTTGAGGTGCAGCGACAGCAGCAGGTCCTCGGCCTTGGCGGCGGCGATCTGCTCGTCGTAGAAGGAGCGCAGCGCCGCGGCGCTCAGGAAGGTGCCGTCGACGATCTCGCCGGCGAGGACCGCGACGCCGTCCTTGAGGACCGTCTCGGAGCCGTCCGTGCCGCGCAGGGTGATCGTCAGGGTGGAGTCGTGGTCCATGACCACCGACTGCTCGTTGCCGTAGAAGTCACCGCCGGCCATGTCGACGACGCGGGCCTTGGAGTCCTGCTCCCAGGCGCCGAGGCGGTGGGGGTGCTTCTGGGCGAAGCTCTTGACCGACTGCGGGGCGCGGCGGTCCGAGTTGCCCTCGCGCAGCACGGGGTTGACGGCCGAGCCGAGGACCTTGGCGTAGCGCGCCTGGACGTCCTTGTCCTCCTCGGACGTCGCGGTCTCGGGGTATCCCGGGATGTCGTAGCCCTTGTCCTGCAGCTCCGCGATCGCGGCCTTGAGCTGCGGCACCGAGGCGGAGATGTTGGGCAGCTTGATGATGTTGGCGTCGGGGCTCTGGGTGAGCGCACCGAGGTCGGCCAGCTTGTCCGGCACCCGCTGCTCGTCAGTGAGCCGCTCGGGGAACTGCGCGAGGATGCGGCCCGCGAGGGAGATGTCCGCCGTCTCGATCTCCACGCCGCCGGCCTTGGTGAAGGCCTGCACGATCGGCAGGAGGGAGTAGGTCGCGAGGGCCGGCGCCTCGTCGATCTTCGTCCACACAATCTTCTGTGACGTCATGTCGTCTCCAAAGTCGTCGGTGTCGCGGGTCGGCGCCCTGTCCTCGACCACGATATCTCAACGTCGAGATATCTTCGCGGGCTGGCCTCGGTGCAAGCGTCGCCCCAGCCTATCCACGCCGTATGCCGCCCCACTGCGCGGGGGGCGAGGGCCCGGGCACCGACCTGGCCGCGTCAGGCGCCGGGCTCGAGGATGCAGAACTCGTTGCCCTCGGGGTCCGCCATGACGGCCCAGCCGAGGTCGTGACGGCGGTCGTCGGCGAGGGTGGCACCGAGCTGCAGGGCGCGGGCGACCTGCTCGTCCCGGGTGGACCCGTCGGGGACGAGGTCCATGTGGGCCCGGTTCTTGACCTGCTTGGCGTCGGGGACCCGGTAGAACAGGACGGTCCAGCCGTGCGGGCTGACGAGGTAGCACTCGTCGGAGCCGGGGTGGTAGCTGTCGGGCTCCTGGACGTCCCACCCGAGGAGCCGGCGCCAGAACTCGGCGACGGCGTGGGGGTCGAGGGCGTCCCAGGTGGTGTGGGACAGGCGAAGCGACATGGGCTCTCTCCTTCTGGTGGGGTTGTGGAGGTGGGATCAGGCTGTGGTGTCAGGCCGTAGTTTCAGGCTGCGGGGTGTGTGGCGGCGGGGTGCGTCGCGCTGGTCAGGGTGCGGATGTGACGGGTGAGCATCGGCAGGATGGAGCAGGCCAGCAGGACCGCGCCGGCGGCGGTGGCTCGTCGGGTGCCGAGCGACTCGCCGAGGACGCCTGCGAGAGCCCCGCCGAGGGGGATGGATCCGTACATGACCTGGGTGTAGGCGCCGGCCGAACGCGTCAGCTGGTCGCGAGGGATGGCGGCCTGCCGCAGGGTCAGCGAGTAGACGTTGGCGTTGCCGAGCCCGATGCCGGACACGAGCATCACGGCGGCGAGGATGGCCCCGAGGGCAAGGCCGTGCGCGGGCACCAGGACGGCCAGGACCGGGATGCCGCACGACAGGGCGAGGGAGGCGATGAAGGCCCGGCCCAGACCGAGACGTTCGGACAGGCGCAGGGCGGTCAGGGTGCCGATCAGCCCGCCGATGCCGCCCGCACCCATGGCGAGCCCGTAGGTGGCGGTCGGGAGGTGCTGCTCCTGGACGGCCCACAGGACCAGGTTGAGCGTGAAGATCTCGCTGGCGAGGTTGTAGAGCGCGGCGTGGATCGTCAGCGCGCGCAGGTGCGGGTTGGTGAACAGCACGCGCAGGCCGGCCAGCACGGACGGCCGTGGGTGGTCGTCGGTGCCGGCGTCGGGGGTGGCCTGGGGGGCCACCTCAGGGGTCGACTCGGGGGTCGACCCGGGGGTCGACTCGTCCGGGCCCGGGCGGTGCCGGGGGTGCGCGGCGGCGACCCCGACGGCCGAGGCCAGGTAGCTGACGGCGTCGACGAGGATCGCCACGGGGGCGCCCAGCGCGCCGACGAGCAGGCCGGCCAGGCCGGGGCCGGCCACCTCGGTCACGGTGCGGCTGCCCTGGATGGCCCGGTTGGCGGCAGGCAGGTCGTCGGTCGCGACGAGGTCGGGGACGTAGGAGAAGCCCACGACGCCGAAGCACAGGGCAGCGGTCCCGCACAGGAAGGCGATCCCCGCGAGCAGGGGGACGCTGAGCGACCCCGCCCACCACGCGACGGGGATCGCCCCCAGCAGCAGGGCTTGCGCCAGGTCGGCCGGGATCATCACGGCCCGCTTGGGTCGCGCCTCGAGATAGTGCCCGGCCAGCAGGGAGAAGAGCAGGTACGGCGCCATCGCGGCCGTCGCGACGAACCCGACGTCACGCGGACTGCCGTGCAACGCCAGGGCCGTGACCAGCGGCAACGCCAGCGCGGTCACCTGACTCCCGGCACTGCTGATCGACTGGCCCACCCAGTACCACCGGAAGCTCGGATGGCTGCGCAGCAGCCGAAGGCTCGGATCCACGACCAGCCACCTCTCACGGGTGATCATCTCATTACCCGTGAGATTCAACAGGACGATCCCCTCACATGCAAGACTAGGATCACCTGTGAGGAGGACGTATGCCGGAGTTCAGCCACATCTCGGGCGACCGGATGCTCGACCTCATCAACACGGTCGAGTGGCGACTCGGCGGCCCCGAGCGGGAGGAGGACCTGACCTCCTACCCCGTGGTCCTGACCTGGTGCCGGGAGGCCGACCTGCTGGACGCCGAGCAGCAGACCCGGCTGTCGCACCTCGCCGGCAGGGACCCTCGACGAGCGGCCGCGGAGCTCCAGGGGGTCATCGAGCTGCGCGAGCACGCCTACGCGGCACTGTTCGACGCCGACGAGGCCGCGGCCGCCTCGATCGCCGCCGCCTACCGCGAGGCCGTCGCCCAGGCCCACCTCGCCCGCAGCGGCTCCGGCTGGGCGTGGAGGGACACCACGTTGACGCTCGAGACACCGCGTCACCGGATCGCGCGTGGCCTGGTCGAGCTCTTGGGCCGCGACGACCTCGACCGGCTCCACCAGTGCGAGGACGCCCTCTGCGGCTGGGTCTACCTAGACACCTCACCTCGACGCAACCGCCGGTGGTGCGTCACCAGCGACTGCGGCGACCGCAACCGCTCCCGCGCCTACTACGCCCGCCAGCAGGCGCGCCGACGCTCCACGCAGGCGACTGCCCGGCAGGATTGAGCCCGCCCACCCGGGCTCGCCGCGACCGACAGCCCTCCTGACCGGCCACGTCGATCGAGCGGTCAGCGGCAGATCCGGATGTTCAGGCGGCAGGCTTGCGCTGGCGGATCTGTTCTATCAAGGTCTCGATAGGCCAGTCCGGCCGCTTCTTTCGAAGCCGTGCTTCCACAGCGACAGCCACGTCTTCGAGAGTCGTCGTGAAGTACATCTCCGATTCCTCCTGACCCGTCAGCTGATCGGGGACGTAGATCATGACGCGTAACCACTTGCGGCCGCGGGCGCTCAGCGTACCTAGCTTGAACCTCATCTTCGTGCTGCCAGACGGCGCCCGAGACGTAGATGTAGATGTCAACGGACGGGTCGTCCGCGTCCACCGGCTTCGGCATGTTCATGGACTTCTTCTGGATGGCATCCACCACACGGCCCAGCCGTTCCTTCGGGCGGCGCCACGAGTCGCCCCAGGTCAGATGCGCCAGAAGCCCCATGCGCGCAGCATGCCCCATACGGCGCGGCGTCGCGCCGAGCGGGGCGTTCGCCCGCGTGGCGCTCGGCAGGGGTTCCTCCTTGGACCGCCTTTGGTCGTGCCTCGGGCTTCCGCTTCTCGGCACGATCGCAACGTCCGACCATCGGCATGACAGGGCTTTCACGACCGCTCGATCCCGGTCCCCTGCCGTGCCGTCAGCAGCCGTCGCCGACGGGGTTGCGCACCACGTCGCCCGGCCCGCCCGCCGAGGCGCGCTGCACCAGCTGGGTGCTCCAGGCGCCGAACGGCGAGGAGTACGACACGTCGGGGTAGCAACCGCCCTCGTGCAGGCCGCCGATGACACCGCGCACGGTCTTGCTGCCGTCGGCGCCGGCGCTCGTCAGGGCGGTGCCGCTTACCCCGCCCCACATCTCTCCGCAGGGGAAGGTCGGGTAGCCGTTGGTCAGGGTGATGGCGTTGACGCAGCCGACGGCCTGGTCCCCGGAGCCGGCCACGTAGCCGTAGCCCCGCAGCTCGGCCCCCGAGGCGGGCGCCTCACCCAGGTGGTAACCGCCCACGGTCCCGGCGAGGGTGCGGACCCGACCCCCGACGAGGTGGGTGCCCACCCGGAGCACGGCCAGGTCCCGGTGCGGGTCCGCGGTCGCCTGCCACCCGGGGTCGACGTAGGCAGCCGTCACCGCCCAGGTGCCGTAGGGTGCCCGGCCCCGGGAGTAGCCGGGCACGACCCGCAGGCCGGTGCCGCGGTCGCTGACGCAGTGTGCCGCGGTGACGACCAGGCTGCCGGTCGGGGAGTCGAGCACCGCGCCGGAGCAGCCGTGCTGGGTGGCGGTGGGGGACGCGAAGACCGCCGCGACCGAGGGCATCGCGTAGCCCGGGTTGGCGGCCACGGGGACGGGGGTCGGGCCGGCGGCCAGGGCCGCTGCCATCATGAGGTGCGGGATCACGTCACACAGAGTGACGTACGCCGCGCCTCGGTATCACGGTGCGCGAGAACGTTACGCCATACGCGCGGGACGAATCCGGCCCAACCTGGACGAAAACCCGGACGCGGCCGCCGGCCCCGTGCAAGGATGGGCCCGCGACGACGCACGCTCCGAGAGTCGACCGGCCCCGACCCGGCGGCGGACCCGTCGACGCGGCCAGGTCGGTGACGGTCACGCGCAACGCGACCCCCGGGGCGTCTCCCCTCCACCAACCGCTTCAGGAGCACCCCGTGTCCCGCACCGTGTCCCAGCCCAAGCTCGCCCACCGCCTGGGCGCCGAGTTCCTCGGCACCTTCTGGCTCGTCTTCGGCGGCTGCGGCAGCGCCGTCCTCGCCGCCCACGTCATGCACAAGTCCGACCCGGTCAACATGGGCATCGCCTTCGTCGGCGTCGCCCTGGCCTTCGGCCTCACCGTCCTGACGATGGCCTACGCCGTGGGCCACGTTTCCGGCGGCCACTTCAACCCGGCCGTCACGCTGGGCCTGACCGCGGCCCGCCACTTCGACGCCCGCGACGTCCTCCCCTACATCGTCACCCAGTGCGTCGCGGCCTGCGTGGCCGGTGGCGTGCTCTACGCGATCGCGTCCGGCAAGGACGGCTTCGACGCCTCCAAGGGCTTCGCGGCCAACGGCTACGGCGCCCACTCCCCCGACGGCTACTCGATGCTCGCGGTGCTGCTCTGCGAGATCGTCTGCACGATGTTCTTCCTCTACATCATCCTCGGCGCCACCGACGAGCGCGCCCCCGTCGGCTTCGCCCCCATCGCGATCGGCCTCGGCCTGACGCTGATCCACCTCATCTCCATCCCCGTCTCCAACACCTCCGTCAACCCGGCCCGCTCGCTCGGCGTCGCGTTCTACCAGGCGGGTGCGCTGGGCCAGCTCTGGATGTTCTGGGTCGCGCCGATCATCGGTGCCGTCATCGCCGGCGCCACCTACGCCGCGATCACCGGCGTCAACCGCACCGCGATCGACGTCGCCGGCGAGGCGGGCGACGACCAGGTCGGCGCCACCCGCGCCTGAGCGCGCCGGCGCCTGAGCGCAGCCCGCGCCTGAGCGCAGCCCGCTGAAGGCAGTCCGCTGAAGGCAGGCCGTCCAGGGCAGCTTGTCTGCTGCCCGGCCGCAGCGCGGCTGGGCAGCGGCGCGCACCGGCATACGGCCTGACCACGAGGGCCTGGTCCAGCTCCCTGGACCAGGCCTTCGTGCTGCCCGGGTCGGCCGAGAGGGGGCGGGGGGACGTGGCACGGACCACGTGGGCCACGAGGTGAGGGTGTCGGGGGCGGCTGATAGGTTCGAGAGGTACCCATCCGACCACCCGCGTGAAGGACGAACTCGTGAGCGCAACTCCCGTCAAGGTCGCCGTGACCGGCGCTGCCGGCCAGATCGGCTACAGCCTCCTCTTCCGCATCGCCAGCGGTGAGCTGCTCGGCAAGGACACCCCCGTCGAGCTGCGCCTGCTGGAGATCACCCCCGCGCTCAAGGCGCTCGAGGGCGTCGTCATGGAGCTCGACGACTGCGCCTTCCCGACCCTCGCGGGCGTCGTGATCGGCGACGACCCCGAGGAGATCTTCGCCGACGTCGACTGCGCGATGCTCGTGGGCGCCATGCCGCGCAAGGAGGGCATGGACCGCGCGGACCTGCTCGCCGCCAACGGCAAGATCTTCACCGGCCAGGGCGCCGCGCTCAACAAGGTCGCCCCCAAGGCCAAGGTCCTCGTGACCGGCAACCCGGCCAACACCAACGCGCTCATCGCCATGAAGAACGCCCCCGACATGGCCCCCGAGCAGTTCAACGCGCTGACCCGCCTGGACCACAACCGCGCCAAGTCGATGCTGGCCAAGAAGCTCGGCGTCGGCGTCGCGGAGATCAAGGACCTCGCGATCTGGGGCAACCACGACGACTCGATGTACCCCGACCTGTTCAACACGAAGGTCAACGGCAAGGCCGCGACCGAGCTGGTCGACGAGGCCTGGATCACCGGCGAGTACATCCCGACCGTCGCCACGCGCGGCGGGGCGATCATCAAGGCGCGCGGCGCGTCCTCGGCCGCCTCGGCCGCCAACGCGACGATCGACCACATGCGCGACTGGATGCTCGGCACCGACGACATCGTGTCGATGTCCGTCCCCTCCGACGGGTCCTACGGCGTGCCCGAGGGGATCATCTCCTCGTTCCCGTGCCGGGTGCGCGGCGGCAAGTGGGAGATCGTCCAGGGCATCGAGCTCAACGACTTCTCGCGCGAGCGGATCACGGCGTCCGCGGCTCGCCTGGAGTCCGAGCGCGACCAGGTCAAGGAGCTCGGCCTGATCTGACCTACCGGCGGTAGCGCGATCGACCGGCCTTCCTTGAGCAGGCGGTCCGTGCTACCGGCGGCGGGTTCATCCACAGCGCGTCGCGTTCCGGCCCGCGTCATCCACAACGGCTGACGCGGGCCTCGCGCTGTCCCGAGGGGGCTGACAGCGTCCTCGTATGACGACACCGCCCCTCCCCCCAGGACCCATCTTCGCCACCGCCCAGCTCTCCGCGCGAGGGTGGGCCCCCGATGACATCCGCGAGGCCAGACGCGACGGGAGGCTGCACAGCCTGTTGCGCGGGTTCTACGCACGCGGCCCCGTCCCCCGGGACCCTGAGGTGCGCCACCACGAGCTGATCCGTGCCTCCCACATGGCCCACGAGGGGCGCCTGGTCACGTCGGGCGTCTCGGCATGTCTCTGGCACGGCCTGCCCGTCGACCTCCGCGACCTGGATCGGCTCCTGCTGACGCGACGGCGCGCGGGCGAGGAGCCCCCCGGAGCACACGGCGCCTCCACCTCTCGAGTCCTGATCCGCTCCCACACGTGCACCGAGGAGGTGGAACCCGACGCGCCGGTGCTCACCCCGGCCGCAGCCATCGTCGAGTACGCCTTGCAGTCGGGTCTGCCGGCCGGGGTCGCGGCGGCAGATGCTGCTCTCGCTCGGGGGCTCGTGGAGGAGCGGGAGATCCAGGACGCGATCCTTCGCCGGGCGAGGCGGCGTGGGATCCGCCGCGTGGCCACCCTCTTGACCTGGGTGGAACCCCAGGCGGAGAACGCCGGCGAGAGCCGAGCGCGGTTTGCGTTGATGCAGGCGGGGTTCGATCTCGAGTCGCAGGTGGAGCTCGAGACGCCGGGCGGCCTCAAACGTCTGGACTGGCGCGTCCGGGGCACGGCGTGCGGGATCGAGCTGCACGGTGCGGACAAGTATGTCGACGGCGACGGCACCCTGCTGCGCTCTCGGATCCGGGCCCAGCGCCGCCGCGACCGAGATGTTCAGTCGACGGGTCACACCCTGGTCGACCTGACGATGGACGACATCACCGACATCGACCTGCTCCGGGCACTGGTGATCGCCGAGTCGGCGGGAGCGCTGGATCGTCCGACGCCGGCGCCGTGGCGCCCTGCCGGGATGGGCGCCGCGTGAGCAGGATCTCCGCCAACTTGACCGGCCCTTGCACAACTCGCCTGCACGAGGACGGCCGGTCGACTGTGCTACCGGCGGTAGGTCAGCGGGGTGGGTGCCAGTTGACGGCGGTCGCGCCGACGGCGACCACGGTGGCGAGCGCGAGGTACATCAGCACGTCCACGACCCTGGACCGTATGACGAGCCCCCCGGCGCGCTCCGCCGGGACCGTCAGACGGATCGCCGCCGCCACCACGAGGGCACCCGCCAGCAGGATCCCGCCGAGGCGGGGCGAGCCGAAGGCGATCACGGCGAGCGCCAGCAGGCACCCACCCCCGAGGACCCACCACAGGGCCAGACGTCCCGGGCCGAGCACCGTCACCCGACGGCTGCCTGCTCGGCCGCGGCGCGCTCGGCCGAGTCGACGACGTTGGACAGCAGCAGCGCCCGGGTCATCGGCCCCACGCCACCGGGGTTGGGCGTGACCCAGCCCGCCACCTCCCGGACGTCGGGGTGGACGTCCCCGGCGACGCGGGACCTGCCGTCCTCCCCCGCGATCCGCGAGACGCCGACGTCGAAGACCGCGGCGCCCGGCTTGACCATGTCCGCGGTCAGGATGTGGTGGACGCCGGCGGCGGCCACGACGATGTCGGCGCGGCGGGTGTGGGCCGCGAGGTCACGGGTGCCGGTGTGGCACAGGGTGACGGTGGCGTTCTCCGACCGGCGGGTGAGGATGAGCCCGAGCGGGCGACCGACGGTGATGCCGCGGCCGATCACCACGACCTCGGCGCCCTTCAGGGGGATGTCGTAGCGACGGCACAGCTCGACGACGCCCATCGGGGTGCACGGCAGCGGCCCGGGGATCCCGAGCACCAGGTTGCCGAGGTTGACGGGGTTGAGGCCGTCGGCGTCCTTGGCCGGCGCGACCCGGGCCAGGATGGCCGTGTCGTCCAGACCGGTCGGCTGCTGCACCAGAAAACCGGTGCAGGCCGGGTCGGCGTTGAGCTCGTCGACGACCGCCTCGACCTCCTGCTGCGTCGCCGTCGCCGGAAGGTGCCGCTGGATCGAGGCGATGCCGACCTCGGCGCAGTCCTTGTGCTTGGCGCCGACATACCACGTGCTCGCGGGGTCGTCGCCCACGAGCACGGTGCCCAGGCCGGGGGTGATGCCGCGGGCCCGCAGCGCGCTCACGCGCTCGGCGAGCTCGGACTTGATCGTGGCGAGAGTCGCCTTGCCGTCCAGCAGAGTCGCAGTCACGGGCTTCATCTTGCCACCCGCCTCGCGCGCTGCGCCGCCACCCCCGCCCCGAGCGCGGCGACCAGGGTCAGGCCGACCCCGAGCAGCAGCTGCGGACCGACGTGACCCTGGGCCGACGGGCTGAGGAGGTCGATGACGACGGCCGACACCAGCTGACCGGTGAGGGTGATCAGGGCGGCCACGAGCACACCGAGGTGGTGCACCACCACCGCCCCGATCGCGATGTAGACGATGCCGATGAACCCGCCGAGGAAGGCCCACCACGGCGCGTGCCACGTCCGTGGCGGGTGCAGCCCGCCGCGGACGGCGAGCGCGAGCGCCCAGCCCAGCAGCGTGCCCACGCCCCAGGTGAAGTTGATGGCGGTGGTCGCCAGCGGTGACCCGCTGACCCGGTTGACCCGGCCGTTGATCGCCTGCTGCAGCGCGATGCCCGCACCGGCCAGGACGGCCAGCAGCACCGGCACGACGGGCAGGGCCGCGCTCGCGCCGCTGCCGGACCGCGCGCTCACGGCCACGGCGACGCCCACGAAGGTGAGCAGCGCCGCCACCACACGACCGGCCGTCACGTGCACCCGGCCCGCGGGGCCGAGCCCCAGCCGGTCCACCAGCAGCGCGCTGGTGGTCTGCCCACCGACGATCGCGATGGTGAAGAGCGCGACCCCGATCGTGGGGACGGCGAAGGTCTGGACCGCGACGAAGGCCGCACCCAGGATCCCGCCGACCGTCGTCCAGGGCCGCAGCCGCCGCTCCCGGACGGCGCGCACGACCTCCACGACGCCGCGCCGGACCTGCGGCACGAGGAGGACGAGCGCGAGCAGCAGCACCCAGCCCGACCCGAAGCTCCACAGCGACGCGTCCGCCGGCGCCCCGAAGACCTGCGCCAGCTGCCCGTTGGCGCGGGACTGCACGGACGACAGGGCTCCGGCGAGCAGCGCGGCTCCGGCGGACAGCGCGACCACGGGCCGGCCCTCGTGGTGCTCAGTGGGCAAAGTGCCGGGTCCCCGTGAAGTAGAGGGAGACGCCCGCTCGTCGACAGGCCTCGACCGTCTCGGCGTCGCGCAGCGAGCCGCCCGGCGCGACGATGGCCCGCACGCCGGCGTCGAGGAGGATCTGCGGCCCGTCCGCGAAGGGGAAGAACGCGTCGGACGCGGCCACCGCACCGCGGGCCCGGTCCTCCCCCGCCCGCTGGACCGCGAGGCGGCACGAGTCGACCCGGTTGACCTGCCCCATGCCGATGCCGACCGAAGCGCCGTCGCGCGCCAGCAGGATCGCGTTGGACTTGGTGGCCCGCACCGCCTTCCACGCGAAGTCCAGGTCCACCAGGGTGCGGTCGTCCACCGGCTCACCGGCGACGAGGGTCCAGTGGAGCGGGGCGTCGCCGTGGCCGGCGGTCTCCTTGTCGTCCTCGCGCGGCTCGACGACGGCGTCGATGCGGTCCGCCTCCTGCACCAGCAGGCCACCGCTGATGGGCCGCAGCTCGACGCGGTCGCGCTGCTCCGCCAGGTCCTCGGGCAGCCGCAGCAGCCGGATGTTCTTCTTGGCGGTGAGGATCTCGAGTGCCTCGGGCTCGAAGCCGGGCGCCGCGACCACCTCGGTGAAGATGTCCTTGACCGTCTCGGCCATCGCCACGGTCACCGGGCGGTTGGTGGCGATGACCCCGCCGTAGGCCGACAGCGGGTCGCACTCGTGGGCCTGCCGGTGGACCGCCGCGATCTCCTCGCCGGGCGCCCCGGCGGCGATGCCGCAGGGGTTGGCGTGCTTGATGATCGCCACCGTCGGGCGATCGCCGTGGTCGTATGCCGCCCGCACCGCCGTGTCCGTGTCGACGTAGTTGTTGTAGCTCATGGCCTTGCCGTGCAGCTGCTCGGCGGTGGCCACACCCGCGCCGTCGCCCCGGTAGAGCGCAGCCGCCTGGTGCGGGTTCTCGCCATACCGCAGGTCCGTCGCCTTGGTCCAGGTCTGCCCGGCGAACGCGGGGAAGGACTCGCCGTCCCCCACGTAGCTGCTCGCCAGCCACGACGCGACGGCCACGTCGTAGGCCGCGGTGTGCGCGAACGCCTTGGCCGCCAGCGACTTTCGCTGCTCGAGCGTGAACCCGCCGGCCTCGGCCGCGGCCAGCGCGTCGGCGTAGTCGCCCGGGGAGGTGACGACGGCGACGCTCGGGTGGTTCTTGGCGGCGGCGCGGACCATCGAGGGGCCGCCGATGTCGATCTGCTCGATGCACTCGTCGGGGCTCGCGCCGGACGCGACCGTGGCGCTGAAGGGGTACAGGTTGACCACGACCAGCTCGAACGGAGCCACCTGGAGCTCCTCGAGCTGGCGCAGGTGGTCGGGCTTGCGGGTGTCGGCGAGGATCCCGGCGTGCACGCGCGGGTGCAGCGTCTTGACCCGCCCCTCCAGGCACTCGGGGAAGCCGGTCAGCTCCTCGACCCGCGTGACCGGCAGCCCCAGGTCGGCGATCAGGGCGGCCGACCCGCCGGTGGAGACCAGCTCCACGCCGGCGTCGTGCAGCCCCCGCACGAGGCTCTCCAGGCCGGACTTGTCGTAGACGGACACCAGCGCGCGACGGATCGGTCGGCGCCCCTGCTCGTTGGCAGTCATCTGCTCACTCCTGCAGCGGAACTCGATGAGGGCGGGCACCCAGGCGGCCGATGCCCACGAAGGTCACACTCCCCGGTGGTGGTCCACCTGCGCCAGTCGTGTGCCTCAACCTTACCGGCCGTATGGCGCGCCGCCGCCGCCTCGCTCCGCCGCCTCCCGTCGCCGCTGTCCGACGTCAGCCGAGCAACCGCACCCGACGGCCGTCGAGGCGGTGGCCGTGGCGCGCCATACGGCCGACGACGTCGACGAGCATCTCGCGCTCCTGGACCTTGATGCGCTCGTGCAGCGACGCCTCGGTGTCGTCGTCGGCGACGGCGACGGCGCGCTGGGCGATGATCGGCCCGGTGTCGACGCCGGCGTCGACGAGGTGGCAGGTGGTGCCGGTGACGGCCACGCCGTGGGCGAGGGCGTCCCGCACGCCGTGCGCGCCGGGGAAGCTGGGCAGCAACGCGGGGTGGGTGTTGACGACGGGGGGCCCGGCCAGCACCTGCTCCCCCAGGATCCGCATGAACCCGGCGCTGACGACGAGCTGCGGGGCGTGGCGCGCGATCTCGGCCGCCAGCGCAGCGTCCCAGGCCGCCCGGTCCGCGTGGGCCCCCGGCGCCACCACGAAGGTCGGCACCCCCGACCGCACCGCCCGCTGCTCCCCCAGGGTGCCGGGCCGGTCGGCCCCCACGGCCGCGACCCGGACGCCGTAGGCGGGGTCCTCGCACGCGTCCAGCAGCGCCTGCAGCAGCGTGCCGGACCCGGAGACGAGGACGACGACGGGGACGGGCAGGGCGCTCACACCGAGCACCCTAGCGGGATGGGAGAGGATGGCTCGGTGCCAGCACATCGCCGCGACCCCGGGACCACCCGCCCAGACCCCAGCGACCCCCACGATCCCCGCCGCCCCGAGGGCCACGGAGGCCGGGACGAGGGCTCGCGCCGCGTGCCCCCCGGGCTGCGGGACGGCCGCCGCGCGATGGGCCTGGTCCTCGTGACGGTCCTCGCGACGTCGCTGCCGCACCCCTGGGGGCTCATCGCCCTCGCGACCGGCGTGGCCGCCCTGGTCTTCGGGCTGCGGGCCGTGGCGGCGCAGGTGCGGGACCGGCGCTGGGGCTGGGCGGCGTGGCACCTGGTGGCGGTGACCTTCGCGGGATACCTCGTGGGGTTCGGGGCGCTGCGGGCCGCCTACCCGGAGCCGTTCGACGCCTGGTCGGCCTGCTCCCGCGGCGCCAACACCCGCATCGCCCAGGCCGGCTGCGACGCCGCCCTGGCGACCCGGACCCCGCCCTGGCTGGCCCGGGCGCTCGGCGTCTCCTAGCCGACGCGGCCGACGCAGCCGACGCAGCCAGCCTCCGACAGCCCCAGCAGCCCCCGCCGGGAGGGACGGGTCAGTGGTAGCGGCGCCAGGTCAGGCCCAGCACGACCAGGACGCCCAGCCCGAGCTCGCCGGCCAGGGCCAGCGTGGTCTGCCACAGGTGCGGCCCCACCGCGACGAGCGCCTTGGCGCCGAGCGACCCGCTCGCCAGCGCCAGCACGACCAGCGACCCGAGGACGGTGGCCAGCCACGCCGCGCCCGCGGCCTGCGCCTTGGCGGACAGCGTGGACAGGGCCGGCAGCCGGCTGACCGCCCAGCGCGCCACGAGCGCGCCCACCAGGACCGGCACGAGGCCGGCCAGGGCGGTCCACCACGGCAGCGGGCCGTTGTCGGGCAGCGCCCCGAGGACCGGCACCATCGGCAGCAGGCCGGACTGCGCCTGCCGCCAGGTGTACGTCGACCCCAGCCCCACCGAGAAGCCGGGCCCCGCCAGCCAGGACAGCCCCCACGCGGCAGCGTCGGGCAGCCACCCCAGCTGGACGACGGCGAGCACGGCGTTGCCGAGCGCTCCCGCGTCGAGCGCGGCCGTCAGGTCCCGCACCCGGGACAGGTGGGCGACGAAGCTCGCCACCACGGGCAGCAGCCCCGCGAGCAGCAACGCCCCCACGCCCCGCGGCCCGACGGCGAGCCCCCGGCGCACCGCGCTCGGCAGCAGCACCGCCGCGTGGTCGTGCCACGACGGGGCGAAGGCCGGCCGCGACCAGGCGTGGCGCAGCCCCACGAGCACGCCCACGACGGGCAGCGCGACCACGCCGAGCAGCGTCGACGGCCAGGACGGCCCGACCGGCATGGACGCGGCGTGCAGCGCCACGACGGCGCCGAGCACGGCATACGCCAGGACGAAGATGCCGAGGAGCCGGGCGACGCCGGAGCGCATCCCCCCGAGCCAGCCGACCCGCGGCGTCCGGTCGGTCTCGACCGCGCCGGCCAGGGTGCGGGCGGCCACGGAGCACGCGGCGAGCGGCAGCGCGGTCAGCAGCAGCGGCGTCAGCGACAGCGTCGTCCCGCCCGAGCGCAGGCTCCCGAGGTGCGCAGCGACCCAGGCCAGCGAGCCGACGCCGAGCGCGGCGTCCCAGCCGACGGTGGTGCGGGCCGAGCCGGCCCAGCCGACCACGGCGACGAGCACGAGCGGCAGCCAGCTCGAGACGGCGGCCACGGCGGCGGCGCGCAGCGCCTGGGACAGCGGCGCCCCGGCCGGGGCGTCGGGCGTGGACGTGGTGCGGAGGCGGGATGGCTCAGTCATGGGTGCCCTCATCGTCGCGCACTCCGGGCCGGGTCCTCGCCCCGGCTCGCCGGGCGAGCCCGTCAGGCCGTATTCCGCGAGCCGGTCACCTCCTCGCGGAGGGGACCGGCTCGCCGGGTGACGGTGACGTCAGAGGGACTGCATGATCTCGCGCATCAGCGCGGCCGTCTCGGACGGCGTCTTGCCGACCTTGACGCCGGCGGCCTCGAGGGCCTCCTTCTTGGCGGCCGCGGTGCCGGCCCCGCCGGAGACGATGGCGCCGGCGTGGCCCATCGTCTTGCCCTCGGGGGCGGTGAAGCCCGCGACGTAGCCGACGACCGGCTTGGTCACGTGGTCCTGGATGTACTTGGCGGCGCGCTCCTCAGCGTCGCCCCCGATCTCGCCGATCATCACGATCGCCTTGGTGTCGGGGTCCTGCTCGAAGGCCTCGAGGCAGTCGATGTGGGTGGTGCCGATGACCGGGTCGCCACCGATGCCGACGGCGGTGGTGAAGCCGTAGTCGCGCAGCTCGTACATCATCTGGTAGGTCAGGGTGCCGGACTTGGAGACCAGCCCGATCTGACCCGCACCGGCGATGTCGGCGGGGATGATGCCGGCGTTGGACTGCCCGGGGCTGATGATGCCGGGGCAGTTGGGGCCGATGATGCGGGTCGTGCCCTTGTCCTTGGCGTAGTTGTAGAACTCCGCGGTGTCCTTGACCGCGATGCCCTCGGTGATGACCACGAGCAGCGGCATGCCGGCGTCGACGGCCTCGACGACCGCGGACCTGGTGAACGCCGGCGGCACGAAGATGACCGAGACGTTGGCGCCGGTGGCGTTCATGGCCTCCTGGACGGTGCCGAAGACGGGGACCTGCTTGCCCTGGGGGAAGTCGACGGTCTGGCCGGCCTTCTTGGGGTTGACCCCGCCGACGATGTTGGTGCCGGAGGCGAGCATGCGCGTGGTGTGCTTCATGCCCTCGGAGCCGGTCATGCCCTGGACGACGACCTTGGAGTCGGCGTTGAGGAAGATAGCCATTGGTGTGTGTAGTCCTGTCTCTCTCGCTCGAACGCTTACTTGGCGGCCAGCTCGGCGGCCTTGCGGGCCGCGCCGTCCATGGTCTCCTCGACGGTGACCAGGGGGTGGTTGAAGTCCTCGAGGATGCGGCGACCCTCGACCACGTTGTTGCCGTCCAGACGGACCACGAGCGGCTTGGTGGCGGCGTCGCCCAGGGTCTTGAGGGCCCCGACGATGCCGTTGGCGACCGCGTCGCACGCGGTGATGCCGCCGAAGACGTTGACGAAGACGGCCTTGACCTGCTCGTCGCCGAGGATGACGTCGAGGCCGTTGGCCATGACCTCCGCGGAGGCGCCGCCCCCGATATCGAGGAAGTTGGCGGGCTTGCTGGTGCCGCCGGTGTGGTCCTGACCGGCGTAGGCGACGACGTCCAGGGTGCTCATCACGAGGCCCGCGCCGTTGCCGATGATGCCGACGTTGCCGTCGAGCTTGACGTAGTTGAGGTGCATCGCCTTGGCCTTGGCCTCCAGCGGGTCCTCGGTCCGCTCGTCGACCAGGGCCTTGCGGTCGGCCTGGCGGAAGGACGCGTTGTCGTCCAGCGTCACCTTGCCGTCGAGGGCGATGATGTCGCCGTCCTCGGTCTTGACCAGCGGGTTGACCTCCACGAGGGTGGCGTCCTCGCCGGAGTAGACGTCCCACAGCTTCTGCAGCACCGGGACGATCGAGGCGCCGGTCTCGGCGTCGAAGCCCGCGGCCTCGACGATCTCGCGGGCCTTGGCCTCGTCGATGCCGACCTGCGGGTCGACGGCGATGCGCGCGAGGGCCTCGGGCCGCTCGACCGCGAGCTGCTCGATCTCCATGCCGCCCTCCTTGCTGCACATCGCGAGGTAGTTGCGGTGGGCGCGGTCCAGCAGCAGCGAGAAGTAGTACTCCTCGGCGATCTTGGCGCCCTGGGCGATCATGACGGTGTGGACGGTGTGGCCCTTGATGTCCATGCCGAGGATCTGCTGGGCGTAGCTCTCCGCCTCGTCGGCGGTCTTGGCGACCTTGACGCCGCCGGCCTTGCCGCGACCCCCGGTCTTGACCTGCGCCTTGACGACGGTGACCCCGCCGCTCCTGGCGCCGATCTCCTCTGCGGCGGCCCGAGCCTGCTCGGGGGTCTCGGCGGTCTTGCCCGCCAGGACCGGCACGCCGTGCTTCTCGAACATGTCGCGTGCCTGGTACTCGAAAAGATCCACGCTCATCCGTCCTTGGGTTAGGTGGTGGAGTGTCCTCGCGAGGATAACGCGCGCCGCAGGCCCGCTCCACGTCGAGCGAGCCTGCTGCGACTCATCCCACACGGTGCTGGCGCGCTGCCCGCCCGGCGCCTCGCTGCGGCATCCAGGGTTTAATCCGTATGCCGACGGCCGGCCGCCCCGGGGTGGGACGGCCGGCCGTGCTGCTGTGGTGCTGGTGGTGCGGTTGTGCTCTGGTCCGGGTGGACCGGGGTGCTACTGGACGGCGACGTCGTCGAAGACGAAGCTCGTCTGGGCCGAGGAGTCCTCGGTGGCGGCGAACTTCAGGGTGACGGTCTGCCCGGCGTAGCTGGACAGGTCGACGGTCTTCTGGACGTAGCCGCTGGTCTTGGTCAGGTTGCTGTAGGACGCGACGGTGGTGCCGTTGACGGTGACGGTGGCCTTGTCGTAGGCGGTGTAGCTGGAGGTCTCGTCGGTGTCGACGGCGACCCAGAAGGTGAGCTTGCCGTTGGTGGGGACGGTGACGCTCTGCTGCTCGGACTCGCTGGCGGTGGAGCCGTTGCCGCCGAGCCAGAGCTTCCAGCTGCCGGAGTGGGCGGCGCGGCCGGAGTTGTTGGTGATGGGGCCGCTGGTGCCGGTCCACCCGGTCTGGCCGGACTCGAAGCCGCCGTTGACGACCGCGTTGGTGCCCGGGGTCGGCGTGGGCGTCGGGGTCGGGGTCGGGGTCGGCGTGGTGCCGGAGCACTTGGCGTTGCCGGCCGGGACGTTGATGGCGCTGAAGGCCGCCTCGACGGACTTGCAGGCCTGGCTGGACGCGCCATACAGCTCGATCGCGGACTGGATGGCACCCTCACGGGCCGCGGTGTAGCGCGACGACGAGGTCAGCTTGGTGGACAGCGTGCGGTACCAGATCTTCTCGATGACGTCGTGGCCGGCGCCGGTGACCGTCGAGCTGTTGCAGGTCGGGCTGGAGTAGGTCCGGCCGTTGATGGTCTTGGTGCCCGAGCCCTCCGAGGCCAGGTAGTACCAGTGGTTGAGCGGGCCGGAGGTGTAGTGCGGGTTGCCCTTGCCGGTGTCGGGCCAGCTGTTCATGTCCGAGGTCCAGCAGTCGTAGCTGATGCCGTCCTTGGAGGGCTTGTCCATGTAGCGCAGCGGCGTCCCGTTGCCGTTGAGGTCGATGAGCTCGCCCATGTAGTAGTCGGGCACGTCCGCCGCGAGGTTGGCGTACCACTCCACGCCCGCGCCGAAGATGTCCGAGGTGGCCTCGTTGAGGCCGCCGGCGTCGCCGTAGTAGACCAGCCCGGCGGTGTTCTCGGTGACGCCGTGGGACATCTCGTGGCCCGCCACGTCGATCTCGGTCAGCGGCTTGGCGTTGTTGGAGCCGTCGCCGTAGGTCATCTGGGTGCCGTCCCAAAACGCGTTGTTGTAGTTGTTGTCGTAGTGGACCCGGGAGCGGGCGCCGCGGCCGTCGTTCCAGATGCCGTTGCGGCCCATGACGTTCTTGTAGTAGTCGAAGGTCTTGTCCGCGCCGAACTGCGCGTCCACGGCCGCGCTCTGGCGGTTGCTGTTGGAGCCCGTGCCCCAGCGGTCGTCGGCGTCCGTCATCGTGGCGCCGGTCGTCGTGGTGTTGCCCGAGTCGGTGGTGTAGTTGCCGTTGTTGGGGTTCTTCAGCAGGTAGGACCCGCCGGAGTAGGTCGTCGGCAGGGAGACGCTGCCGACGTAGATGCCGGTGCCGGAGCCCTTGGCGATCTCGTCGAAGGACACCAGGCTGGTGCCCGAGTCGGCGTCGACCAGGCTGCGGACCCGGCTGGGGGTGCGGTCCTTCTTCAGGCCCGTGGTGCGCACCTGGAAGGCGAGGTGCTGCGTGCCGTCCCGGCCGATGAAGACGACCAGGTCGCTGCCGGCGGCCTTGGCGCCGTCGAGGCCCTTGCCGGCGTTGTGGGCCTGGGCGGCAGCCAGACCCTTCGCCTGCCCCTGGGCGGTGGTGATGCTGGGCGTCAGGTCGACCGTGACGGCGCCGTCGAAGGAGCCGTCGTGCCCGGTCACCGCGCCGGAGGCGTTGCGGTGGACGACCAGGTCGCCGCCGATGACCGGCACGCCCTTGAAGGTGCGGTCGACGCGGACGTGGGTGCTGCCGTCGGCGTCGGTGAGGACGTCCTTGACGACGAAGGCGTTGTCGGCGGACAGGCCGACCGCCTTGACCAGGGCGGCGGAGTCCTTCTGGGCCGCCTTGACGACGGCGGCGTGCGTCGACGGGGTCTGCAGGACCGTGGCGCGGCCGGTGCCGTCGTGGCCGGCGGCCTGGGCTCCAGCGCCGACCGCCAGCGGGGTGGCCGCGGTGGCGCAGGCCAGGACGAAGGCCGCCCCGAGGGTGATTCGCTTCATGGTGATGGCTCCTACACAGGTGGCGGTGGCGTGCCGAGGCGCGCCGCCGACGAGGGTCCCGGTCATGGATGGGAGTGCGGCTCAGAGCCGAGCCGCCGACCGGTGCCCCAGATCAGACACCCCCGCCGGACGGGTGTAAATAGATCACCGCCGATTTTGGGCCTAATGGGGTACACGCTAGGCCGGGGGTGGTCACATCATCGGTCAAGCGTTACACGCAGTAAGACTCTGCGGTGATTCCTCAGAATGCGTCCAGAGTGACGTGTCGTGTAACGCTCCCTGCCGGGGGGTTGCTCCGGCTGGACGCGAGCGTGCCGGAGGGGTGCACGACACGACCCCCGCCGCGGCGCGACGGGGGTCGGGTGGTGCGGGAGCGGTCAGTGGGCCTCGACGTTGGTGGTGACCCAGTCGACGATCTGGGTGGTGGTGGCGCCGGGGGTGAAGACGTGGGCGACCCCCATGTCCTTGAGCGGCTGGATGTCGTCCTCGGGGATGATGCCGCCGCCGAAGACCACGATGTCGTCGGCGTCCTTGGCCTTGAGGAGCTCGAGGACCTTCTTGAACAAGG